>NZ_CALLDG010000113.1 GCF_937999985.1 uncultured Corynebacterium sp.
AGATAGAGCAGAACTCCCGGGCCGCCCCCGTGAGGGTGAGGGCCTACAGCAGGGTCAGTGACAGAGGAAAAACAACATTTCCGCTGGACACGCCCAGTTAGCTAAGCAAAACCCCCGAATACCACTGATAGAAACAGACCCGAACCTCCGAAACTTCGGAAGGAATCACATGACAGCACCAGGCACCATCCGCACCCGAGGCCAGCACACCGATCGCGATCGCACCACCGTAGCCGGTCGCGGCGTTGCCGACCGCTCACGCGCCAAGGCTCGCCCGGCGCGCTCTAGCCAGCGCACCGCCGAGCCGACCCGCCGCGGAAGTGCCTGGGATGCCAACCGCACCAGCGCCCCGGGGCGCAGCACTCGCCGCTTCGGCGGTAGCCGGGTGGGCTCGCGCCAGCAGGTCTCGGTCCGCGGACGGCGCATTATTGCCCTGGAGCGTGGGAACCCGAAGCTCACCCGCCGCATCGTGTTGGCGGTGACTGTATTCATCCTCGGTGTGGTTTCCGTGATGGCGCTGTCCGCCGCCACGACTAAGCAGTCGTTCCAGATCGCCGATGCGCAGTCTCGCAGCACCACGTTGGAAAACGAGATCGAGAGTCTGAACCGGGACGTCGCCAACGCGAAGTCCTCCGCCAACATCGCCAAGGAAGCCAGCGAGATGGGCATGGTTACCCCGAAGCAGTCCGGCATTCTGGAGGATCGCGGCGGCAAGATCGAGGAAAGCCGCCCGGCCAACGCTGAAGATGGCAAGGAAGTCGTCGATGTGAACGGCGAAGCCAAGCGTCGTGGCGCAACCAGTGATCCGAATAAGACCGAACGCGTCGAGGGCCTGCACCCGGACCACCCGGTCCTCGCGGGTGACCGCGCCCCGGATGTAAACGTCAGCGGTCCACGTAACAACTCGCAGGGCAACGGTGGTCTGCCGTACTCCGGCGGCCCGGCGGGTCAGGCGCCTGCACCGGCGCCCGCGCCGGCTCCGGCAGCGCCGGCACCTGCTCCTGCTCCCGCTCCAGCGCCCGCGGCGGAGGCGCCGGCCCCGGCACCGCGCTAGATCACCGCGGAAAGCGAACCGAAAACTTCAGACACGCCGGGGCCAACCCCGGCCTGTTTTCGTATTTACGGGGACAATAACCAAGAGTGAATAGAAAGGAGGGCAACCACGTGTCCACACCCAACAACCGCCGCTCCCCGCGGACGGTTGACTCTAACTCGTGGTTGATCCTGGATACCTCCTTCGCGCGTTTTAACAAGCGCGTCCGCCTCGTATTCCTAGTCATCTTCCTGACGGTTCTCGCCCTGATGCTGCGCCTCGTCTGGGTACAACTGGTCGCCGGCCCATCGCTGTCGAATCAAGCACAGATGCAGCGTACCTCGGTGATTACCGAACCAGCTCTGCGCGGAGGCATTACGGATCGCAATGGCCAGGTGCTGGCCTACACCATGGACGCACGCAGCCTCTCTGTACTCCCGAAGCAGGCCGGGGAACACATGCAGGAAAGTCATGAAGAAGATCCCGAGAAGAACCCCGAGCCCAAGCAGCGCATTGAAGACATCGCCAAGCGTCTGCCCGAGATGATCAATAAAGAAGGCGACGATATCGACGAAGACGATATCCGCGACAAACTGACCAGCGATAGGAATTACGAGGTGCTGGTGCGCAACGTCGACCCGGACGTTGCCGAGAAGGTCGGCAAGGAATTCCCCGAGATCACCGTCGAACGCCAGGATCTGCGTCAATATCCCAACGGCGCGGTGGCGCAGAACATGATCGGCAAGATCAGTACCGATAACCAGGGGCAGTTCGGCCTGGAGCTTTCCCAGGATGCGCGCCTGCAGGGCATCAACGGTTCGCGCACCGTGGACATTGGAGGCGATGGCTACCTGATTCCGGGCTCCACCCGCGATGTGCACCCGGCCGTCAACGGCGATTCCTACGAGTTGACCATCGACCTGGACGCGCAGACCTACGTGCAGCAGGCTTTGCAACAGGCGCGGGAGAAGTCGGGCGCAAAGTCGGCCTCGGCCGTCGTGCTGGATTCCAAGACCGGCGAGATTATCGCCATGGGCTCTAGCGACTCCATCGACCCGAACGGGGACATCGAAAAGCAGCTGAAGCGCAAGAAGGTCTTCGGTGACCGCGCCACGGCTGATTCCTTCGAGCCTGGCTCCGTGGCCAAGATCATGACCGCCGCGGCAGCCATCCAGGAGGGCAAGACCACCCCGGATGAGGTGCTAAAGGTTCCCGGCAGCATCGAGATGTCCGGCGTGACAGTGAAGGATGCATGGGACCACGGCGAGGTTCCGTACACCACCACCGGCATCTTCGGTAAGTCCTCGAACGTCGGCACCCTGATGCTCGCCGAGCGAGTGGGCGAGGAGAAGATGTACGAATACTTCCGCAAGTTCGGTGTGGGCCAGACATCGGGCGTGGGGTTGCCGTACGAGGTTGCCGGCTACATGCCGGAGCTGAACCAGTGGTCCGGCGGCACTTTCGCCAACCTGCCGATCGGCCAGGGCATGTCCATGAGCCTGCTGCAAATGACCAGCATCTACCAGGCGCTGGCCAACGACGGCGTGCGCGTGGAGCCCAGGTTGATCAACAAGATCACCACGTCCGACGGCGCGGAGCTGGATTCCGACCCGGCGAAGGAGACCCGCGTGGTCTCCCCGGAGACCGCCCGCACGACCGTGGACATGTTCCGCGCGGTGACGCAGAAGGACGAAACCGGAGTTCAGCAGGGCTCTGGTGCGCCGGCAGCCATCGACGGCTACCAGGTTTCCGGCAAGACGGGCACGGCCCAGCAAGTCGACCCGGACACGGGTGCCTATTCGAACTCCAAGTACTGGATCAACTTCGCGGGTATCGCACCCGCGGACAAGCCGCGCTTCGTGGTGGGCATCATGCTGGATGACCCCGAGCGCGGTACTGACGGGGGCGCGGGTGGCAGCGCGGCGCCTCTGTTCCACGACATCATGGCGTGGATGCTCGACCACTACAACGTGCCGCTGTCCAAGGAAGCAGGACCAAAGCTGATGCTGGAGGCAAATCAATGACATCGTTGAAGCAGCTCGCCGAAATCTGCGGAGGAACCCTCACCGGCCCCTGGGAGGGTGTGGAGGTGAACTCTGCCGCGATCGGTTCTAATGATGTGCAGCCGGGCGGCCTATTCTGTGCTGTTCCTGGTTCGAAGGTCCACGGCGCGACCTTCGCCGCGGATAGCAAGGCCGCCGCCGTTCTTACCGACGCCGCAGGCCAGCGCATTATTGATGACGCCCCTACACCGCTGCCGTGCATTGTCGTCGACGACGTTCGCGAGTGGATGGGCGCGGTGTCTGCGGAGGTTTATGGCCACCCGGCACGCCAGCTGAAGACCATTGGCATCACCGGCACGTCTGGCAAGACCACCACCAGCTACCTGGTGGAAAAGGCTCTGCTGGATTCGGGGCTGCAGGTGGGACTGATCGGCACCACCGGTACCCGCATCAACGGCCAGCCGATTCCGACCTCGCTGACCACTCCGGAGGCTCCCACCCTGCAGGCCCTGCTGGCGCGCATGGTCGCCGAAGGCGCCACGCACCTGGTGATGGAGGTATCCAGCCACGCCCTGCAGCTAGGCCGTGTGCGCGGAGTGCACTTCGACGTGGTGGCGTTTACGAACCTGAGCCAGGACCACCTGGATTTCCACCCGACGATGGAGGACTACTTCCAGGCGAAGGCGCTGCTATTCGAGCGCGTTGAGGACGGGGCCGTGCCGGGCACTGCTGTGATCTGCTGCGAGGACGAGTGGGGCGAGCGCATGCGCGCCATCGCCGCGAAGCACTCGCCGACCGTGGCGCTGTATCCCCAGGGAGGCCACCACGAGGCCGAAACAGGCGGCCCGGTATGGTCCATTGCCTCCGCCGAAGTGGCCCCTAGCGGCCGCCAGCATATTCGCCTGGCCATCGCAGGCGGTGCCGCAACCCGCGAGCTGGATTACAGCATTGGCATGGCCGGTGCCTTCAACCAGGCCAACAGCTTGGTGGCGCTGGCCTGCATCGAGGCAGCTACGGGAGACGCGCTGACCAGCGACAGCGCCGCCGTACAGGCCCTGCAAGACGTGCAGGTGCCCGGCCGCATGCAGCTGGTCGAGGAAGGCCAGGACTTCCTGGCGATGGTTGACTATGCGCACAAGCCGGGCGCTGTTCAGGCCGTGCTGGGTAGCCTGCACGACTACCTGCCGGATCCGGAAGCCCGCATTGGCATCGTCCTCGGGGCCGGCGGAAACCGCGACCACGACAAGCGCGCGATCATGGGCCGCATCGCCGCGGAGCGGGCGGATGCGGTGTTCGTCACGGATGACAATCCCCGGGATGAGGAACCTTCCGCGATTAGGGAGGCTATTTACGCGGGGGCGCGAGAGGGCGTCCAGAAGAAGGAACAAGAACAACCAACAAACGGCGAGACCGTGTGCGAGATTGTGCCCGACCGTGCAGAGGCAATCGCCGCGGCTGTGGCGTGGGCACGCCCCGGAGACGCGGTGGTCGTGGCCGGCAAGGGGCACGAAAAGGGGCAGCTGGTGGCCGGCACGATGCACCCCTTCGACGATGTGGAGGAGCTGGCGGCAGCTCTGCAAAACCGGGTGCGGCAAGAGCGCGAGGCAAATAATGGTGAAGGTAGGCAGAAGCGATGATAGAACTAACAACCCAGAAAATCGCCGAGGTAACGGGCAGCACGCTGATTAACGACGTGGATCCGCAGGCCGTAGTGACCGGCCCGGCGGAGTTCGATTCGCGCAGGATCACCCCGGGCGCGATCTTCATGGCCCTGCCCGGAGCCCGCGCCGACGGGCACGACTTCGCCGACGCTGCACTGCAGAACGGCGCCGCGCTACTGATCGTCGGTCGTCAAGTGGAGCAGCCCGCGCTGCTGGCCGCTCCGGTGGAGGTCAACGAGCAGACCTCCAACGCCACTGCCTTCGAATTCGACGTGGAAGGCCACGGCGCCGCAGTGCTGGCCGCCGTGGACAAGCTCGCGCGCTACAACACCGACGTGCTGGCCGCCGAAGAGGGCATGGTCGTCGTCGGCGTTACTGGTTCCGCGGGCAAGACCTCCACTAAGGACCTGATTGGCGCGGTGCTGCGAGAGGCGGGGGAGACCGTCGCCCCGCCCGGCAGCTTCAACAATGAGATCGGCCTGCCGTACACCGCCCTGCGAGCCGGCCGCGACACGCGCTTCCTCGTCAGTGAGATGTCCGCCCGCGGTGTGGGCCACATCCAGCACCTGACGACCGTCACCCCACCGCGCGTGGGCGTGGTGCTGAACGTCGGCAGCGCCCACCTGGGCGAGTTCGGTTCCCGTCAGGCCATCGCGCAAGCGAAGGGCGAGCTCGTGGAGGCACTGCCAGCCGCCGCCGAGGGTGGCCTGGCCGTACTGAACGCCGACGACGACAAGGTCGCCGCGATGGATAAGCGCACCGCGGCACGCGTTGTGCGCTTCTCCACGGAGGGCGCGACGGGTGCCGCGGGTGTTCCAGCGGATTACTACGCCACCGACATCGAGCTCGATGCCGTGGCCCGCGCCAGCTTTATGCTGCACCACCCGGCAGGTCAGCCAGTGCGCGTGGAGCTTTCGGTGTTCGGCGCCCACCAGGTCTCGAACGCGCTCGCCGCCGCGGCGGTTGGTATCGAGTTGGGTATTGACGCCGCCACGGTTGCGTCCCTGCTGAGCTCTCACGTCGCCGCCAGCGTGAACCGCATGGACGTGCGCACCCGCGAATCCGACGGTGTGACCATCATCAACGACTCCTACAACGCCAACCCCGAATCCATGCGCGCGGGAATCGACGCGCTGGCCTACACGGCCAAGGGGCGCCGCGAGGCGGAAAGCTGGGCCGTGCTGGGGCAGATGGGCGAGCTGGGCGAGGACGCGAGCGACGAGCACGCCGAACTCGGCCACGTTCTGGCGCAACGGCGCATCGACCACGCAGTGATCGTGGGCAACGGGGTGAACCAGCGTGCACTGGCCGAGGCTGCCCGGGAGAGTGGAGTAGAAACGCAGGCCGTCGAGAACATCGACGGTGCGGTGAACTACCTAGATATGAGTTTGAACCCGCAGGATGTGGTGCTGATCAAGGCATCGTATTCAGACGGACTTTGGGCGGTAGCAGAAGGACTGCTCATCGGCGAGGACCAAGGAGCTTAAAAATCCCATGTTGCAAATCTTTATCGCAGGTGCGGTTGCTTTCCTTGTGTCCGTACTGCTGACTCCGGTGCTGATCCGTTGGTTCTCTGCCGAAGGACTGGGCCAGGAGATCCGCGAGGAAGGCCCGAAGTCGCACTTCAAGAAGCGCGGCACCCCCACCATGGGCGGCATCGCCGTGCTGGCGGGCATCGTGTTCGGCTACCTGGTGGCCGTGCTGGTGGGTCTCATAACCACCGGCGCCGGGCCGGGCGTCAGCGGCTGGCTGGTGCTGGGGTTGACGCTTGCCCTGGGCGGGCTGGGCTTTGCCGATGACTACATCAAGCTGGTCAAGGGCCGGAACCTGGGCCTGAACGCGAAGGCGAAGCTCGTGGGGCAGCTGGTTACCGCGATTGTCTTTGGCCTGCTGATCCTGCAGTTCCCGAACGCGCACGGGCTCACCCCGGGCTCCACGCACCTGTCGTTCGTCCGCGATATTGCGACGTTCGACATCGCCATCGGGCCGACCGTCGTGGGCATGGTTCTGTTCCTGATCTTCATCTACGTGGTGATTTCCGCTTGGTCCAACGCAGTGAACCTGACCGACGGCCTGGATGGTCTGGCCAGTGGCGTGACCGCGATGGTCATGGGCACCTACGTGCTGATCACCTTCTGGCAGTTCCGTAACTCCTGCGCTGCCAGCGCAGAGACCGCCTGCTACGCGGTGCGCGACCCGTTGGATCTGTCGATGCTCGCCTCCGCCGGCCTGGGCGCATGCCTGGGCTTCCTGTGGTGGAACGCGGCTCCGGCGAAGATCTTCATGGGCGATACCGGCTCGCTGGCTCTGGGCGGCCTGGTGGCTGGACTTTCCATCACGACCCAGACTGAGCTGCTGATGATCCTGGTCGGCATCATCTTCGTCATCGAGGCCGCTTCCGTGGTGATCCAGGTGATCTCCTTCAAGGCCACCGGCAAGCGCGTGTTCCGCATGGCGCCGATCCACCACCACTTCGAGAACAAAGGGTGGGCGGAGACCACCGTCGTTATCCGCTTCTGGCTGCTGGCCGCGCTGGCGGCGATGTCCGGCTTCGCTATCTTCTACGCGGAGTGGCTCAACGGCGCCAGCTTCTAAGCCTGCCGGTGGCGGGCCCACAAACCCACAATTCGCTAGCAATGTAAGGACAATCCAGCCGTGGAATCGACACCCGCACTTCAACCCGCAGACGCCCTAGAAACCATGCGCACCCAGACCGTTCTGGTCGCGGGCGCGGGCGTGGCCGGGCGGGGCGTGATCTCCATGCTCTGTGCCCTCGGCGCCCGGCTGGTTCTGGTTGCAGACGATAACGCGCAGGCACTTGGCCACATCGCCGACGATGGGGAGACGGAACTGCGGCTCCTGAATGTCTCCGAGGCCATCGACTCCCTAGAAGACCTGGCGCCGAGACTCGTCGTGACCTCCCCGGGGTGGAAACCCGAATCCCCGTTGCTGGCCCGTGCCGCCGAGCTGGGAATCCCCGTGATTGGGGATATTGCCGCAGCCTGGCTGGCGGACCAGGCCGGGGCCTTCGGTGAGCCCCGCACATGGCTGGCGGTGACGGGAACGAACGGTAAGACCACCACCACGGCGATGCTGACCTCCATGCTGATCGCCGATGGGCGCGCTGCCCTGGCCGTGGGCAACATTGGCATCGCCCCTTCCGCTGCCCTGGCTGGCCAGCACCGCGGCGAACCCCGCTCCGACGTCTTCGTCGCCGAGGTGTCCAGCTTTCAGCTGCACTGGGCGCCCATGTTCGAGCCCGCCGTTGGCTGCATTCTGAACCTCGCCGAAGACCACCTGGATTGGCACGGAAGCTACGAAAACTATTGTGCGGACAAGGCTCAAGTCTTGACCGCCGAGGATTCCGTCCTGGCTCTGGACGACTCAGACGTTGTGGCCACCGCACGCGCCCGCGAGGTAGTGGCGCGGCTTGGGTACACGATTCACGATCCTGAAGAGGTGGCGTCACAAAATACGGAACGAGTAGTCGGGGTGCGCGACGGGCGCCTGGTCGAGGTCATCATCGGCGACCCGAGTCAGACGACGGACCTCGCTCCGGCACAGGGCATTAGCCCTCCCGGGCCCGCAGGGCTTGCCGATGCCGCGGCGAGTGCGGCGATGGCGCGCGCCCTGGGCGTGGCACCGGCGGCCATCGAAACCGCGCTGTCCGGATTCAAGGTGCAGGCTCACCGCGGGCAGGTTGTGCTGGAGCACGGAGGCGTTACCTGGATCGATAACTCGAAGGCCACCAACCCGCACGCCGCCGAGGCCGCGCTGCGGGGCCAGCGCAACGTGATCTGGGTTGCCGGCGGGCAGCTGAAGGGGGCCGCGGTCGACGGGCTAATCCGGGCGATCGGCGGCGCCCTCAAGGCAGTGGTGGCCCTTGGCGTGGATCGCGCGGAGCTTGTCGCGGAGGTGTCGCGGCAGCTGCCCGACCTGCCGGTCACTGTTATTGACGCCACCGATCCAGAAGAAGCGATGCGTGCCGTCGCCCGCGCCGCCCACGGGTTGGCGCAACCCGGCGACAGCGTGGTGCTGGCCCCGGCGGCAGCGTCGCTGGATATGTATACCGGCATGAGCCAGCGTGGCGACCTGTTCGCCCAGTATGCGGTGGCATATGCTGGGGCCGATACGGCCGAACAAAAGTCACAAGAGGCTCAAGAGACTCAAGAAGTACAGGAAAGGGGATAGGCGCGCGATGTCCACTCCGACGTCCAATTCGAAGCGCCGGCGCATCCCTGGCGCAGGGGAGAACAGCCCGCACGGTGAGCGACCCGAGCCGGAGCGCAAGACCGCGAACCAGGAATCTGGCGCCGAGCGCGGCCTGGCATCCCTGCACCGCAAGTTCACCGCACAGCTGGCCACCCCGCAGCTGAACTACAAGGTGCTGATGGTCGTCACGGCGTGCCTGACTATCCTGGGGCTCGTCATGGTGCTGTCGTCGTCGATGGTGACTTCCTACGCCAGCGGCGCGAGCGTCTTTGGTGAGTTTATTAAGCAGGCCGTGGTCGTATTCCTCGGATTGGTGGCTATGTGGGGGGCGCTACGGATGCGCCCGGAGACGATTCGCAGGTATTCCCCGTGGCTGCTGGTAGTTGCGATCGTGATGTTGATCGCGGTGCTCATCCCTGGAGTTGGCATCGGCGGCGAAGAGGTCGGTTCTAACTCGTGGATCCGTATTGGCCCCGTTGGCGTGCAGCCCTCTGAGGTGGCGAAGTTAGCGCTGGCGGTGTGGGGCGCAGCGACCGTTTCTTACCGAGCACGCGCTTCGCAGCGCCTTAATACTGGCCTCGGTGCCTTCTTGGCCGTAAGCGCTGCGATTGTGATACTGGTGCTGTTGCAGAAGGACCTCGGCATGATGTTCTCCGTGGGCATCGTGGCCGCCGCGCTTATCTTCTTTGCTGGCGTTGCTCGCCGGGTTATTACCTGGGCGCTGGGGCTAGCCGCGGTGCTCGGCGTGTTCGCGATTACCAGCCAGGCCTTCCGCGGTGATCGCATTAAGACGTGGAAGGACGCCCTGACGCTGAACTTCAGCGAGTCCACGACCCAAGATGCGGCCTACCATTCCCACCAGGGCATTTTGTCTCTGTCTGACGGTGGGATGTTCGGCGTCGGTTTGGGACAATCCCGAGCAAAGTGGTTCTACCTGCCAGAAGCAAAGAATGATTTTATTTTTGCCATTGTGGGCGAGGAACTGGGGCTTCTTGGTGCACTCTTCGTTGTGTTCCTGTTTGGAATGCTGGCCTGGTTCGGGATTCGCACAGCCCTGGCGCAAAAGGATCCTTTCCTGCGGCTGCTGGCGGCAACGCTGACCATCGGTATTTCCGTGCAGGCTTTCTTCAACATGGGCTACGTTGTGGGCCTGCTGCCGGTGACCGGCATCCAGCTGCCACTGATCTCCGCCGGCGGTTCGTCGGCGATCATCACCCTCCTTTCCATGGGGCTGCTGTGCAACTGTGCCCGTAACGAGCCGGAGACGATCTCTTCCATGCAGCACGAAGGCCGCCCACTCATCGACCGCATCCTTCTGCTGCCGGAGCCGCAGGGCTACAAGGCGGGCGAGCAGCGCCGAAATGAGCGCCGCGAGACGGCCTATAGCTACGGCGAGCCGGTTACCCGGCAGCGGGCGAGCGCTGGCCGGGGGAGCCAGGATGTCCGCCGCGAACGCGACCGGGTGGAACAGTCCATCCGCCGCGTCGGCGGCGAGTCGCGCCTACGTGGCTACGATGGAGTGCGAAGGCAGGACTTGCCGCCCACCGCGATACCGAAGCCGATCCCGCGTAGCCGCTACAGCGCGGACGAGGCGGGTCCGCCGAGGGCTCGCAAGACTCGCAGAACTATCGATAACCGACACAGGAGGCGCTAGCCAAAGTGAACCCGAAGCCAGAAGCCGACCGGAAGCTATCAGTCGTCGTTGCCGGCGGCGGAACGGCCGGGCACATTGAACCCGCCATGGCCGTGGCAGAGGCAGTTCGCGCGCAGCGCCCCGACGCGCGTATCACCGCGCTGGGCACCACCCGTGGCCTGGAGACCACCCTGGTGCCGGCACGCGGCTTCGACCTGGAGCTGATCCCGCCGGTGCCGGTGCCGCGCAAGGTGAACAAGGATCTGGCTACGCTGCCGCTGCGCCTGCGCAAGGCTCTGAAGGAGACGAAGCGGGTGCTGCGCGAGGTGGAGGCCGACGTGGTGATCGGCTTCGGCGGCTATGTTTCCGCTCCGGCCTACCTGGCGGCGCGTTCCCTCAAGATTCCCTTCTTCGTCCATGAGGCCAATGCCCGCGCGGGCGTGGCCAACAAGCTGGGCGTGAAGTTGGGCGGAACTGGTCTGGCCGCGGTGGAGGATTCCGGCCTGGACGCCGAGATTGTAGGCATCCCCGTGCGCGAATCCGTGCTGAAGATGGACCGCAAAGCCCTGCGCGCGGAGGCTCGCGAGTTCTTCGGCGTGGATCCGGAAGCTCCGCTGCTGCTGGTCACCGGCGGATCGCAGGGCGCGCGCAGCATCAACAACGCGGTGGTGGATGCGGCGAAGACCCTGCAGGACGCGGGCATCGGGGTGCTGCACGCCTATGGCAAGAAGAACGAAATTGAACTGCCGGCGGAAGTCAAGGAGGGCACGCCTCCCTACGTGGCCGTTCCGTACATCGAGCGTATGGACCTGGCGCTGGCCGCCGCGGACGCGATCCTCTGCCGTTCGGGCGCAATGACGGTTGCTGAGGTCTCCGCCGTCGGCCTGCCGGGAATCTACGTGCCGCTGCCGCACGGCAACGGCGAGCAGGAGCTCAACGTCCGCCCGATCACTCATGCCGGCGGCGGGGTGATCATCAAGGATGCCGAGCTCACCGGCCACCGCGTTTCCCAGGAAGTCATCCCGTTGCTGCGCGACGAAACCCGCTGGCACGCCGCCAGCCTGGCGACGCTCGCCGCGGGCCACAGGGACGCTGCAGAGAAGATCGCCGAGAAGATCATCGCAGCCGCCGAAGCCTAACCCCAGTACAAAGACCATTCCCCCCCTCTTTCCAGAAAGGCATCTTCTTCCACGATGAGCGAGCAGCCTCAGACCACGGACCTTTCCCGCGTTCACATGGTGGGCATTGGCGGTGCCGGCATGTCCGGTATCGCCCGCATCCTGCTGGACCGCGGCTACCAGGTCAGCGGGTCGGACATGAAGGAGTCGCGCAGCATCATGGCGCTGCGCGCGGCCGGTGCACAGATTCAGGTGGGGCACGCGGCAGAAAACCTACGCTTGCTGGGGGAGATGCCCACGGTAGTCGTCACGTCCTTCGCCGCGATTCCGCAGGATAACCCGGAGCTCGTCGGCGCCCGCGAGGCAGGCATTCCGGTGCTCCGCCGCTCCGACATTCTGGCGCTGTTGCTGCAGGATCGCCGTGCTTTCCTGCTGGCGGGTACACACGGCAAGACCTCTACGACATCGATGGCCGTGGCGGCGTTGCAGGCCGCGGGGCAGGATCCCTCTTTCGCCATCGGCGGCCAGCTGAACCGCGCGGGCACGAACGCCCATAACGGCACCGGTGAGATTTTCGTGGCCGAGGCCGACGAGTCCGATGGCTCCTTCCTGTCCTACTCGCCCGAGATCGCGGTGGTCACGAACATCGAGCCCGACCACCTGGATTACTTCAAGACGGAAGCGGCCTACCGGGAGGTCTTCGAGAAGTTCGCTCACCGCATCGTGCCGGGTGGCTTCCTGGTCGCCTGCCTGGACGATCCGGGTTCGGCCGCGCTTGCCGAGAAGCTTATCGCCGGCGCTGAGGCCGGCGAGCCCTTGCCGTTTAGCGTTGTCGGTTATGGCACTGCCGAGGCTTGTGACGCCCACTCTTCCGTGCCCCCAGCAGCGATCATCGAAAGCTCGGAGGTTACCGCCGAGGGCACCGTCTCCGTCCTGCGACTAACTGAGGCCGTGAACGGAGCCGCACAGCAGGGCGCTGGCATCTATTCGCTGCGCGTGGCCATTCCGGGCATCCACATGGTGCTGAACGCCACCGCGGCCGTGCTGGGCAGCGTGCTGCTGGGCGCGGACGTGGAGAAAGTTATCGCGGGCATCGGTGGTTTCGACGGCGTGCGCCGCCGCTTCGAATATCACGGCACTCGCCAGGACGTGGAGGTCTACGACGACTACGCACATCACCCGACTGAAGTCGCGGCCGTCCTGTCGGCCGCACGTCAGCGCGTGGAAGCCCGCGGTGGGCGCATCGTGGCCGTCTTCCAGCCGCACCTTTACTCCCGCACGATCAACTTCGCTGACGAGTTCGCCGAGGCCCTGTCCCTGGCGGATCAGGTGGTGCTGTTGGACATCTTCGGCGCCCGCGAGGAGCCAGTGGAAGGCGTGGATTCGCGCATCATTGGGGACAAGATCGATTCCTCCACCGAGTGCGTGTTTGAGCCCGATTTCTCGCGCGTTGCTGGCGTGGTCGCCGGGCTGGTGCAGCCTGGCGACATGGTACTGACGATTGGCGCGGGCACCGTGACGATGCTGGCGGACGAGATTTTGCTGGAGCTGGACCGTGGTGATCGCGGGTGAGTAGGGCGTCAAGAACAAAAAACAAAAAGAACCAGAACCCGCCGCGTAAGCGCCTGCAGTGGCTGGTCGCGGGGCTCGTCGCACTGGTTGTGCTGCTGGGTGTGCTTGTGTATGCGGCGCCCATCGTAAAGGTGTCGCAGATTGATGTGCAGGGCACGACGAACGCGGATCCGCAGGCGATCCGGGAGGCCAGCGCCATTAATGCGGGCGATAATATGCTGCGCCTGGACATGGCAGAAGCCGCCCAGGGCGTCTCTGCCGTGCCGTGGGTGGAGAAGGTGACCGTTAAGCGCTCCTGGCCCACCACGGTGACGGTCGATGTGACCGAGCATCAGGCCATCGGCTACGTCATGGATGGCGACACGCCACACGTAGTGGATGACAATGGGCAGGTGTTCTTGACGGGTGTGAAGCCTGAAGGGGCTTTCGAGTTTAAGAAGACCAAGGCCGACGATTCCCGAGCTATCGACGCGGCGACGAAGGCGTTGACTGCGCTTTCGGATGATCTGCGCGGGAAGCTGGAGGGGATCGAGGCTGAGTCGGCGGATAGCATTCGCCTCTTTTTCCCTAATCAGGCTGTGTATTGGGGATCGGCAGATAGGGCGGACGAGAAGGCCGAGGCGACCCGCATTGTGCTGGGACGCGAGGGAAATTGGAACGTTTCGAACCCCGCCATGCCTACCGTCAGGCAGGGCTGAAGTGGGAATGAAACCCCAGCTTAAGCTTTAAGTTGAACTTTAAGGATACGACACGCCACCAAAAATGTGCACCGCTAAATGCTTGACGGCTAGGAAGATGGACGCAACAGCAAACCGGTAAACCGCAAAGCACGAAAAATTCTTTAGGAAGGCGGAAAAGCGCACATGACGAATCCTGGAAACCACCTCGCCGAGATCAAGGTGGTCGGTGTCGGCGGCGGCGGCGTAAACGCCGTCAACCGCATGATCGACGAGCAGCTGCAGGGCGTGGAGTTCATCGCCATCAACACCGATGCACAGGCCCTGATGCTGACCGATGCGGACATCAAGCTGGACATCGGCCGCGAGGAGACCCGCGGCCTGGGCGCTGGTGCTAACCCGGACGTTGGCCGCAAGTCCGCCGAGGACCACAAGGATCAGATCGAAGAGATCCTGGCCGGTGCCGACATGGTGTTCGTCACCGCAGGCGAAGGTGGCGGCACCGGCACGGGTGCAGCCCCGGTCGTGGCGAACATCGCGAAGAAGCAGAACGCCCTGACCGTCGGCGTGGTTACCCGCCCCTTCGGCTTCGAGGGCCGTCGCCGCAGCAAGCAGGCCATGGAAGGCATCGAGGCCCTGCGCGAGGTCTGCGACACGCTGATCGTTATCCCCAACGACTCGCTGCTGAAGATGTCCGAGGAACAGCTGTCCATGATGGAGGCCTTCCGCAAGGCCGATGAAGTGCTGCTCAGCGGTGTTGAGGGCATCACCAAGCTGATCACTACCCCGGGTGTGATCAACGTGGACTTCGCCGACGTGCGTTCCGTCATGACCGACGCGGGCTCCGCCCTCATGGGCATCGGCACCGCCCGCGGCGACCAGCGTGCGGTAAAGGCCACCCAGGCGGCTATTAACTCCCCACTGCTGGAGAGCACCATGGAGGGCGCCAAGGGTGTACTGCTTTCCTTCGCTGGCGGCTCCGACTTGGGCCTGCTGGAGGTTTCCCAGGCCGCGGACCTGGTGGAGGAGAAGGCCGACGAGGACGTCAACCTGATCTTCGGTACCATCATCGACGACCAGCTGGGCGACGAGGTCCGCGTGACCGTCATCGCCACCGGCTTCGACGATTCGCCGTCCGCGACATCCAACAACCAGCGTTCCGGTGCGCACCACGCGCAGGAGAGCGCGGATGCGGCTGCAGGCGCCGGCGCTGCACAGTCGACCAACCTGTTCGGCGGCCAGGAGGCTCCGCAGGCTGGCCAGAACTCCCAGTACGCAGTGCAGGGGCAGGAGGCCCCGCAGGCAGGCTCCGCGCAGGCCGATCCGGCCGCACCGCAGGCTGGCACCCAGTCCAGCTTTGCGCAGCGCCGTGGCACCGTGCCGCAGCACGCGCAGCCGGAGCCGCAGACTAACCAGGGTGGCGGCCTGTTCACCTCTGCACCGCAGCAGCCGCAGAACTCCTCCAACTCTGGCGTGGATCTGACTGAGGAAGAGGACGACCTGGATCTGCCGGACTTCAACTAGTCCGCCAGATATAACCTCGCCAGATGCAGCCAGATGCCAAACTAAGGAGCTTGCTTTGAGCCACGACCAGAGCCCGAAGGTGCGGAAGGTTTTCACCGACCGCAACGGTGGGATCTCTACGGGCGCCTACGCCTCGTTCAACCTGGGCGATCACGTGGGCGATGACCCGGCGGCTGTGGCTCACAACCGCCAGCGCCTGGCGGATGTGCTGGGTCTGGACGTGGGGCGCCTGGTGTTCATGGAGCAGATCCACTCGCCGAACGTCACGGAGGTCACCGCCGACCACCTTGTGTCTTCTGCGCCCGCTGAGGCTCCTGCGTCGCCCGTCATCGAGGCTACTGACGCCCTCATTACCACCCTGCGAGGTACTGCGCTGATCGTCCTCACCGCTGACTGCGTTCCGGTTTTGCTGTCCGATGAGGACGCGGGCGTGATCGCTGCGGTTCACGCTGGGCGAATGGGAGCCCGCAACGGAATCCTGCGCCGTACTATTGCCCGCATGGAAGACCTGGGAGCTGTGCCCAGCAACATTCACGCGCTGCTCGGCGCCGCCGCCAGCGGGGAGAACTACGAAGTGCCGCAGGCTATGGCCGCGGATGTGGAGTCCAAGCTTCCCGGCTCGGCAACCACCACCGCCCAGGGCACCCATGGGTTGGACATTCGTGCTGGTCTGACTCGCCAACTGCTCTCCCTCGGAGTGCGCAGCATTGATGCGGACCCGCGCTGCACAATCGACTCGGAGCACGCCGATCGCTTCTTCTCCTACCGCCGGGAGGGGACGACTGGCCGTCAGGCGGGCGTAGTGTGGATGCCATGACGGAGCAGAAGAGCGTGAACCGCGAAAACCAGGTGGCCGATGACCTTCCCGGTGGTTCGGCGAACCTTAGCCCCCGGGCGCAGGAAATTGCTGAGAACCTGGCGCGCGTCAGGCGCCGCATTGCGGTGGCCGGGGGAGCGGATCTGCTGCCCATCACCAAGTTCCACCCTGCTGAGGACGTGAAGCTGTTGACACAGCTGGGCGTCACCGCCGTCGGCGAGAACCGCGAACAGGAAGCGCGCGATAAGCACGCACAGTTGGCAGATACAGGTCTGCAGTTCCACATGGTGGGGCAGGTGCAGACGAAGAAGGCGAACTCCGTTGCGCGGTGGGCAGCCGCCGTGCACACCGTGGATTCGCTGAAGCTGCTGAATGCGCTGGATCGCGGCGCGGGCCTGGCGTTGGAGCGCGGCGATCGAAGCGAACGCCTGCCGGTGCTCCTACAATTCAGCGCCGACGGTGATCCGCAGCGCGGCGGGGCAGTGGAGACGGACATCGACGAACTGGCCGATGCTGTGGCCGCGGCCGAGAACCTGGAGCTGCGCGGGCTGATGACGGTACCGCCTCTGGACGCCGATCCGGCAGCCGTTTTTGCCCGGGGTCGGCAGCTCGTCGAGCGCATCACAGACCGCGTGACGGGCGCTCCCGTGTACTCCGCTGGAATGAGCGGCGACCTGGAGATTGCCATCGCGGAAGGCTCCACGCTGGTGCGTGTCGGTACGGATATAATGGGCGCGCGACCAGTACTTTAAACCACATAGCTGCATACAGTCCTTAACAAGCTAAGAGATTCAACCAACGGAAGGTTCCTACAGAGCAATGTCAGAAAACTTCATGGACAAGACCAAGCGGTTCTTCGGTTTTGATTCCGTGGAAACCTACAACACGGATTACTACAGCGACGGCTACGGCTCCCGCGAGCGCGACCGTGCTGATCGCGCAGACCGCGTTGAGCGTGATGCCCACGAGCCTTCCTACCGTTCCCGTTCTGAGCGTGACTTTGGCGACCGCGCCGAGCGCGGCGGCCGTTATGGCCGTTCCGAGTATGCTGACCGCGCAGAGCGGGGCGACCGCGAGGATCGCTACTCTTCCCGTGGCGGAAGCCACTATTCCGCCTCCTACACGGAAGCTCCGGCGGAGGAGAAGGATCCTTCGGCCTTCGTGTCCTTTACCTTGAGCTCCTACACCCAGGCCGGCGAGCTGGTGGAAAACCTCAAAGCTCGCGAGGTTGTCGTGTTCTCCCTCAGCGGAATGGAAAAGGGCGAGGCAAAGCGAGTACTGGACTTCGCCGCTGGCCTGAGCCGCGGCCTGGATGCACAGCTAAAGAAGCTCAAGGGTGTGCGTAACTTCATTCTGCTGCCGAAGGGCGTGACCCTGGCGCAGGATCAGTTGGATGCCATCGCGGAGACCATCTAGTCTGCGCGCCAGCCGTTTTAGAAGTCTTTTAACTCATAAAGGTCGTTAACCAATAGAGAGCTCATAAGTGAACGAAATCCTGCTTCTGTTGATGTGGCTGATTCGCTTCTACATTCTGATTCTGATCTTGCGCATCATTATCGAAATGATTCAGTCCTTTTCCCGCAATTGGCGCCCGCAGCGATGGTTCAGCATTGTGGCCGAGCCGCTGTTTGTGGTTACAGATCCCCCGGTGAAGGCGCTAAGGAAGTTGATTCCGCCGGTGCAGCTCGGTGGCGTAGGGCTGGATGTCTCCGTACTGGTATTGTTCTTCGGACTGCAGTTGCTGAGCATGCTCTTGGGGGCATTCATTCGCTGATACGGGGAGAGCGCAGCGACCGTACGGTGACGGTACAGTGCCGGTGCAGTGACGGTACGGTGACAGTGCAGTGGAAAACTTTTGTAGGGGGGGGATTATCGGCTACAAAGTTCGCTAGAAGTTCACTAGCGAGGCTGATATCAGCACATCCTTAAAGTTATAAAACTAAGGGGGTGGATGTCGGGGGGAGACGAAGGAAACGGATATTCACAAGCTGTTGTGAATATCCGTTCACGGGGCTAGAATTGGAGACATCTTTGCGGTAAGTGAGTGAGGCTGCGGAGATGTCGTGTGTAGTGACGAAAGCCGCTGCCGGTCGAGAATGTGGGTCTTGGCCGGTGGCGGTTTTCTCATTCCCTTCACCTGTTACATCGTTGGCGCGTTTCTGACGTTACGTGTTCAAGTTAGAAAGTCGGAAAACTTTCGTATGGGGGTGGAACCAGGGGGTGGGGCTCAGCCTGTGGTGTTTATGTGGCTGCAGTAAATTATTGTTGAGGCTGAGCTATACGGTGTTATGCCGTGCTACGCGGCTAATCTCGATCTAAAGTTGAGACTGAACCAGCTTATGCTGGTATGCTTGGTAGCTGTTTCATAAACCATCAATAGTTCATTACTGTTGCGAACGCCTTCGAGCACTTTGAGGCAATCCGAAAGGGAAAGGGACAACCTATGCCACTCACTCCGGCTGATGTGCACAACGTAGCTTTTAGCAAGCCGCCGATCGGCAAGCGTGGTTACAACGAGGACGAGGTCGACCAGTTCCTGGATCTCGTGGAGGACACTCTTGCGGAACTGCAGGACGAGAACTCCGACCTCAAGCTGAAGGTCGAGCAGCTGGAGTCCGGCTCTGCGAATGGCGCTGGTACTGCTGGCGCCGGTGTGGCAGGCGCTGCTGGCGCTTCCCAGGTTGACGAGGCCGCACTGCGTCGTCAGATCGAGTCCGACCTGCGTGGCAAGTTCGAGTCCGAGTACTCCGCGAAGCTGGAGCAGGCTCGCAAGGACGCCCGCGCTGAGGTTCAGGCACAGCAGGGCAAGGCACAGCCGCAGGCCGCTTCCCAGGCGAATGTCGCCGAGATCGAGAAGAAGGTCAAGGCTGACTACGAGGCCAAGCTGAAGGCAGCCGAAGATCGCGCTGCTAAGGCCGAGAAGGCCGCTGAGGATGCCAAGAAGCAGGCTCCGGCCCAGGCTTCCGCAGCTGCTGCCGCTCCGGCCGCCTCCGGCGACGGCAAGTCCGGCGTCGCAACCGCCGAGACCCACATGCAGGCAGCCCGCGTGCTGTCCCTGGCACAGGAGATGGCCGACCGCCTGACCGGCGATGCGAAGGCGGAGTCCAACACCATGCTGGAAGAGGCTCGCGCCACCGCGAAGAAGACCATCGACGACGCGGACAGCAGCTCCAAGAACACCCTGGCGGACGCACAGAAGCGCTCCGAGGCTCAGCTGGCAGATGCGAAGACCCGCTCCGAGAAGATGCTGGCAGACGCGGAGGAGAAGTCCAACGCACAGCTGGCAGACGCAAAGCAGAAGTCCGAGGTCATGATCTCCGACGCTACTGCTCAGTCCCAGGCGCAGATCCGCTCCGCACAGGAGAAGGCAAACGCCCTGCAGGAGGACGCAGAGCGCAAGCACACCGAGATCATGAACACGGTGAAGAAGCAGCAGACCACCCTCGAGGCACGCATCGAGGAGCTGCGCACCTACGAGCGCGAGTACCGCACCCGCCTGAAGACCTTCCTGGAGTCCCAGCTGGAGGAGCTGAACAGCCGCGGCACCGCCGCACCGGCTGGCTCCATCGAGGTCGAGGGCGAAGACAACTAGTAGCCCCAGCGCCTTAGGAAGTAACGATGCTCGTTGCAGCGATCCTCCTGGCGGTTCTCGGCTTTGCGGCTCTCGTAGTTAGCCTCACGATCGGGTCCACCACGTGGGCCTGGATCTGCGTGACCGTGGCTCTGATCGGCGTGGCACTGTTCGTCTACGACCTGATCCGCCACCGCAAGCGCTAAGGACTCGCTAAGGGCTAAGGCTCCTATCCCGCACACGGAAGTGTAGGGTAGGAGCCGTAACTGAATATCCTTCAAAACCACGCATAGATCCGGCCATCACCGGGGAGCGTTCCTGGAAGAACGGTGTCCGCACCTGCTCGCCAAGAGCTGGGGGCGGACATTTATTAGACCCAGGCGGAGTCGCGGCACGTCATCGCCGTAAGAGATGAAGAGGGCGTATCACGAATTACGCCAATCAGGGTGGTACCGCGCAGGGTTTCCTAGCCAATGCGTCCCTGTTTTTCTAGCGAGAACGTCGCCGACAGCAAAACTGTGGGCGTCAATAAAAAGAGCGAAGAAGCAGGTACCACACCATGAGCGAAGCAACCCCAGCAGGCGGCGCCTACCCGCGCGTCGATATGTCCAATGGCGGCTCGACCGCCTTCCCCGCACTCGAAGAGAACGTGCTGAAGTACTGGGAGAAGGACGGCACCTTTAACGAATCCGTTAACTCCCGCGAGGGCAACGAGGAATACGTCTTCTACGACGGCCCGCCCTTCGCCAACGGCCTGCCGCACTATGGCCACCTGCTGACCGGCTACGTCAAGGACATCGTCCCGCGCTACCAGACCATGCAGGGCAAGAAGGTCGCCCGCGTCTTCGGCTGGGACTGCCACGGCCTGCCCGCCGAGCTGGAGGCGGAGAAGCAGCTGGGCATCAAGGATCGCGCCGGCATCGAAGAGATGGGCATGCGCTCCTTCAACGAGTACTGTGCCACCTCCGTGCTGCGCTACACGGACGAGTGGAAGGAATACGTCACCCGCCAGGCGCGCTGGGTGGATTTCGACAACGGCTACAAGACGATGGACCCGGGGTTCATGGAGTCCGTCATGTGGGCCTTCAAGACCCTCTACGACAAGGGCCTGATCTACCAGGGCTTCCGCGTTCTGCCGTACTCCTGGGCGGAGCACACGCCGCTGTCCAACCAGGAGACCCGCCTGGATGATTCCTACAAGATGCGCCAGGACCCGACCATCACGGTGACCTTCCCGATCACCGGCGCGACCGAGGACACTGCCTCTGTGAAGACCCTGGCCGAGCACCCGGAGCTCGCCGATGCCGCGTTTATCGGCTGGACGACCACCCCGTGGACCACGCCGGCGAACCTCGCCCTGGCGGTCCACCCCGAGGTGACCTACGCCGCGGTGCGGATTGGGGATGACGCCATCGGTGCCGACGGCGCCGAGGGCATGCACGGCAAGACCGTGGTGCTGGCCGACGACCTGCGCGGTGCGTATGCCAAGGAGCTGGGGGAGAAGGCCGAGGTTCTGAGCACGTTCACCGGCGCGGAGTTGGAGGGCATGACCTACGAGCCGCTGTTCGGCTACTTCGCCGAGCGTGCGGGCGAGAAGGCTGTGGCCGGCTCAGCCGGCGAGGGTAGCGAGGGCGGCGAAGGCAGCCAGTTCAAGGCGGGTGCCTTCCGCGTGCTGTGCGCCGACTACGTCACCACCGCCGACGGTACCGGTGTGGTCCACCAGGCTCCGGCCTTCGGTGAGGACGATATGTTCACCTGCGAGGCTGCGGGCATCGACCTGGAGATCCCGGTGGACATGGACGGCAAGTTCACCTCCCTGGCACCCGACTACCAGGGTCAGCTGGTCTTCGACGCGAACAAGGCAATCATCAAGGACCTGAAGGCCGCAGGGCGCGTGCTGCGCCACCAGACGATCGAGCACTCATACCCGCACTCCTGGCGCTCCGGCGAGCCGCTGATCTACATGGCTCTGCCGTCCTGGTTCGTGGCCGTGACGAAGTTCCGCGACCGTATGGTGGAGCTGAACCACGAGCAGATCGAGTGGATGCCCTCCCATATCCGCGATGGGCAGTTCGGCAAGTGGCTGGAGGGCGCACGCGACTGGAACATTTCGCGCAACCGCTACTGGGGCGCGCCGATTCCGGTGTGGGTCTCCGACTCTGAGGAGTACCCGCGCATGGATGTCTACGGCTCCCTGGAGGAGTTGGAGCGCGACTTCGGCCGCAAGCCGGCCTCTCTGCACCGCCCGGACATTGATGAGCTGACCCGCCCGAACCCGGACGACCCGACGGGCAAGTCCACCATGCGCCGTGTGCCGGAGGTGCTGGACTGCTGGTTCGAGTCGGGCTCCATGCCGTTTGCGCAGAAGCACTACCCGTTCGAGAACAAGGAGTGGTTCGATACCCACTCCCCGGCGGACTTCATCGTGGAGTACTCCGGCCAGACCCGTGGCTGGTTCTACACCATGCACGTTCTGTCCACCGCACTGTTCGACCGCCCGGCCTTCAAGAAGGTCGTTGCCCACGGCATCGTGCTGGGCGATGACGGGCTGAAGATGAGTAAGTCCAAGGGCAACTACCCGAACGTCAACGAGGTCTTCGACCGCGACGGCTCCGACGCCATGCGCTGGTTCCTGATGAGCTCGCCGATCCTGCGCGGCGGCAACCTGATCGTCACCGAGCAGGGTATCCGCGAGGGCGTGCGCCAGGCAATGCTGCCCATGTGGAATGCGTACTCCTTCCTGCGCCTCTACGCCTCCCAGCCCGCGCAGTACGATACGTCCTCTACCAACGTGCTGGACCGCTACATCCTGGCGAAGCTGCGCGACACTGTGCAGGGCGTGACCGATGCGCTGAATAACACGGACATCGCCACCGCTTGCGACGAGATCCGCTGGTTCTGCGACGCACTGACCAATTGGTACGTCCGCCGTTCCCGCGACCGTTTCTGGGCGGGCGACGCCGTCCACCCCGAGGCCTTCAACACCCTGTACACCGTGCTGGAGACCCTGTGCCGCGCGGCAGCTCCACTGCTGCCGATGACCACCGAGGTGATCTGGCGCGGCCTGACCGGCGAGCGCTCCGTGCACCTGGCGGACTTCCCGAAGGCCGAGAACCTGCCCGCCGACGCAGAGCTGGTCGCCGCCATGGATGCCGTGCGCGCCGTCAGCTCCGCTACGAGTTCCCTGCGCAAGGCACACAAGCTGCGCAACCGTCTGCCGTTGCCGAAGCTGACCGTCGCGCTGCCGAACGCCAGCGCGCTGGAGGAGTTCACGAAGATCATCGCCGACGAGGTGAACGTCAAGCAGGTCGAACTGACCGAGGATGTCGCCCAGGTCGGCGGATTCGAGGTCGTGGTGAACGCCCGCGTGGCCGGGCCGCGCCTGGGCAAGGACGTCCAGCGCGTCATCAAGGCCGTGAAGTCCGGCAACTACACGGTCGACGACGCGGGCGTGGTCACCGCCGACGGTATCGAGCTGCAGGACGGCGAGTTCACCCGCAAGCTCGTCGCTGCTGAGCCCGAGCACACCGCAGAGGTCTCCGGCCAGGACGGCCTGGTGGTGCTGGACACCCAGACCACCCCGGAACTGGAGGCCGAGGGCTGGGCCGCCGACCGCGTGCGCGGCCTGCAGGAGGCCCGCAAGGCCGCCGACCTGCAGATCACCGACCGGATCCACCTGACCCTATCCGTGCCTGCGGACAAGGAAGAGTGGGCGCGCACCCACGCGGATGCGATTGCCAAGGAAGTGCTGGCCACGGACGTGAAGGTGGTCGTCGGTGAGCAGCTCAGCCACGACGTCGCCGACGGCTGCTCGGCTGACATCGCGGTCGCGTCGGTGGCGTCCTAACAAAGACCCGCAGGGTACTCACATGCGCTGGGTGGCTCACATCGACATGGATGCGTTCTTCGCCTCCGTCGAGCAGCTCACTCGGCCGACCTTGCGCGATAGGCCGGTGCTGGTTGGCGGGCTGGGCGGCCGTGGGGTGGTCGCCGGAGCTTCCTACGAGGCCCGGGCTTTCGGTGCGCGCTCGGCGATGCCGATGGGGCAGGCAGTGCGCCTGTGCAACAACCGCGCCGTGGTGGTTAAACCGCGCAAGGAGGTGTACGCGGCCGCCTCCCGCCGCATCTTCCAGGTCATCCGTGCCCACGCTGGCGTGGTGGAGCAGCTATCCGTGGACGAGGGCTTCGCCGAACCGCAGGGGCTGGACAACGCCGAGGAGGCCCGCGCCTGGGCCGAGAACCTGCAGGCCAGGGTAGAAGAGGAGACCGGCCTGCCCGCTTCCGTCGGCATGGCCGCCACCAAGCTGGACGCGAAGATGGCCAGCGACCTGGCGAAGCCCCACGGGGTGTTCGTCGTGCCGCCCGAGGCGCGCATGGAGGTCTTCGCCGACCGGCCCGTAGGCGACGTGTGGGGGATAGGCAAGGTCGCTCAGGGCAAGCTCCACACCATGGGGATCGACACAATCGGACAGTTCGTTGCCGCCGACACCACGGATGTGCGCGGCGCGCTGGGCTCGGTTGGGGTGGAGGTGCAGCGCATGGCCGCCGGCGACGATCCGCGGCCCGTCGCTCCCCGCGCGCCCGCCAAACAGGTCAGTGCGGAACGGACTTTGCAGGTGGATGCGCGCACCACCGCCGAGGCCATGCGCGTGCTGCACGAGACCGCGCTGGCCATGCACCGCCGCTTGCTGAAGGATGGCCGCGCCGCCCGCACTGTGACCGTCAAGACGCGCACCACTGACTTTCAGCTGCACACGAAGTCCGCCGGGTTGCCAGCGCCGACGGAGGACTTCGACAAGATCTTCGCCCTCGCTCAGCGCCTGATGCCACGCCCCGAGCAGGCCGGTGCCTTTCGCCTGGTCGGGGTGAGCGTGTCCGGGCTGGTGGCCGATCGCCAGGAGCTGCTGTTCCCCGAGCTCGATGGCCCGCCGGTGCCCATCGCCGCCGTCCCCGAAACCGATGCGGGGTTTAGTTCTTTGGTTGATGACGCCACTACGGCCCGCCCCGTGTGGCATGCCACCCAGGATGTATCGCACGTGGAGTTCGGGCACGGGTGGGTGCAGGGAGCCGGCAACGGGGTGGTCAGCGTGCGCTTCGAAACCGCCGCGACCGGCCCGGGGAAGACCCGCACCTTCCGCATTGACGATGAAGACCTAAGCCCCGCCGACCCGCTGGACAGCCTGGCCTGGGACCTCGACGGGCTGGCGGAGGACTAGAAACTGAGAGGGGACTAGCGAGCGCGGGCGAGTTCGTAGAGCAACTCGATGCGCGCCTGGCTGGGGCGCAGTGCCCCGCCGCTACGGAAGCCGGCGCGGGCCAACTGGGCGCCGCCGCCCGTACCTCCGTAGACGAAGGAAACCCCGCCGGTTGGTACCCGGCTGCACACCACGACCGGCAGCTCGGTAGTACGCTCCGCGCGCCACGCCTCTAGCTCCTCGGCGACAGCTGTGGGAATGTTGCCGGATCCCATGGCAGCCAGCACCAGGCCGTCCACGGCACCTACCTTGGCACCCATTTTTGTGTCCGGCTCCCGCTTGTCCTGCTCTCGCAGCGCCCGAATGAGCTGACCGTCATCGCCCGCAAAGGCGCTGACGATGGGCACGTACAGCCCCGCTACCTGTAGTGGAGGCAGAGCAGTGCCATCCGCGCTGGGGGACTCGTCATCATGGTTCCCGGAGTCAATCAGTGCATTGCGGAAGGCTGTTTCGGCAGTGGTGTGGGCCTTGTAAGCCCCGCGGGCGGGAACGATGGCATCCCCGAAGACTATGTGAACCCCCGCAGAAAGTTCCCCCGATGCAAGCGCGGCGAGCGCGCGGGAAAGGTTGGCCGGGCCGTCCGGTGCGGCGTCATCACCCGGGCGCTGGGCGCCCGTAAACACTACAGGGCAGGGTAGACCCAGGGCGCACGCGGCGGCGAGGGCTGATTCCTCCATCGTGTCCGTGCCATGCAGCACCACGACGCCGGCTGGGGTGGTGGAGCAGAAGCTAGCAATGTGGGCGACGAGCTCGTCGATTTGGGTAAGCGTGATGGAGCTGGAATCGATGCTCATGATGTCGTGCGGAAGGAGTTCGAGCTCCTGTGGAATGCGAGCCTGATCGACGATGTCCGCGCAGGTCAGTGACGGTACAAGGTCGCCTTCGGGAGAGTGGGCGCAGCTGATGGTGCCGCCGGTGCCGAGGACGGGGACTTGCTGGCAATTCCGCGAGGGGGTGGAAGTCATGTGACCAATGTACGTGACGGCCCGGACAGGACCACGCGCGCACGGGCGCAAGTCACACGAATAACATCTGCAACAGCATGGCTTGTATAGTCGGAAACTGGTTCCCCAAAAATTTTGGGATGTGTACTCCATGTGCACAGCTGTCTACGGCAGTGTGTCACCGAGCACTGTTTTCTTACTCGGCTAATTGCACACGATCATTAGCATTACATTGTCCAACCATCGAAGGAGCATTCTCGTGCGTTCCACCCAGCGCTACTCTCGCAGCACCAAGATCTTTACTCGCGCAACGGCTGTCTCCGCCGTCCTGGCTGCCGGGCTGACCCTTTCCGCCTGCGGCAACGACGACGATTCTTCCGACAATTCCTCCTCTTCCTCTGCCACCACCGCCGCTGAATCTTCCGAGGCAGCCGAAGACCAGACCCCGACGGCGGAGGAGCTGTCGGGCGTGCTGAACCGCGCCGTAGACCCGGAAGTTCCGACCGAAGAAAAGGTGGACACGGTCGTGAACGGCGACCAGGCCCCGGAGCTCTTTGACGCCCTGACGAAGTCCCGCACCGAGTCCGGCGCGACCCTCGAAGTCGTCGACCCCGTACTGCCAAGCCTGACCCCCGGCAACGTCAACGCAACCGTGAACCTGACCGTGCCCGACCAGGAGCCGCACGTGGTCAGCGACGTGGAGTTCGTCAGCGAGGACGGCAAGTGGAAGCTGGATCAGGGCTGGGCCTGCACCCTGGTGGAAAACGTCCTGCCGGATCAGGTGCCGCCGATGTGCAAGGACCTCTAGATCACTTAGGCCGCTTAGAGTACTAAGGACACTGTTCTTTGGGGGGAATTACTTTTCAGGGGTCCACTTCGACTTCGACGTGGAGGTTTGCACCACGCGGACCGGGGAATCATCCTGCCCGTAGGTGACCTTCGTCTCCACGTTGATGTGGCCCCGAGTGGGCAGCACCTTGTTTAGATCCAGCGCGATCTGCCCGCTGGACTCGGTCTTGACGTCCAGCACCTTCAGATCGGTTTGCGCCAACGTAGCCACTGCCGGGCTGCGAGATACCTCCACCTTCAGCGAGACCGTCTGCCCCTCGCGCTCCAGCAGCGTATAGGTGACCTTCTGGGTCATCGAAACGTCGCCGTCCACACGGTTGGAAACCGTCCACTTTGCGCCGATACCCACGGGCTCGGTGGGGAAGATCAGGGGGAAGTCGTTCATCTGGTTCAGCGCGGATTCCACGCTGGCGCGGGCGGTGGCGCTGGCTTCATCGGGAGCTGTGTAGCTTCGGGAGGTTGCGCGCCCGTCCACCTCCTGCTCGGTGGTCATCTTGAAGCCCTTGGCCGTGGCGATGTCCTCGTTCCGCTCGTCGTTGGTGCCGGTCGGTTCGCCCACGGTCACATTGGTCTGGCGCCCCTCACCGTCGGTAGTGACCTCGGCGGACAAGGGCAGGTTCATGGTGACCTCGTCATAGTCCAGCTCGTCAACATCCGGCTGCTCATCTTCCTTCGCCGTCTCTGAGGCGTCGGTGGCCGATGCGGTGGCGTCATCATCAGCATCATCGGAATCGCCAGAACCACCAGACGCACCAACCGTGTGCTGCGCGAACCCTTGGGTGGCGTGGTACGTGACCTCCTGGCTGCCCTCCTGCGAGAACCAGGCGATCGGCTCCTGGGGAGAAGCCCCGCGGCTTAGAAGCTCCACCTTGACGCCCGGCACGGCAACGTCTGCCGGCTTAGCTTGCGGCTGCTCGGAGTCAGAGCATGCGACGGCCGTGAAGGCCAGGCCTATGGCGCTGCAAACAGCCAGCGCGGACTTGCTAGAAATACCCACAAGTTCACAGCGTAACAGGCGGACATTAGACTGAATAAGCGTGACTTCAAAACGTGCATCTTTCGCCGCCTTGACCCTGATGTTCGGGATCATCGTCGTCGACCAGATCACTAAATGGGCGGTCGTCGAAAATCTAGAGGAGCAACGGGCCTACCCCGTCATCGGCGAGTTCTTCCGGCTCTATCTGGTGCGCAACCCCGGCGCGGCTTTTTCCATGGGGACGAACGCCACCATCATCTTCTCCATATTCCAGCTAGTCGCCTTCCTGGCCTGCATTGTGCTGGCCCTGCGCACGCGCTACATGGCCGGGGCGCTACCGATCGGCCTGATCGGCGGCGGTGCGGCAGGCAACCTGGTGGATCGTATCTTTCGCGAGCCGGGGGGCATGCACGGGCATGTTGTGGACTTTCTTTCTTTCGGTAGCTTCGCGATCTTTAATGTTGCGGACGCCGCCATCACAGTCGGTGTTGTCTGCTACCTGATCTATGCGTTCTTCATCGAGCCGGCGAATCACGTGCGGGAGGAGCGAGAAGAACGGGAAGCACCGGAGAAATCCAGTGAGGAACAGGAGGACGCCAGCGAGGAGGTGAACCGATGACCCGCGAGAACCGAGTGATGCCCGTGCCGGACGGACTGGCCGGCATGCGCGTGGATTCCGGCTTATCCAAGCTGCTGGGGCTCAGCCGCACCGCCGTGGCGGAGCTGGCGGCCGATGGCGACATCCTGCAGGATCAGGCGCCGGTGGGGAAGTCCGACCGTTTGGTTGCGGGCGCGTGGCTGGACGTGACTCTGCCCGCCCCGCCGCGGGATCTGGCCGCCGAGCCCGCCCGCCACGTGGAGGGCATGGACATCCTCTACTCCGACGAGGACGTGATCGTGGTGGACAAGCCCGTCGGCGTGGCAGCGCACCCCACCGTCGGCTGGGAGGGGCCCACCGTAACCTCCGGCCTGGCCGCCGCAGGCTTCCGCATCTCCACCTCCGGCCCACCGGAGCGCAAGGGGATCGTGCAGCGCCTGGACGTCGGCACCTCCGGGGTGATGATCGTCGCCGCCAGTGAGCGCGCCTACACCGTGCTGAAGAATGCCTTCCGCGACCGGGAGGTCTCCAAGACCTATCACGCACTGGTTCAGGGCCATCCGGATCCGACTTCCGGCACGATCGACGCGCCGATCGGCCGCCACCCGTCCGCGGGCTGGCGCTTCAGCGTGCGCGAAGACGGCAAGCACGCCATCACCCACTACGACACCCTGGAGGCGCACCGCCAGGCCAGCCTGCTAGAGGTGAAGTTGGAGACGGGACGCACCCACCAGATCCGTGTGCACTTCTCTGCACTGCACCACCCGCTGTGCGGCGACCCGATGTACGGCAGCGATCCGAAGCTGGCGGAGAAGTTGGAGCTTACCCGCCAGTGGCTGCACGCCGTGGAGCTGGGCTTTCCGCACCCGGATGGCTCGTGGAAGACCGTCCGTTCGCCGTACCCGGAGGATCTGCAGCTGGCCCTTGACAGGCTGCGGGATGCCAACGGCATCGCCGCGCCGGGTTCCGGCGAAGGGGTCCGCTCGTGAGCCAGGAGCAGCACTATCGGGGGCGCAGCCCCCAGCAGTTGAAGGCGAACAAGAAGCGGCAGCGCCAGCTGGACTGGGAGGATACGCGTCGGCCCGCCTGGGTGGCCTGGCTTTCCGGACTATGCCTCATTGCGATGGGACTGGGCGTCATCGCCATGAGCACCTCGGACCTCACCTTGAAGCCGCCGAACATCAACGGCGACCAGCTCGGCCCCTTCGACGGCACCCCGGCGCAGTACCGGGAACACGCGCGCGAGCAGCTAGACCAGATGACCGGAGACGAACCCCGCTGGGCACTAGTTTCCCCCGACCCGGAGCACCCTTGGGACTCTAAGGCGGTGATCGACCTGGTGCAGGGGCTCGATATGCGTGTGAGTACCCTCTACTTCGGAGCGACCGCGCAGGCTGTACTGCCCGAGCCGGCGGTGGGCCGCACCCGCGCCGACGTGATCAATCAGGTAGTAGACCGGATGGCTCGCAGCGCACAAACTGAACCGGACAAACTGCTTATCGACGGTGTGTTGGTCCATGCCACGCCCGAGCAGCTCCGCGAGCTCGCACAGCGCGCATACGCCGTGGAACCCGCCGACCCCGAGGCGGTCTATGGGCGTATTGGAATTCGACCGATGGGAGCTAGATAAGTGATCTGGGGCCTGCTGTCCTACCTGATGTGGGGGCTTTTCCCCGCATTCTTCCCACTCCTGCAGCCGGCGACGCCGATGGAGATCCTGGCGCACCGCTTCGTGTGGACTCTGGTGTTCATGCTGTTGCTGCTCGCGGCACTGCGCGGGTACAAGCAGCTGCGGGCGATCACGGCGCGTCAATGGTGGATCGTCTCGGCAGCCGCGGTGTTGATCAGCGTGAACTGGGGGCTGTACATCTACGCTGTGAACAACAACCACGTCGCGGACGCCGCCCTCGGATACTTTGTAAACCCACTGGTCAGCGTGCTTCTGGGTGTGATCGTGCTGGGGGAGAAGCTGCGCCGCCTGCAGCTGGTTTCCGTCGGCATCGCCACCATCGCCGTGGTTGTTCTGACGGTCGCGCTCGGTTCGCCGCCGATCATTTCTTTGGGGCTGGCCTTTAGCTTCGGGTTCTACGGGCTAGTGAAAAAGCAGGTTCGTTTGACGCCCATTCAGTCCCTCACCGCCGAAACTCTTGTACTGGCGCCGGTAGGGCTGATCTACCTGGGGTTCCTGCAATCCCAGGGCACCAACACTTTTGTGCAGCTGGGCGCGGGCCACGCAGCACTGCTGATGCTGGCGGGCGTGGTGACCGCGCTGCCGCTGCTGTGCTTTGCCCGTGCCGCGCAGGAAATGTCGCTGACTAGCCTGGGAATGGTGCAGTACATCACGCCCGTGATCCAGATGCTGTGGGCGGTGTTCGTGAACAACGAACACATCGAGCCCGCCCGCTGGGTCGGCTTCGTGCTGATCTGGATCGCGGTGATCGTCTTCATTGTCGACCTGGTGCGCCACCGTCCGCCGCGCGTGCGGCGGGTGAAGAAGCTGAGTTAGGCCAGCCCGAAAACGCGATCGATCATCGCGTTGCGCATCATGCCCTGCGGATCCACCTTCGCGCGGATCTCGCAGGCGCGCGCCAGATCCTCGTGCCGCTCCAGCAGATCCTCGTGGGTGAGGGTGTGCAGCTTGCCCCAGTGCGGGCGGCCACCGGAAGCGGCCTTGAAGATCGGCTCGATGTGGCGGAACAGCGCCTGGTGGCTGTCCTTGTTGTAGCGGTGGATGGCGATGTAGCAGGACTCGCGGCCCTTAGCCGTGGATAGCGGCACGTCGTCCGCCGCCGTGGCGCGGACCTCGATGGGGAAGAGCACCTGCTCGCCGCAGGTGTTCATGGTGTGCTGGACGTCCCGCAGGATCTCGCGGGCATCGGCCAGCGGCACCGAATACTCCATCTCGTTGAAACGCACCCGGCGGGCGCTGACGAACACGTCGTGGGCCACGTTGGAGTACTCCCGCTGCGCCAGCGTCTTCGCGCTCAGCTTGGCGAAGGGCCGGCTTAAGGAGGGGAAGTGGTGCGCCAGATCGTTCATCACCCGATAGGCGCCGTTGTTTAGCAGCTCGTCGTCCAGCACTTCCTTCCACCGCGGGATGGGGTTGGTGGGGGTGTTGCCCGGCAGGCGGGTGTTCGTCTTCACATGGGCCACGTCGGTGCCGGGGAACCAGTAGAACTCCAGGTGATCCTTGCCACGTACCCGCTCGGCGAAGTTCTCCACCACGTCGTCGTTCGGCTCTGCGCGCTCGACCGCGTGGAGGACGAAGGTATCCACCACGTCCAACTCCACCTCGGTGATGATGCCGTAGGCACCCAGGGAAACGCGCGCGATGTCGTACAGCTCGCCGGCGATGCCGTCTGCGCCCGGGTAGCACTCGTGCGCCTGGCCGTCCGGCGTGATGATGCGGAAGGCGCGCAGCATGCCGGCGAAGCCAGTAAAGCCCAGCCCCGTGCCGTGGGTACTCGTGCCGATCGCGCCTGCCAGCGACTGCGGGTCTACGTCGCCCTGGTTGGCCAGCGCCACGCCCAGGGGAGCCAGGATGCCCGGCACATCCCGCAGCCGGGTGCCCGCGCGCAGGCGGGCGGTCATCTTCTCCGGGTCGAAGCGGATCAGCCCGGCCAAGTTGTCCAGGCTCACCTGGATGCCCTCCGTGGCGGCCACGGAGGTGAAGGAATGGCCAGCGCCGATGGGCTTGACCTTCTCGCCGGAGGCGGCGGCCCGCTGAATGATCTGGATCAGCTCGGCCTCGTCGCGCGGGGCGACCTGCTTGCGCGGTTGGGCGGCGGAGACTCCGGACCAGTTGACCCAACGAGAGTTATAAGCGGGCTTGCGGGTTGTAGTGGGGGTGCTCATCAGACAAAACTCTTTCCTTCGCCGCGGTAGGTGGGCCACTCCGCGATGATTTCGCCGGCCGAGACGACCAGCACGGTATCGATGTATTCAGTTGCTTCGCCGGCCTTCGCGTGGCGCATCCAGACGTGGTCGCCGAGGCGGAGGTTGCGGGCGGCGGGGCCAGTCAGGGGAGTCTGCACCTCACCCGGGCCTTCCAGGGGTGCCATCTTCAGGTCGCGGGGCCAGTCGACGACTGGCAGACGGTCTTTGCCGGCCGGACCGGAGGCGATGCGGCCGCCACCGGCCACTGTCACCGTGTCCTCGGCAGGACGGCGCACGACCGGCACCACGAACCACTCCGCCGGGGTGGGCTGGAACTGCCGATAGTGGTCAAACAGGGCCGGGCCGATGATGCCGGAGCCCGCGCCGATCTCGGTGACCGCGGCCTCTGCACTGGTGGTTTCGATGGACCCGGTGCCACCGCCGTTGACGAACTCCAGCGGAGGCAGGCCCGCCACCCGCAGCTCTTCGGCGACGGCGGCGACGATCTTCGCGCGGCGGCCGGCCAACTCACGGACGGACAACGCCTTCATCGCCGCGATCGCCGGGGATGTATCGGTAGTGCCCGCCACCTGGCCCTCATATGCCATCAGGCCGACCAGGCGGAAGCCCTCGCGCTGACGGACCTGCCGGGCGATGTTGCGTACTTCCTCAGCCGTGTGCAGAGGGGAGCGCAGAGCTCCGATGTGAACGGGGCCGGCGCGAAGTGCGGCGTCAATATCAATACAAACCCGAATCTCTCCACGCTCGTGGGGCGGCACCACGGCGTCAATAAGATCCAGGTGGGCGACCGAATCCACCATGAGGGTCACGCACTCCATGGCGCGCGCATCGTGGATCAGGCGGTGCAGGCCCTCGCGGTGGGCGGAGGGGTAGGCGACGAGGATATCGTCGCTGACCTGCTCCTGGCACAGCCACAGGGCTTCGTTGAGGTTATAGGCCAAGATGCCGCGATAGCCGGGGAGGGTGAGGACCTCCGAGATCAGCGAGCGGATGCGGAGCGACTTGCTGGCCACCCGGATCGGGGTGCCGCGGGAACGGTGCGCCATGTCCAAGGCGTTGGCTCTGGCGGCATCCAGATCCAACACCGCAAAGGGTGCGTCCAGGTGCGCTACTGCGAGGCGAATATCTTTTTTCATGAAAAATAACTGTATAGCGATAAGGAATCGCATGTGCCGAAAAATGCGATTTTTGCGACGCGCTATGATGGCCAATCATGAGCGGTTCCTCCTTTGTCCACCTGCATAACCACACCGAGTACTCCATGCTCGACGGCATGGCCAAGGTCGACCTCCTGGCCAAAGAGGTGGTGCGGCAGGGGATGCCCGCCGTCGGAATGACCGACCACGGAAACATGTACGGCGCGGACGCCTTCTATCGGGCGATGACCGACGCTGGCGTGAAGCCCATCATCGGCATCGAGGCCTACATCGCCCCGGAATCCCGCTTTAACCAGCAGCGCGTGCGCTGGGGCAAGCCAGAGCAGAAGTCCGACGACGTGTCGGCCTCCGGTGCCTACCTGCACCAGACGATGATCGCGGAGAACGCGACCGGCCTGCGCAACCTGTTCTACCTGTCTTCCATGGCCAGCTACGAAGGCCAGCTGGGCAAGTGGCCCCGCATGGATGCCGATCTAATCGCCCAGCACTCCGAGGGCATCATCGCCACCACCGGCTGCCCCTCCGGCGACGTGCAGACCCGCCTGCGCCTGGGGCAGTTCGACAAGGCCCTGGAAGCCGCCGGAATGTGGCAGGACATCTACGGCAAGGACAACTTCTTCCTGGAGTTGATGGACCACGGCCTGGAGATCGAAAAGCGGGTGCGCGACGACCTGCTGGAGATCGGCCGCCGGCTCGAGCTGCCGCCGCTGGTGACCAACGACTGCCACTACGTGCTGGAGCAGCAGGCCCCGGCGCACGAGGTGATGCTGTGCGTGCAGACTGGCTCCACGCTGGACGAGCCGACCCTGGACCAGGGCGGTAAGCGCTTCGCGTTCTCCGGCAGCGGCTACTACGTGCGCAGCGCTGAGGACATCCGCGCGCAGTGGGATAAGGAAGTGCCGAAGGGCTGCGACAACACCCTGTGGGTGGCCGAGCGTGTGCAGGACTACTCCGAGGTCTGGGAGGAGCACCCGCACGATCGCATGCCCATCGCCGACGTGCCGGAAGGCCACACGCCGACGACCTGGCTGACCCATGAGGTGATGAAGGGCCTGGAGGAGCGCTTCCCGGGCAAGGAGGTGCCCGCCGAGTACATCGACCGCGCGAAGTACGAGATCAGCGTGATCGACATGAAGGGCTACCCGTCCTACTTCCTGATCGTCGCCGAGCTGATTAAGCACGCCCGCTCCGTCGGCATCCGCGTGGGCCCCGGCCGTGGTTCGGCCGCCGGCGCGTTAGTCGCCTACGCCCTGACGATCACGAACATCGACCCGATGGAACACGGCCTGCTGTTCGAGCGCTTCCTGAACCCCGAGCGCCCGTCCGCACCCGATATCGATATCGACTTCGACGATCGCCGCCGCGGCGAAATGATCCGCTACGCTGCCGACAGGTGGGGCGAGGACAAGATCGCCCAGGTGATCACCTTCGGCACGGTGAAGACGAAGCAGGCCATTAAGGACTCCGCACGTGCCCACTATGGCCAGGCGGGCTTCCAGATGGCCGACCGGATCACTAAGGCGCTGCCGCCGGCGATCATGGCTAAGGACATTCCGTTGCACGGCATCACCGACCCCGAGCACGAGCGCTACCCCGAGGCCGCCGAGGTTCGCCAGCTGATCGAAACCGACCCGGACGTGGCGAAGATCTACAAGGACGCACTCGGCTTGGAAGGCGTGATCCGCCAAGCCGGTGTGCACGCCTGTGCTGTGATTATGTCCAGCGTGCCGTTGCTGGACTGCATCCCCATGTGGAAGCGCAAGCAGGATGGCGCGCTGATCACCGGCTGGCCGTACCCCGCCTGTGAGGCCATCGGGTTGCTGAAGATGGACTTCCTGGGGCTGCGAAACCTTACGGTTATTGGTGACGCCCTCGAAAACATCAAGACCAACCGCGGCTTCGAGCTGGACCTGGAAAACCTCGACACGGTGGATGACCCCACCTACGAACTGCTGGCGCGCGGCGAGACGCTCGGCGTGTTCCAGCTGGACTCCGCGGGCATGCAGAAGCTGCTGAAGCGTATGAAGCCCACGGGCTTCAACGACATCGTGGCCGCGTTGGCGCTGTACCGACCGGGCCCGATGGGTGTGGACGCGCACTGGGAGTACGCCGACCGCAAGAACGGCCGCAAGCCGATTGTGCCGATCCACCCGGAGTTGGAAGAGGCTCTGCACGAGATCCTCGAAGAGACCTACGGCCTGATCGTGTACCAGGAGCAGATCATGAAGATCTCCCAGAAGGTCGCGAACTACACCGCCGGTCAGGCCGATGGCTTCCGTAAGGCAATGGGTAAGAAGAAGCCGGAGGTGCTGGAAAAGGAGTTCGTCACCTTCGAATCCGGTATGAAGGCCAACGGCTATTCCGCCGATGCCATCAAGACGTTGTGGGATACGATCCTTCCGTTCGCCGGCTACGCCTTTAACAAGTCCCACGCCGCGGGTTACGGCCTGGTTTCCTTCTGGACCGCATACCTGAAGGCCAACTACGCGCCGGAGTACATGGCTGCGCTGCTGACCTCCGTGGCGGATAAGAAGGACAAGTCCGCGATCTACCTGGCAGACTGCCGCCACCTGGGCATTCGTGTGTTGTCGCCGGATGTTAACGATTCGCGTTACACCTTCCAGTCCGTCGGCGAGGACATCCGCTTCGGCCTGGGCGCAGTGCGCAACGTGGGCGAGGATGTGGTGAATTCCATTATCGCCTCCCGCGAGGAAAAGGGTGCGTTCACCGATTTCTCCGACTACCTGGACAAGATCGACCTGGCAGCGGCGAACAAGCGCGTTACCGAATCTCTGATTAAGGCCGGCGCCTTCGACTCGCTGGGGCACCCGCGCAAGGGCATGGTGCTGGTCCACGAGGATGCGGTGGATGCCGTCACCGCCACTAAGAAGGCCGCTGCGAAGGGCCAGTTCGACCTCTTTGCAGGCCTGGGCGGCGACGATGGCGCGGGCGATGTCTTCCGCGTGGAGGTGCCCGACCAGGAGTGGGAGCGCAAGCACCAGCTGGCTCTCGAGCGAGACATGCTGGGCCTGTACGTCTCCGGCCACCCGCTGGACGGCTTCGAGGACGCGCTGGATGCACAGGTCGACACTCCTCTGACTACTGTGTTGTCCGGCGAACTGCCGAACAACAAGGATCTGAAGATCGGCGGCATCATCTCGGCCGTTGAGCGCCGCATCGACCGCAACGGCAACCCCTGGGCAATCGCCACGCTGGAGGACCAGCATGGCGCGCAGGTGGAGCTACTGGTGTTCCCGAAGACCTACCAGATTGTCGCTCCGCAGATCGTTGAGGACGCTATCGTTCTGGCCAAGGCGAAGATCAACTACCGCGAAGACGACATGCGCCTGTTCTGCCAGGACATCAAGTCCGCAGAGCTCACCGTCGGCGCGGGCTCCGGCGTACCGCTGCGCCTGAACATCCGCGTGGACCAGGCAACTCCCGGCAATATGGCCAACCTGCGCCGCGTGCTCAGCCAGAACAAGGGCGATTCGGATGTCTACCTCACCCTCATCGATGGCGAGGAGGAGGTCCAGTTCCTACTGGCCCCGGAGATGCGCGTGAACAAGTCGCCGTCGCTCATGGGGGCGCTGAAGGCTTCCACGTGGGAGGGCATCTTCTCCTAGTGCAGTTGCCGAGCGCAACCCCGGCCAACCTGACACGATAGAAGGGACACAACGCTTGCGCAGCAGCAGCCGCGCACTTCCCAAGGAGACGTCCCTTCACCATGCAGGTCAACAAGCAAGCCGTTCTAGAAGCGATCGAGGAACTCCTCGACGAACTCGATAGCCAAACCCTGCACTGGTACCCGGAGATCAGCGCCACCGCGCCGACCCACTTCGTCGGTGCTCGGAACCTGGTGCACTACACCACGTTGCGCACCAGCGACCGCCGTGGCCTGCAGGGGAACCTGGAGAGCCTAGGGGCAACACGCCTGTCTACCGCGGAACCGGCGGTTAAGGCGCGCTTGCAAGCCGCGCACAACGTGGTCTCGGCTCTGGATGGTCGCTCGCCGCAGTTCGCTGAGGAGGACGTTTCTGACGCCATCGTGGGGGCCGATGAGCTGCTTGAACAGCACACGGAGGCTCTCTTCGGGGCGGAGGCTTTGCCAGGGGACTCCTCGTACATCATGGTCACCCTGCCGATCGAGGCCGCCTACGACCAGGAGCTCGTAGCCCGGCTGGTGGATTCCGGCATGGAGCTGGCGCGCATCAACTGCGCCCACGACGGGCCGGAGGTGTGGAAGCGGATGATCGACAACGTCCGCGCGGCAGGCGAGGCCGCGGGGCGTTACATCCCCATCAGTATGGACCTGGCCGGACCGAAGATCCGCACTGGCCGCATCGCGCCGGGTCCGGCGGTGGTGCGTGTGCGCGTGCAGCGGGACGACGCGGGCACGGTCATTCAGCCCTGCCGCCTGTGGATGATCCCGGAGGATCGCGAGTTGGCCGAGGCTCCTATGGCGGAGAACACGCTGGGTCGCCCAATCGTGAGCGTGCACGTATCCCGAGAGTTCTTCGATGCCCTGGAGGTTGGAGAGACGACCCGTGTGGAGGACGCACGCGGCAAGAAACGGAAGTTAGGCGTCATTAAGAAAGACAGCGAGGGCGCCCTGGCGGAGGGGGAGCAGAACATCTACCTGCAGCTCGGCGCGGAGCTACGGACGGAGAAGGCTAGGACGGCGGTGGGCTCGGTGCCGCAGGTGCTGCAGAAGCTGCGGCCGCAGACCGGGGACAAGATTGTGCTGACCAGCGCTGATGTGGTGTGCGACCCGCAGGTCGGCGGCATCCCGAAAATCAGCTGTACGCTGCCGGAGGCGGTGCGAGCGCTCGAGGTGGGCCAGCAGGTGTTGTTCGACGACGGGGCGATCGCAGCGAAGGTGGTGGAGATCCGGGAAGTTAAGGACACAGAGGCCACAGCGGGGACAGTCGAGGCGGAGCTGCTGGTCACCCGCGGTGGGGCGAAGCTCGCGGAATACAAGGGCATCAACCTCCCTGACACGGAGCTGCCGCTGCCGAGCCTGACAGAGGAAGACGAGGCCGCGTTGGCGTTCGTAGCCGAGCACGCGGACATGGCCGCGGTGAGCTTCATCCGTACCCGCGAGGACGTGGCCTACGTCTTGGAGAAGTTCCGCGAGCTGGGTGCTGACGACCTCGGCCTGGTGCTGAAGATTGAGACGATTCCGGCGTTCGAAAACCTGACCACCATCCTGCTGGAGGGCATGCGGCACGCGAAGTTTGGCGTGATGCTGGCTCGCGGCGACCTAGCCGTGGAGATGGGCTTCGCCCGCATGGCGGAGGTGCCCGGACAGGTGATGGCGATGGTGGAGGCCGCGCACGTGCCGTTGATCATCGGCACGCAGGTGCTGGAATCGATGGCTAAGTCAGGGCTGCCGACCCGCGCGGAGATCACCGACGTGGCGTGGGCACTACGCGCCGAATGCATCATGCTGAACAAGGGGCCACACATTCCGGAGGCCATCGCGATCCTGCGGGAGATCGGCGTGAAGATGGACCGCTCGCAGCGCAAGAACCGCATGCTGCTGCACCACGTGCGCAGCTGGCAATAACCGGCCAGCTGCGTGGCCAACTGCTACCGGCTACTGGACGCTGTAGCGCGCCTCCCACGGGCCGAGCCCCAGGCGGTCGTGGGGTGCGTCGGCCAAGTTCACGGTGACTGTCACCAGCGATTCCGGAGCCTGGTAGGTCAGCTCGATCCAGCGGCCGTGCGCCAGCTCGTCGGCTGAGTCGATCGGCGGCACCGTCGGGTTCACTCCCGCCAGGGCCTCGCTGACCGGCTTCTCGCCGTCGGCCCACCAGCGGACGTCCAGCAGCTCCGCCTCGGCCAGGCGGTGGGTGCGGCGAAACTCCAGCAGCTCCGTGTACCCGCGCAGTACCTCCGCGTGCGGGGCTTCCGTGCGTTCCGCCCACTGCAGCACGCTGTTTCGGAAGGTTTCCTCCGCCGCCGGGTTCGGCACTTCCTTCGGGTCCCACCCGGCGCGCGCGAACTCGCGCATACGACCCTCGCGGGTGGCCTGGTTGAGCTCCTCGTTCTCGTGGTTGACGAAGAAGGCAAACGGGGTAGAGGCTCCCCACTCCTCGCCCATGAACAGCATCGGGGTGAACGGGCTGGTCAGCACCAGCGTGGCTTTCGCCAGTTGCTGGTCCACCGACAGGTTCATGCTCGGCCGGTCGCCCGCCGCGCGGTTGCCGGTCTGGTCGTGGGTGGTCGTGTACGTCACGAAGCGCCACAGCTCCGGATCCGTCACCGGCCTGCCGTGTGTGCGCCCGCGGAAGGAGCTATAGCGCCCGTCGTGCCAGAACACCCGCTGGAACGTGGTGGCCAGCACCTCCACCGTGCCGAAGTCGGAGTAGTAGGCGTGGTCTTCGCCGGAGACCACGGTATGGATCGCGTGGTGGATGTCGTCGTTCCACTGCGCGACCTTGTAGCCCTCGGTGTACACAGGATCGTTCTGATCCGATTCGGCCATGATCCAGGCGGGCTCGGCCGCGTCGCGGATCTGCTCGATCAGGCTCACCGCGCCCGTATCGTCCAGCGCGTGCACCGCGTCCAGGCGTAGGCCGTCCACGCCGAACTCTTGGGTCCACTGGTGCACTGCCTCCAGGATGTAAGTGCGTACCTCGTCGGAATCCCGGCCCTGCAGGTTCACCACGTCACCCCAGCCGGTGGAGCCACCGGCGGTGTAGGGGCCGAACACCCCGGTGTAATTGCCGTCGGGGCCGAAGTGGTTGTACACCACGTCCAACACCACGGCCAGGTCGCGGTCGTGGGCGGCGTCAATAAGCCTCAACAGTCCGTCCGGGCCACCGTAAACGTCCGTGACCGCGTGCCACATCACGCCGTCGTAGCCCCAGTTACGCTCGCCGCCGAAGGGTTGCACGGGCATGAGCTCGATGGCGGTGACGCCCACAGCTTTGAGCTCGTCGAGCTTCTCAATTGCGGCGTCGAAGGTGCCTTCCGGGGTGAATGTGCCGATGTGCAGCTCGTAGAGAACCTCGCCGCGTAGCGGGCGGCCCAGCTGCTTGCGGGGCTTGTCGATTTGCCACACCTCGGACAGGCCGTGGATCCCGTCGGGCTGGCGCTTGGAGCGCGGATCGGGGAAGACGGGGGAGCCGTCGACGGAGAAGCCGTAGCGGTCGCCGGGGTTGGCGGGTACGTCGGCGAGGAACCAGTTATCCGCCTCGCGGGTCATGGGGATGCGCTGTTCGGTGCCTGTGGCGGCGCCGGAGTCGGTACCTGTGCTTGTTTGCGCAGGTTGCAGGACTAGTTCTACGTTTTCGGCCAGGGGAGCCCACACGGAATACATGTGTTCAACCCTAGCTGCGATAATGGGAGAATGCCTGACGATACAGCGCCGCAGAGCGCCTCCCACCCCGAACCCTCGTACGTCCGCCCGCAGCCGGGCAGGTATACCGCGGAGGTGGAGATCAAACGCTCCCGCTTTATCGCCCTAGCCGCACGCTGCGCCACCGAGGACGAGGCGCGCCACTTCATAGGCGCCATCCGCCGCGAATACCCGGACGCGCGCCACCACTGCAGCGCGTTCGTGGTGCAGGTGGATGCCGCGCAGCCCATCGAACGCTCCAGCGACGACGGCGAACCCGCCGGCACCGCGGGCCAGCCCATGCTGGAGGTGCTGAAGGGCTGGCACGAGCCGGAGCCGCTGCAGGACGTGGCGGTCGTGGTCGTGCGCTACTTCGGTGGGGTGAAGCTGGGCACCGGCGGGCTGGTGCGCGCCTACCAGGAGGCCACCCGCGAGGCACTGCAGCAGGTGCCGCTGGCGCTACGCCGCCAGCTGGACCTGTACACCTGCGAGGTGCCGCACGCAGACGCCGGGCGCGTGGAAGCCGAGGTCCGTGCCGCCGGATACACCGTGGTGGGAGTGGAATACAAGGCCGCGGCGGAGCTGGCGATCGCCTGCGAACCCGGCGCGCCGCTACCGGATTTCCTGGCAAGCATCACCAGCGGGGCAGTGGAGGCTCACCTGGAGGGGCAGCGCTGGATCGAGGACGCGCTGTAGTTTGCTGTAGGTTATCGAGCACCCGCTGGACGATTAACTACACTGGCTAAGCATGAGCAACTATGGCAACCTGCCCGCCAACCGCCCGGGCAACGATCCCATCGCCCAGCGCAAGGCGGAGGTTCGCAAGCACACCCGGAACATCCAGATCGCCGGTGGCATCGGCGTGGTCAGCCTGATCGGTGGCGTGACGATCCTGCCCACCACCTTCTTCGCCATCATCGTGCCGATCCTGGCGGTGGCGTTCATCGCCTACAGCGGTTTTCAGATCAAGGGCATCGTCGAGCATAAAGATCAGTGGTGACGCACCCCGTTGGCCAAGCCTGCAACTTCTAGCCCTTCCAGCCCTTCCAGCGCTTCCAGCAAGGTCCGCATCGATGCCTGGGTGTGGGCCGTTCGCCTGTGCAAAACCCGCGCCCAAGCCGCGGAGGCCTGCCGCGCCGGGCACGTGAAGATCAACGACGTTTCGGTGAAGCCCGCCCAGCCGGTCGTGGTGGGCGATACGGTGCGCGTGTGGATCCACCACCGCGAGCACATCGTGGAGGTCACGCAGCTGCTCTCCAAGCGGGTGGGCGCGGAGCTGGCCCGCAAGGCCTATATTGACCATTCGCCACCCCCGCCGGTGATCCCCGCTATGCCGCGCCGGGATCGGGGAGCGGGCCGCCCGACGAAGCGGGAGCGCCGCCAGCTGGAGCGCTTCAAGCGCGGCGAGCTCTAGCCGGTTTTCTGCCCCAGCTGCTGCCACCTGTTGCCCAGCCTGCCGGGGCGGGATTGCGCATTGTCGCCGATGTGCACCGTCTTGCGGATGTGCTCGCGCCCGTAGGCGAATAGCAGCATGTCGTCCACCAGACGCACCTGGCCGGGGTAGTACGGGTAGTTCATCGCCTTGCGCAGCGCCTTCAGCCGCTTCGGAGCCAGCAGCTCGCGGAGCTGCGCGACCGTCGTGATGTCGTGGGCGGCCAGCATCTCGATGGCGTAGTGGTAGTAGTCCACGCGCGAAGTTGGGTACTCCGAACCCACTATGCGGCTCAGCACACGCGGCAACGACTCCTCGTCGAGCGCCCCCTCGACCTCCTCGCCGGAGGTGCCGATGATGCCCGCGATCTTGTCGAACTGCTCATCCGCCAGCTCGATCAGCCCCGCGGCCAGGGTAAATGCGCGCTGCACCTCGGGGGAGCTGGTCTCTGGATGCTGCTGGTTCTTGTAGCGCACGTCGTGTTCGAACTCGGCCCATGCGTGCTGCAACACGGTGCGCAGTTGTATCTCTATGTACTTTGGTGACGCCCCGTCCTCAGCCACCCACGGCTCATCCTTAGCGGAGACAATCAGGTGTTGGCTGGCGTACCCGAAGCGCCCCTCGCGGGCGGTTTCGGCGGCCTTGTCGATCACTCGCACTACCGTGAACAGGCCGGATAGCGCGTCCTTGAGCTGCGGGATCTCCGAGGAGTGGAAGGTGATCACGCGCACGCCGATCACATCGTGGGCGTCCGTAAACGAGTCGTAGTCCGGGTAATCCTCGTTGGAGAGTTTGCGGGCGAAGCTCGTCCGGTCCTTGATGCGGACGCTCACGCGGTCAAACGTCAGGCCGGCGTCATCAAGAACATCAATAATGTGCGCCTCCAGGTCGGCGGCGACGGTGGGGTGTGCGTGGATCCAGGCGTCGTAGTCCTGCAGCGCCCGACGGGCTTTCTTGGCCAAGGCTTAGGCCCCCATGCGCGTGAGGATCGCCTGGCCGCGCTCGCTAAACAGGCTGTCCAGCGGGACCTTGCCCTCCCACATGCTGCCGGAGAGGCGATCCTCCCACACGCCCTCGGGCAGGGCGACTGTCGTGTCGGCCCAGCCGTCGCGCAGGATGTCCAGCGGGCGGCGGGTGACGAGCGTGATTACGTCCTCGCCGCGCAGCGTGCCCAGCACGTGGCGTTCCATGGTGCCGGTGGCCATGACAGGCAGGTAGCTGGCTTCGTCCAGCTCGAACTGGTTGCGGATCTGCAGGGCGGTGGCGATGACATACAGGCGCTCGTCGTCGATGCTGCGCACGTCGCCGCGGGAGACGCGATCCAGGGCCTCCATGCGCTCGGCGAAGTCCACCTTCCGGCGGTTATCCGGGTCCACCAGGGAGTCGGTGAAGAACTCCGTGCCCTGGTAGATGTCCGGAATGCCCGGCCCCATGATCTGCAGCAGTTTCTTGGAGATGGAGACTACCTCCGCCGCCGGGGCGATCTCCGCGACGAACGCGGTGATTTCCTCACCCTGATCGTCGATGGTGGAATCGACCCACTGGTGGATGGAGGCTTCGAATTCCTCGTTCACGTCGAACCAGGTGGTGTGCACGCCCGCCTCGCGCATGGCCTTTTCCGCGTAGGCGTGCAGGCGCTCCCGCAGTTCGTCGGTGACTTGGCCGTCCACCGGCCACACGCCGATCATGTTCTGCAGCAGGAAGTGGCAGGTGCCGCCGTCGACGTACTCGATGCCGTCGCAGAGCTCCGCGAAGCGCTCGGCGGATTCCGTGATGCAGCTGATGCGGCTGCGCACGTCCTCCCCGCGCTTCGTGTCGTGGGTCGTGAGCGCGGTCATCGCCTTCGGCCACAGGCGGGCGCGCTCGGCCTGCAGCAGGTGGAACTCGGCGGGGGAAACGCCGAAGCGGCCGGGTGCGCCGCCGACCTCCTGCAGGCTCACCAGGCGGGAACCGCGGTAGAAGGCAGTATCCTCCACGCCCTTGGCCATCACCGCGCCGCAGACCTGCGCGAAGCGCACGTTCGCCTCGCCGCGGGAGATCAAGGCGGTGGCGATCAGATCCAGCGCGTCGGCGCGCTCCGGGTAGCGGATGATCATTTGGGCGATCGCGGTGCTGGTTACGCGGGATAGGGACTCGTAGTCCGCGCGGTAGACCGGCATGGAGGCGATCAGCTCGATCAGGGTTTCGCGCAGCTCCTCGTCGGACACGGCCTCGCCGGAGGTGGACCAGTTGTCGCTGCGCACGGCGCGGGCCAGACGGCGTACCTCGGCCGCGAGCTCCTGCCCGGCGACCTCGGACTTCAACTCGTATTCGGCCTTCTCGAAGGCCTCTGCGTCCCACTCCGAGCCGGTCATGTCCAGCGCCAAGTTGGCCATGGTGCCCACGGCCGGGCGGTGAACGAACACGCCGTCCAGCTCGCGTAGCGCGTCGTAGCCAGTGGTGCCGTCGACCGTCAGGCGGGGATCCAGCGGCTCGGTGACCCCTAGGATTTTCTCCACCAGCAGCCAGCGCTCGTCGCCGATCAGCTTGCGCAGCTGCTTTAGGTAGTTGAAGGGATCCGCCAGGCCATCCGGATGATCCACGCGCACGCCGTCGATGATGTTCGCCGCGATCAGTTGGTTCAGGATGCGGTGGGAGTGCTCGAACACCACCGGGTCTTCCTGCCGCAGGCCCGCCAGCCCGTTGATGCTGAAGAAGCGGCGGTAATTAATCACCCCGTCGCGCCAGTACATCAGGCGGTAGTGCTGGCGGTCGTGCACCTCCTGCGGTGTGCCGCCGAGCGTGCCCTCGGCGATGGGGAAGCGGTTGTCGTAGTAGCACAACACCGGTTCTGTCTCTGTCTCTGCGCCCTCTGAGCCAGAAGGGCCCTCTTCGATCCGCAGTTCTGCGACATCGTCCTCGCTGCCCAGCACCGGCAGGCCCAGCCGTCCGCCCGCGCCGTTGTCCTCGGACCAGTCCACGTCGAAGTACTCCGCGTACTCGGACTCCTTGCCGTTCTTCAGCAGGTCCCACCACCAGGGGTTTAGCTGCGGATCGTCCACGCCAACGTGGTTCGGCACGATGTCCAGCAGCAACTTGATGCCTGCGTCGTGGGCCTTTTCGGCCAGGGATCGTAGCCCGTCGATGCCCCCGAGCTCGGGGTTAATGACGGACGGGTCGGTGACGTCGTAGCCGTGGGTGGATTCCTTCGGCGCTTGCATCACCGGGGAGAGGTAGAGGTGCGAAATGCCGAGGCGGGAAAAGTATGGCAGGTGCTCTTCCGCATCTGCGAAAGTGAAGGCTTGGGTGGGGTCGGATCCAGGTCCGCGGAGCTGAAGGCGATAGGTCGCTGACATGCCTTCTAGGCTACTTGCCTACTTGATTAGCTGCAGGAACTCCTGGAACCCAATGATCTGCAGATCCTGCCCCTTATCCTGTAGCTCGCGGGCGCGCTTTTCCTTCGAGGTCATGGAGTGCCATTCACCGACGATAAGCATCGTCGTCTTCTTCGTCACGTTCTTGGCCACCACACCGCCACGGGAGGCGATCATGTCCCACACTTCGCCCTTGTCGTAGGGCTCCACGTCGCCGGTCACGCACACCGTCTGCCCGTAGATGGGCCCGTCGATGTCCGCCTCATCGTTGGTCTCGGGGACTTCGTCAGGGGTGGCTACCTTCGCCCACGGCGCCGGTGCGCGCTGCTGTGTCTTCTTTGATGTCTTCTTTGATGTCTTCTTTGGTGACGCCCCTTCGTCTCCGTCGCCAGCTGACTCAGCGGAGCTGACCCAATCCGCGGTGGAGATCTCTGTGTTCTCAGTGCCCGCAGAGCCAACAGCGCCTGCAGTGTCCGCCCCAGCAGATCCAGCCCCGGCTTCCAGGGGGTAGCCCGCCTGCAGGTTGGTGAGCTGAAGATCCAGCGCGGCGAACTCCTCGGTCTGTGAGGGAGAAAAATTCACGCGGGGACGTTCGGCGTCAAAAAGCAATTGGATGTACCCCGGCGAATAGCCTTCCGGCGCCTGTTTGTACCAGCCGATGAGCTCGTCGGCTGGGCGAGCGACATCCGGGTACAGCGAGGAAGCCAGCGGCGAGCGGGTCACCCGGATCTCTTCGGTAGAGAGGGTGACTTCCGCGCCACGGGCGGGAAAGGTGGCGGGGGAGGGGGACGCAGTGGCAGCCATGCCTAGAGCTTGACCTCCGTGGTGATCGGGCGCTGCAGAACCACAGTGCTGCGCGCGTCGATTTCCAGTGTGTCGCCACCGGCGAAGCGGCGGGTTTCTTCCGGTACGCCCGTCGGCTCTGCGGTATCCACGACGACGGTCCAGCTTTCCTCTTCGCTCGGCTCTACGTGCATCACCTTGTGGCGGCGCGGCAGCGTGAACGTGATTGGCTCGTGGTGGGCGTTGAAGCAGAAGATGAAGGAATCGTCCTCCACCGGGCGGCCTTGCGGATCCGGCTCCTCGATGGCCATGCCGTTGAGGTGGACCATCAGGGACTTACCGAAGTCCGCGTTCCAATCGGAATCGGACATCAGGTCGCCGTCCGGGGTGAGCCACGCGATGTCGCGCTTGGCCACGTCCTGGCCCAGCGGGCCGCCCGCCAGGAAACGGCGGCGGCGGAACACCGGGTGCGCCTGGCGCAGGTGGATGAGGTAGCGCGTGAAGGCGTGCAGATCCTTATCCATGTTTTCCCAGTCCATCCAGGCGATCTCGTTGTCCTGGCAGTAGACGTTGTTGTTTCCGCCCTGGGTGCGGCCGATCTCGTCGCCGTGGGAGAGCATCGGCGTGCCCTGGGAGAGCATGAGGGTGGTCAGGAAGTTGCGGCGCTGCTTATCGCGCAGCTGCAAAACCTCTTCGTCATCCGTCGGGCCTTCCACGCCACAGTTCCAGGAGCGGTTGTGGCTCTCGCCGTCGCGGTTGTCTTCGCCGTTGGCCTCGTTTTGCTTCTCGTTGTAGCTGACCAGGTCGTTGAGGGTGAAGCCGTCGTGGGCGGTGATGAAGTTGATGGAGGCAGTCGGGCGTCGGCCGGTGTACAGGTCCGAGGAGCCGGTGAGGCGGGAGGCGAACTCGCCCAGAGTGGAGGGCTCGCCACGCCAGAAGTCGCGCACAGTGTCGCGGTACTTACCGTTCCACTCGTTCCACAGGGCCGGGAAGTTACCCACCTGGTAGCCGCCCTCGCCGACATCCCACGGCTCGGCGATGAGCTTTACCTGGCTGACCACCGGATCCTGCTGCACCAGGTCGAAGAATGCGGAGAGGCGGTCCACGTCGTGGAACTCGCGAGCCAGGGTGGAGGCCAGGTCGAAGCGGAAGCCGTCGATGTGCATTTCCGTCACCCAGTAGCGCAGGGAATCCATGATCAGCTGCAGGGTGTGTGGGTGGCGGACGTTCAGGGAGTTACCCGTGCCCGTGTAGTCCATGTAGTGCGCCTCGTCGCCGTCGACCAGGCGGTAGTAGGCGGCATTGTCGATGCCGCGGAAGTTCTGGGTGGGGCCCATGTGGTTGCCCTCGCTGGTGTGGTTGTAGACCACGTCCAAGATCACCTCGATGCCCGCTTCGTGGTAGCTGCGGACCATCTGTTTGAACTCCGCGATCGCACCCTCGGCGCTGGGGGATGCGGCGTAGTCCCGGTGCGGAGCGAAGAAGCCCAGGGTGTTGTAGCCCCAGTAGTTGCGCAGACCCATCTCGCGCAGGCGGTCGTCGTGGACGAACTGGTGCACCGGCATCAGCTCCACGGCCGTGACGCCCAGGTCCTTGAAGTACTCCACGATGGAGTGGTGGCCCAGTCCGGCGTAGGTGCCGCGCAGGTGCTCCGGGACGTCCGGGTGAGTCATCGTCAGACCCTTAACGTGGGTCTCGTAGATGACGGTCTTGTGCATCTCAATGTTCGGACGACGGTCGTGGTGCCAGTCGAAGTAGGGGTTGATCACGACCGAGCGCATCGCGTGCGGGGCGGAATCCTCCTGGTTGCGCCCCTCCGGGTTATCCGGGTCGTTGATGTCGTAGCTAAACA
>NZ_CALLDG010000114.1 GCF_937999985.1 uncultured Corynebacterium sp.
CAGATTCAGGGCTTCTTCGACGGTCCGGTGGATCACATGCACGCCATGCCGATCCTGACCGACTACGTGAAGACCAACTACAACCTGGACAACATCTGCGTGGTCTCCCCCGACGCCGGTCGCGTGAAGGTGGCCGAGAAGTGGGCCAACGTGCTGGGCGATGCCCCGCTGGCGTTCATCCACAAGACCCGCGACGTGGACGTGGCCAACAAGGTCACCGCCAACCGCGTGGTCGGTGACGTGAAGGGGCGCACCTGTGTGCTGCTGGACGACATGATCGATACCGGTGGAACCATCGCCGGCGCCGTCGGCGTGCTGCGCGAGGCTGGTGCGGGCGACGTAATCATCGCCACCACCCACGGCGTATTCAGCGGTCCGGCGCGCGAGCGTCTGAGCAGCTGTGGCGCCCGCGAGATCATCACCACCGATACCCTGCCGCAGTCCACCGAGGGCTGGGATAACCTGACAGTTCTGCCGATCGCCCCGCTGGTGGCCAAGACCATTCACGAGATCTTCGAGAATGGCTCCGTGACCACGCTGTTTGAGTAGTTTTAATCCCCGGTTGGGGGTGTGCTAACATACTTTCGAATCTCGGCGAGGGCTGAATTCCTACATAGAATTTGGCCGTTATCGGCGCGAAAAGCACACTCCCTCTTCTTTTTGTGTGACGTAACCTTTCAAAGCGAGTCCGCTCGTGTGCGGGTGCGTGACCAATGAAACTGTGGGATGCATACACGCCGCGAGATATCGCGGCATTTTTTATGTCCGCGATAGAAACGCAAGAGCGATTCAGAGCAATCTGAAACACAAAATTTGAAGGAGAAAATCATGGCTGACATTACCCGCCTGAAGGGCGAGCTGCGCACCGAGTTCGGCAAGGGCGCTTCCCGCCGCCTGCGTCGTGACTTCCGAGTTCCGGCTGTTGTTTACGGCAACAAGCTGGACCCAATGCACGTTCACGTGGACATCCTGGAGTTCCAGGCAATCCTGCGTAACGAGGGCGTGAACGCCGTTCTGGAGCTGGAGATCGAAGGCCAGGATCACCTGGTCATGATCAAGGCTGTGGACCAGAACGTGCTGACCCTGGACGTGGACCACGCTGACCTGCTGAACGTTAAGCGCGGCGAGAAGGTTGAGGTTGACGTTCCGGTTGTCTTTACCGGTCAGCCTGCTCCGGGCGCTCTGGTCACCCAGGAGGCAGACGTCATCACCATCCTGGCCGACGTTCTGAACATTCCGGAAGAGATCACCGTCGACATCGAGGGCAAGGAAATCGGCGACCAGGTTCTGGCCGGCGACCTGCAGATGCCGGGCAACGCAACCCTGGTCTCCGAGGAAGACACCCTGATCATCAACGTTGTGGAGCCGGAGGAAGAGGAACTGCCGGAGCCGGACGAGGAGGGCGAAGGCGCCGAGGGCGAGGCTGCAGAGGCAGCCGAGGGCGAATCCGCAGAGGGCGAGTCCGAGGAGTAATCCACCCCCCTTTCCCCCACTGGGCCACACCGCGTGCAGTTTTCGCACCGGGTGGCCCTTTTTGTCGTTCTTTTTTATTGACGCCCACCCACGGCCGCGGGGGCTGTCCGGGGTGGACAGTACAATAACCGTCAGTGAGCTAGAGAGAGGGCTGGAGACGGTGGCGTCACCAAATAAGAAACAACACACCAACAGCGACACGTGGCTGATCGTCGGGCTGGGCAATCCCGGCGATAAATACGCCAACACCAGGCACAACGTTGGGCGCATGGTGATCGGTGAGCTGCTGGATCGGCAAGTACCCGCGGCCAGCCTGAACACCCACAAGAAGACGAACACGGACATTGCCGAAGTGACGATCACGGGGCGCAAGGTGGTTCTGGCGCAGCCGCGGACCTACATGAATGTGTCGGGCGGGCCGGTGCAGCAGTTGGCGGCGTTTTTCAAGATCCCGGCGGAGAACATCATCGTCGCCTACGACGATCTCGAGGGCGATCCGGGGGCGGTGAAGCTGCGGCAGTCCGGTGGTGACAAGGGGCATAACGGGTTGAAGTCCATCACGAAGTCCCTGGGCACGAAGGACTACTGGCGCCTTTCATGCGGCATTGGACGGCCGCCCGGGCGCATGGATCCGGCGGCCTATGTGTTGAAGCCCTTCCCCAGGTCGGAGGCGGCGGATGTGGCGATCATGTGCGCTGACGCAGCCGACGAGGTTGAGCGCACCCTCGGTGTGGGAAACTAGTGGCTGTGTCTTTCCTCCAATCTCTATTGTCCGTTTTCCGCAAGAACTCCGCGTCGCAAGGGCCTGCAGCTAATAGTGCTGGCGCTAGGCCTGCGAAGCGTGCCAAGCTCACCGTCGGGCAGCTGCAAGAGTTTGCCCCTGAATGGATTGTGATCGGCCTGGGTAATCCCGGCGCCAAGTACGCGGAAACCCGGCACAACATCGGCTATTGGCCGATTGATCGCCTGGTTGAGCGGTATGAGGCGCAGTGGCTGCCGGTGGAGGGCCAGAAGGCTCATGCGGCGTTGATCACGGTGGAAGAAACCCCCGTGGTGCTGCTCCGCTCCACGACGTACATGAACAACTCCGGTGAGGCGGTCGGGCCGCTAGCTTCTGCTTTGAGCCTGCCGGCGGAGCGGGTCATTGTCTGCCACGACGAGCTGGACATCGCCACTGGCCAGGTGCGCATCAAGGATAAAGGCGGCGAGGGTGGCCACAATGGACTGCGTTCAATGACTGCCGAGCTGGGCACCCAACACTACGTGCGCATCCGCATGGGCATCGGCCGCCCGCCTGAGGGCACATCTGTGATTGATTTCGTTTTGAGCCCGTTCGAGGATGCAGACATCGACCCGGAGAGCGGATGGATGGAGAACACGCTTCAAGATTCGGTGGACTCAGTGACGCTCATCGTGAACAATGGCACAGACATTGCGCGAAACGATATCCACACACGCAAGCACTAATAAATGCTGCGGTGCAGGTAGCGCGCAGTAACGAGAATACTCGCGGGTTTTCGAGCTAACTAGCGTTAGTATTGTTGAATCAATGCACTCGATCTTGCCTTTGGGAGATGCAAAGTGAAGCAGGTTTTTGGACTACTGCGCGCTGTTCGTAACGCTCGAACAGGTTCAGCGAAGTCGTCCCCCGACCAGCAGAAACACCAAGAATCTGGTGTATCTTCCGGGGCTTCTGTGTCTTCTAAACCGTCTGCGGATTCCAAGCCTTCTGAGGAGAAGACCTCTGCAGAGAAAAAGCCTGCCCCTCCGAAGCAGGAACCGGTGAAGCAGGAGTCAAAAAAGGCAGCTTCCAAGGCGACCACGCAGCCACCAATCAAGCTCTCCGCAGTCGGCGCCCCCAAGGCCCCCTCCGCTCCGAAGCCACCAAAGGCTTCCGCTCCCCAGAATCAGAAGCCACCGAAGGCAACCGCAGCCTCGCAGGATCCCAAGAAGTCCACTACGGCTGCGAAGGCCCCCAAAGCAGACAAAAACAAGAAGCAGACAAGCACTAGCCCCAAGCAGGCTGCTACTACCCGGCCAGCTGCGGCTGCTCCGGCCATCAAACTCGGTAGCGTAGGCGCGCCGCCTGCCCCGGGGGTTGCACCTGGCGTGACGCGACAAGCACCTGCACCCAAGAAGTCAACGCCTCCCGCGAAACCTGCACCCAAGCAGGCCGCCAAGTCGGCGCCCAAAAAGACGCCCGCAGCAAAGGCCACGCCGACTGCAAAGCCGAAGGCTGAACAGAAACCGGCTGCCAAGCAGGCTCCCAAGAAGGCGACCCAACCGAAGGCGGAGCCGAAGCCGGTGCCCGCGCCAGCTGCGAAGCAAGCACCCAAGCCAGTCGCGAAGGCAGAGCCGAAGCCGGTGCCGCCAGCGGCGGAGAAGTCGGCGTCACAACCCAAGAAACAGCCCGGACCGAAACAGGTGGCGACGGCACAACCTGCGCCACAGCAGAACAACGTGCCGGAAGCGCTGGCGATCCCGCCGGAAAACAAGACGGTCAAGAAAGATCGCCGTGCGCGCCTGCGCCAGGTCAAGGGACTCGATGGCCTGCGTGGCCTCGCCGTGCTCGCGGTGGTGATCTACCACTTCTTCGGCGATATTCTGCCCGGCGGCTACCTGGGTGTGGACCTGTTTTTCGTCCTATCGGGCTTCCTGATCACCTCGCTGCTGGTGCGCGAGTACCGGGTAAACAACACGATCAGCCTGAAGGACTTCTGGATCAGGCGTTTCCGCCGAATCCTCCCCGCCGCGCTGGTCACGCTGTTTATAGTCACCGCAATCGTCACCGCCATAGGTGGGGACATCGCCGTGGGCATCCGCGAGCAATTCCTGGGCACGCTGTTCTTCGTCAACAACTGGACGCAGATCGCTACTTCCCAGTCGTACTTCGCGGAAAACGAGGTCCAGGTTTTCGCCCACTACTGGTCGCTGGCTGTCGAAGAGCAGTTCTACATCATCTGGCCGCTGGTGACACTCGGGATTTTCGTGTTCACCCAGCGCCGACTCCACCGCAGTCCGCGCCGCGTCCCGATGCTGGTGACGGCGCTGCTGGCCGTGCTCTCCGCTGCGGCCATGGCGCTACTTTTCACCCCCGGCGAGGATCCAACGCGCGTCTACTACGGCACAGATACACACGCTTTCGGCCTGCTCATCGGCGCTTTCCTCTCGCTGGCTGTCACCTCCACGCGCAACGATCCGCGAGTGGACTCCTGGCCGTCGGCAGGCAAGTTTGAGGCGCGGGTTGCAGGCGCGATCGGTGCCCTGGCGCTTGTCGGCTACGTCATCCAGCTGCTATTTATGGGCGACGACCTGGCGGTGACCTACCAGGGCGGCCTGCTGCTGACCAGCGTGCTGGGCGTGCTGATGATCTGGGGCGTGATCCGCGAGACCGGCCCGCTGACGTGGGTCTTCCGCACCAATGTCATGCGCTGGCTCGGCCAACGCTCGTTCTCGTTGTACCTGTGGCACTGGCCGGTCATCATGATTCTGCGCGCTCTTTTTGACGCCGACGGTCATATGGACCACAAGTGGATTCTCGGGCTGGCAGCGGTGCCGATCGCTCTGCTGATCTCCGAGATTTCCTACCAGCACGTGGAGAACCCCTTCCGCCGCCGCGGCTACAAGCAGACGTGGAAGGACTACTGGGCTTCCCGCCCCAGCTTCCACGAGATCAACGAGGGCTTTAAGAAGGTCGCATGGCCTGTCGTGCCACTGCTCGTCGTGGCTTGCGTCGGTGGCGTGGTCTACGGAGTGGTGAACTCCAACGACAAGACCGCACTGGAGCAGGAACTGGACCAACTGCAGCGCATGAACCAGGAGACTAACAAGAGCAATGCCCCCGCCCCCGCCACTCCGCCGCCGCCGAAGGAAGAGAAAGCCGCGGCCGTGCAGGGCAAGGACATCACCGCCGTGGGTGACTCCGTGATGCTGGCAGCCAGCGAAGCACTGAACACCAACTTCCCGGGCATTTACATCGATGCGGACGTCTCCCGCCACTACACCGCCGGTATGGACGTGCTGCGGCAGCTGAACGATTCCGGCAAGTTGCGCAAGAACGTATTCCTCAGCTTCGGCACCAACGGCCCGGCCTTCCCAGACCAGTTGGAGGAGATGATCAACCTCATCGGCCCCGACCGCCAGATCTTCATGGCTATGCCCTACGGCGATCGCGAGTGGATGGCGCAGTCCCGCCAGGATGTGCTGGACGCAGCCAAGGCGCACGACAACGTCTACATCGCGGACTGGTGCGGCCACGCGCAGTCCCACCAGGATCTGCTGTTCGAAGATGGTGTTCACCCAATGCCCGAGGGCGCGCAGGAGTACGCGAAATCCTTCGACGAGGCGCTGGCCCAGGCCGCGACCCACGAGAAGAAGACCACGACTACCTGCGCCTAATGCCCACCCGCTAGACTTATGGGCATTATGAGTACAACCGCATCCGAAGCCTCGCGCCGCCGCACATTCGCCGTCATCGCCCACCCGGATGCCGGTAAATCCACCCTCACCGAGGCGCTTGCGCTGCACGCCCACATGATCAAGGAAGCCGGCGCCGTACATGGCAAGGCCGGTCGCAAGTCCACCGTCTCCGACTGGATGGATATGGAGAAGGACCGTGGCATTTCCATCGCCTCCTCCGCACTGCAGTTTGAGTACGCTCCGGAGGGCCACGACGGCGAACCCTTCATGATCAACCTGGTCGATACCCCGGGCCACGCGGACTTTTCGGAGGATACCTACCGTGTTCTTTCTGCCGTGGACGCCGCAGTGATGCTCATTGATGGTGCGAAGGGTCTGGAGCCGCAGACGCTGAAGCTGTTCCGCGTGTGCAAGGCCCGCGGCCTGCCGATCGTGACCGTCGTAAACAAGTGGGACCGCCCGGGCCGCAGTCCGCTGGAGCTGGTGGACGAGATCGTCAACGAGATTCAGCTGCAGCCCACTCCCCTGTTCTGGCCGGTCGGCGAGGCCGGCGACTTCCGCGGGTTGGCGCGCATCAACGACGACGGCGAGGCCGAGGAATACATCCACTTCCTCCGCACCGCAGGCGGATCGACCATCGCCCCGGAGGAGCACTACACCCCGGAGCAAGCCGCAGCGCGGGAGGAAGACGTATGGGAAACTGCCGCTGAAGAAGTAGAGTTGCTGGCCGCCGACGGCGCGTTGCACGACCAGGAGCTGTTCCTGGAGTGCACCACTTCCCCGCTGATTTTCGCCTCCGCGATGCTGAACTTCGGCGTGCACCAGATTCTGGACACCCTCTGCGCTTTGGCGCCCGCACCAGCGGGTCGCGATTCCGACCCGAAGGTGATCGAGGCCGCCGCGGGCGGAAACTCCGTCGCGGTGGAGGAGCACCGCGACCCCACCGACGATTTTTCGGGCGTGGTGTTCAAAGTGCAGGCGGGCATGGACCGCAACCACCGTGACTCCCTGGCCTTCATGCGCGTGGTCTCAGGTGTGTTCGAGCGCGGCATGCAGGTCACACATGCTCAGTCCGGCCGGTCTTTCTCCACGAAGTACGCCCTGACTGTCTTCGGCCGCACCCGTGCCACCGTGGAGGCCGCCTACCCCGGCGACATCGTGGGTCTTGTCAACGCTGGTTCGCTCGCCCCGGGAGACACGATCTACGCCGGCAAGAAGGTGCAATTCCCGCCCATGCCGCAGTTCGCACCGGAGCACTTCCGCACACTGCGCGCGAAGTCGCTGGGCAAGTACAAGCAGTTCCGCAAGGCCCTCGAGCAATTGGATTCCGAAGGCGTTGTGCAGATTCTGCGCAACGACGCACGCGGTGACGCCAACCCGGTCATGGCCGCCGTCGGCCCGATGCAGTTTGAGGTTATGCAGGCTCGAATGGACGTTGAGTACAACGTGGAGACCGTGGCCGACCCCGTCCCTTACTCTGTCGCTCGTCGTACTGACGCCGAGTCCGCGCCGGTGCTGGCCAAGCAGCGAGGCGTGGAGATCTTCACCCGCACAGACGGGGAGCTGATTGCCCTATTCGGCGACAAGTGGAAGCTAGCCTTCGTGGAGAAGGAACACCCGGAGCTGACGATGGAGACCCTGGTTGCCGACTAGGCGGAGTAGCGATTCGTCGCGACCCCATCAAAAATATTTGCACATCCATTGCAATGTTTCACATGCTGTGCAAATATTTTATGCATGGCAAAATTCCTGTATCGCGTAGGCCGCTCCGCCTACCTTCATAAGTGGCGCTTCCTCGCCGTCTGGCTGATCGTGCTGATCGGCGTGGGCACCGCCTCCGCACTGTTAACCAAACCAACCTCGCAGTCCTTCACCATCCCCGGCCTGGAATCCATCGAAACCCAGGAAAGGATCAAGGAGGAGTTCCCCAATGGCGAAGACACCGACCAGTTAGAGGCAGCCACGGGCAAGCTCGTGATCCAAGCCCCTGAAGGTCAGACTCTTGCCAAGGGCGAGGCTGCACAGTCGACCGAGGACATCCTTCAAGCACTGCAAGAGCTTGATTTCCTGAAAGACAAAGAAAAGCTCGTCTCCCCCGTGCTGGCCAGCGAAAGCATGCACCAGCAAATGGCTCCCATGAAGCAGAAGCAGGGAATGCCGAAGGAGCAGATCGCCTCTGACATCGCCGCACTAAGCCCGCTGAGCCCCGACCAGCGCACTGGCACCATCGAGATTTCCTTCGATGCGGAAACTGCAGCAGACGTGCCCGCAGAGGACGTGCAAAAATTCGAAGAAGCAGTAAAGGACAACGAGGGCAACCTCAAGGTTGGCTGGAACGGTAACGCATTCCAGCAGCCGGAGATGAGCATGGCCTCCGAAGCCATCGGCCTGGCCGTCGCCGCCATCGTTCTAATCGTCACCTTCGGCAGCCTCGTCGCTGCAGGCCTGCCACTGCTGTCTGCAGTGATCGGCGTGGGCACTGGCATTGGCATCGTCATGGCAGCCACCTCCGTCACAGACAACATCAACTCCATGACCCCCACCCTGGCCTCCATGATCGGCCTGGCCGTCGGCATCGACTACGCGCTGTTTATCCTCTCCCGCTTCCGCAATGAGCTAGTCGCCCATGTGGATGGTCAGGATCTGGAACCGAAGGAACTGCAGCAAAAGTTCAAGACGATTCCTGTCAAGGAACGCGCCCACCTAGCCGGCTTGGCCGTCGGCAAGGCAGGCTCGGCCGTGGTCTTCGCAGGCCTGACAGTGCTGATTGCACTGGCAGCACTATCCATCATTAACATTCCGTTCCTCACCGCGATGGCCCTGGCCGCCGCCGGTACCGTTGCCATCGCCGTGATCGTCGCAATCACTCTTCTGCCCGCCATCATGGGGCTCATTGGCACGAAGGTCTTCGCAGGTCGCGCACCTATCGTCAAGGCACCGGACCCGGAAAACGAAAAGCCGACTATGGGACTGAAGTGGGTGCGCATCATCCGCAAGAAGCCCGCCCTGTGGCTGGTAGGGGCTGCAGTATTGCTGGTTCTGTTGGCCATCCCCGCAATGAACCTACGCCTCGCCATGCCCTCCGATGGTTCTATGGCCAAGGGCACCCCCAACCGCGTCGCCTACGAAATGACGGAGGAGGGCTTCGGAGCGGGCCGCAATGCCCCGATGGTTGCCCTCGTTGAATACCCCGACCTCAACGACAAGGAAAAAGCTGCCGCCACGCAGCAGGCCGTTGCCACCCTACAGGGCACCGAAGGCGTAGAGAACGCCCAGGTAGTGCAGACCAATGGCGATCCGCGCAACCCGTCCGACCTGGGTACTGCAGCCCAGGTGATGATCACCCCGTCCTACGGCGCAACGGATGCCCGTGCCGCCGATGTCCTGGAGCAGATGCGTGACGAGGAAGCCGGATACACCGAAAAAACCGGGGCAACCTATGCCATCACCGGCGTCACCCCAATGTACGAGGACATTTCACAGCGCCTGTCGGACGTCCTCATCCCCTACATTGCAATTGTCCTGGCGCTAGCATTCGTTCTGCTGATGGTCGTCTTCCGTTCCATCTGGGTGCCGCTAATCGCAGCGTTGGGCTTCGGCCTGTCGGTGGCCGCCACGTTCGGCGTCACCGTCGCGCTGTGGCAGGAGGGCTTCGGCGGCATCATCGACGACCCGCAGCCCATCATCTCCTTCCTGCCCATCATGCTGATCGGCATTGTCTTTGGCCTAGCCATGGACTACCAGGTCTTCCTGGTCACTCGTATGCGCGAGGGCTGGGCGCACGGCAAGACCGCCGGCAACGCCACCGCCAACGGCTTCAAGCACGGCGCGCGTGTGGTCACTGCAGCCGCACTCATCATGATTTCCGTCTTCGCCGCATTCATCATGGCCGACGAGCCCTTTATTAAGGTAATGGGCTTTGCCCTGGCCGCCGCCGTATTTTTTGACGCCTTCATCGTCCGCATGACCTTTATCCCAGCAACGATGTTCCTTCTCGGCGAACAGGCGTGGAAGTTCCCCAAGTGGCTGGCAAAGATCGTCCCCGCCGTCGATGTCGAGGGTGAGAGCCTGGTGGGATTGAACGCCGACGGCAGTCGAGATTCGGAGGCTCCCCCAGCGGAAGCTTCGGCACGCCCGCTGAAGTCGCAGGAAAGTGAGAAGTAAGGCCTGCGAGATGAGCCGCCACAACGGAAACCAACCGGATAAGAACGCGCTCGGCCTGCGGGATCGCAAGAAGGCGGAAACTCGCAGGCGTATTGCCCATGCCTCTGTTGAGCTGTTGGTGAATGAAGGTGCTGAGAATACGACAATTGCTCGCATAGCAGAAAAGGCCGAGGTTTCCGCACGCACTTTTCACAACTATTTCCCTCACCGTGAAGCGGCGTTGTTGTTCATCCTGAATCAGTTCATTGATGAAATGATTTGTATGGTAAATACTGCCAAGCCAGGACAACACTTGATTGTGGTAGCAGAGAGTATCGCCGTAAACTTTTATAATCGCCCGGCAGAGAATCCGAACAGCATCGAAACGCTGTCTCGCCTCGCCGACCACCTTCACGGTATTCCTCCGCAAATCAGAAAGGAGCTCTTCGCGGACGGTGACCGCTCCTTCAGCAACGGAATGGAGTTCTTCTCCCCGCTTGTACAGGCATTTCAACAGTACAGCGAAAGAGAAGGACGAGAATTGAGTACTGCGAATGCGCTACTACTCATCAACACGGTTCTGTTTGTCCCCAGCATTTTCATGGAACTTAACAAGGCCGGAAACTCCACTACCGAAGAGGACATTAGAAATGCCTTTCATTTGCTAGCGGGAGGACTTTCGAAGCTCGGATAGCCCTGGGAAAAATATTTTAGATATCACACTATTTCCCGGGCAAGACTCTTTGAAAATGTTCTTCAAATCTGTCCGTCGTAAATATCAGACCTGCTACACTATCCTGCATTCATCCCTTTCCTGCATACAGGACAAAACGGGCAAAATGAAAGGTGTTCCCCCACTCTCATGTCGACCAGCGCGACCATCCCCGAGCCCTCCGCGTCACGACGCGAACAGAAGAAGGCCGAAACGAAGCAGAATCTCATCGATTCAGCCATTGAGCTGTTCATGGGTTACGGCCCCGAGGCCGCGACAGTCCACGCCATCACCAAGCGAGCTGGAGTATCCACCCGCACCTTTCACAACTACTTCGAGCGCCGCGACGACGTATTCGCCTACTACTTGCACGAGGTCTTTGCACACTTCGCCCGCCGCATCCGCGAGATTGCAGCGAACCACCCCACCGGCCGCATCGTGGACATCATGCGCGATGCAATGTGGATCTACTGCTTCCCACCTCAGGGTGAGCAGATAGGATCTGGTGCCTCTGAGGCCCCGACTCTTTTGTCTCACCAGTTCGGCGAAACCCAGCTAATGGACCCCGCCGTTCCAGACATCCGCAAGTTCAAACCTCTGCTCATCATGCTGGAGAATCCGCAGGATAAGAGCAGCAGTGAACACTTGGACGTGGACCTACCTACCCTCACAGAACCTGGAACCAAGGCGTTGTGCGATGTAGACCCCGACCTCTCCCCCTTCAAGGCATTCCTGTTGCTGGATGTTTCCTTCAGCATCGCCATGCGCGCCGTAGAGGCAGCTGCGGACGAGCGGCTATCCGGTGGCCTCAGCCCCGAGGATCTCTACAACCAGGCCTTCGACATGCTGGCCCGTGTCGATCGCGTTGAGGACGAAAAGTAGTCGCCTCACCAAGAATCAAACCCGGTTTCCTTTGCCCAGACCCGATGAGGGAAGATGGGCACTGTGGAATCAGAGGGAATCTTTACAACGCTTCTCAACGCAACGCTGATCATCGGTGGCTACCCGATCCTCTGGCGCGAAATCATCGGCAATCTTTTCGGCCTAGCCTCCGCCGTCGGCGGGATGAAGCGCGTGGTGTGGGCCTGGCCCGTGGGAATCGTCGGCAACGTGCTGCTGTTCACGGTGTTCCTGGGTGGGCTGTTCCACACCCCACAGGATCTGGACCTCTACGGCCAGGCAGGCCGCCAGGTGATGTTCCTCATCGTCTCGCTGTACGGCTGGTATCAATGGAGCCGCGCCCGCACTGCCGGCATGCGCGAGCCTGATAACACCGACCCCTCCCGCTCCATCGTCAGCGAGCCCGCCGCCGACAGCGCCGCAGTGCAACCCAGCTGGGCCAGCACTAAGGAACGCCTCGGCATGCTCGCCTTTGCGGTGATCGGCACCGTAGTCTTCGCACTGATCTTCGACGCGCTAGGTTCGTGGGGGCCGTGGGCAGACGCCTGGATCTTCACCGGCTCCATCCTGGCCACGTTCGGCATGGCCCGCGGCTGGACGGAGTTCTGGCTGATCTGGATCGGCGTGGATATTGTCGGCGTACCTCTGCTGCTCGCCGCGGGCTACTACCCCTCCGCGGCGCTATACGTGGTCTACGGCGCGTTCGTGCTGTGGGGATTCTTCGTGTGGCTGCGGGTGCAACGCACGAAAGCCACCGGCGCCGCAGGCGCCGGCAGCAGCTAGTACCTAGCCCAGTAGCGCCCGCCATTTCTCCGCGTCCACGTCATCCGTGGAAGCCGGCTCGAACTGCGCGTTGTGGTCCTTGTGTTCCAGCACTGCGCGCACTCCCTCGATGAAGTTCGGCCCCCGGCGCAGCTCACCACCGACCTTGAATTCCATATCCAGCGCCTCGCGCAACGTTGCGCCCTCCGCGCGGCGGAACAACTCCACCGTGGCCACGAGGCTCTCCGGGTTGGCACCCTTCAAGGAATCGGTCACCTTGGTTATTAACTGCGCCAATTCGGCGTCCGAAGCAGAACCCTCATCCCGCACGATCCGGGCTTCGATGTCTGCCCAAGTACCTTCGGCGAAGGTCCGCTCGATCCACTCCGCGTGCTGCTGCAGCGTAGAGGTGGGCTCGTCCAACTCCTGCGGATCCAGTGCATTAGACCGCAGCGCCTCGGGAAGGTCGCCCGAATGCAGGTCGGATTCGAAAGCATGCACATCCGCCACCAGGTTCGTGGCCAGGCCAGTGTACAACATGTCCGCAGGGCTTAGGCGCCAGCCCGTGGTGGCGATGAAAAGCCCCATAGCGGGCGAGCAATCCAGGTGCGTCAGCCGGTAAGACATACCCACGTCGGGCACAAACCCGATTGCAGCCTCCGGCATTGCCCCCAGGGTGCGCGGAGTGACCACGCGGTGCGAGCCATGCATGGAAATACCCATGCCGCCGCCCATCACGATGCCTTCCAGCAGCGCGATCACGGGCTTGTTTACCCGCGACAGCCGCTCATTGAGGTCGTACTCTTCCTCAAAGAAGGAGTCCCCGAAGCGGTACATGCGCTTCATGTCTCGCATCCGCACGTAGCGCACGTCCCCGCCTGCGCAAAAGGCCCGGTCGGAGGACGACTTGATCACGATGAACTGAATCCAATCATCGTCGGCCCATTTGTCGACCGCCTCGCGGATTAGGCGGATCATCTCCACGTTTAAGGAATTTAGAGCCTTAGGGCGATTCAGCTCAATAACCCCGACGTGACCTGCGACGACGGTCGTTACTTCCGCATCCGGGTCGTACGTCGGGTGCTTCCTTCTCTTGTCTGCCATGTCACCATAATTACAGGAACGACAAGGAAGTGCAGCCTAATTTAAATCTAAGGTCTACTTAGATTTCTTGTCCTTCTTGGATTTCTTGCCTTTCTTCTTTTTGTCGCCCTTGTTCTTTTTGGACGCCGCAGACTCCTTGCCCTCGGACTTCGACTCCTTCTTGGATTTCCCCTCGGACTCAGCTTCCTGGGCCTGCTTGGCTTCCTCGGCCTGCTTCTTCAACAGGTCCTTCTCCAGCAGCTTCGCCACGTCGGGCACGTAGCGGAACTGGGTGCGCGGCGGGCGCTCGTAGGTGGATTCGGATGCCGGACGCTCCGGAATCTTCGGCACGTTCTTTTCCACATACTCCCAGGGGATCGTGTTCAGCAGGTGATTGATCACGTTGATGCGGGAGCGCTTCTTATCCTCGGACTCCACGGTGTACCACGGGGCGGACGGGATGTCGGTGTGTACGAACATCTCATCCTTCGCACGGGAGTAGTCCTCCCAGCGCGTGATGGACTGCAGGTCCATCGGGGACAGCTTCCACTGGCGCAGCGGGTCGGACTGGCGGGACTGGAAGCGGCGGATCTGCTCTTCATCGGACACGGAGAACCAGTACTTGCGCAGGATGATGCCGTCCTCAACCAGCAGGCGCTCGAAGATCGGAGCCTGGTGCAGGAAGCGGCGGTATTCCTGGGTGGTGCAGAAGCCCATCACGCGCTCCACGCCAGCGCGGTTGTACCAGGAGCGGTCGAAGATGACGATCTCTCCGGCGGTGGGCAGCTTCTCGATGTAGCGCTGGAAGTACCACTGTCCCTTCTCGCGCGAGCTGGGGGCCGGCAGAGCCTCGATGCGGCAGACACGCGGGCTGAGGTACTGGGTGATGCGCTTAATCGCGGACCCCTTGCCCGCCGCATCGCGTCCCTCCATCACGATGACGATGCGGGCTCCGGTTTCCACCACCCACTGCTGCATTTCGACGAGTTCAGCTTGGAGCCTTTTGAGCTCCTTTTCATAGGCCTGTTTGTCCAGCTTGGGAAGTCTATCGCTCATTGTTCCAAGTTTAGTTCTTCGCAGGCCGAACGCCTAATAATCTCTCAGCTTTTAGGCCTTACTAAGCCTGGGCGAGAGCAACCTCACAGATAATGCAATAATTAGCCCTTATGCAGACAAAGGAAGCCTCTTCGGCGCGATTGGAAAACTTCAGACACCTCAAGATCAACCTCCCGGTCAAGATCGCGTTGAGTGTGCTGCTGGTGCTTTCTGTCCTACCGAAGATCTTCAACACCCGCGGCTTCCACTACAACCTGGACCTGGACGTCTACCGGGTGGGAGCACAGCGCGTTCTGGACGGACAAGAGCTCTACAGCGGCCACTTCCACATCATCGGCGATACGTATCTGCCGTTTACGTACCCGCCGATTTCGGCTCTGTTGTTTACTCCCCTGGCGGTGATGCCCTATAACCTGGCCGCCGTTTTGCTGGTCTGCGCCACGGTGACTGTCACTTGGTGGGTGCTCGCCCACACCGTACACGCGGCAGCGCGCCTGGATCGCGCCTCCGCAGGCTGGGTGGCGGTAATCCTCACCGCTGTGCTGATCCACTTAAGCCCCATCCACACCACCCTGGCCTATGGACAGATCAACGTTCTGCTGATGGGTATGGTCTTCGTCGATGCGCTCGTCGTGCCGCGTCGCTACCGTGGGCTGCTCACGGGTGCGGCGGTTGCTATCAAATTGACGCCCGCAGTTTTCGGCCTGTGGTTCCTTCTGCGCAAGGACTGGGGTTCCATCCTGCGCATGGGCGCAGGCACGCTCGGCACTACGGCTCTAGCCTGGCTTATCCTGCCGCGGGACTCTCTGGAATATTGGACGCACACGCTGCGCGAAACCGGGCGTATCGGCAACCACGAATACGCCCTGAACCAGAGCATCAACGGTCTGCTCTACCGCTTCGGCTTGCGTACGGACGATTCTTCCAGCTTGCTGTGGGTAGTGCTGGTGTGCGTTTCGCTGGCAGTCATCACCTACGTCATGATCAAGCTGCTCCGGGTACAGGCACCGATCGTCGCGCTGTGCGTCAATTCCCTGTTTGCACTGCTGGCCAGCCCAGTCTCCTGGAACCACCACTGGTCGTGGGCTCCGGTGCTACTGGTGGCTCTGGCCTGCTACGCGATTGCGGATCCCACTTCCCCGCTGGCCACTCCGCGCTGGCTGTGGAGTGCCCTGGTTGCCCTAGGCTTTGTCGCTTTCGCCTTCGAGCCCACCGCTTTCGTGCCTTTCCAGGAGCAGCGCGAATTGGAGTGGAATGCCTGGCAGGCACTCATGGGTAACTCCTACCTGTGGTGGACAATCCTGGCCCTGTTGGTAATGACGATTCGCCTCGCGCTTTACCGCGGCAAGACTTCCGACAAGACCCCAGTCTCTGAGGCAAGCTCCGAAGCTTAAAGGGTTTTAGGGACTTAAGCCCCTTGCCTTTAGCACTCCGGCACGTTCACGGAGACGTTCGTCGCCAACCCGCCACCGGCCGTTTCCTTGTACTTTTCGGACATGTCCCTGCCGGTCTGCCGCATGGTCTCAATGACCTCATCAAGGGTGACGTGATGGTCCCCGTCGCCGCGCATCGCCATCTTGGCTGCGTTGATGGCCTTGCCCGCACTGATGGCATTTCTTTCGATGCACGGGATCTGCACCAAGCCACCGATGGGGTCACAGGTGAGCCCCAGCGAATGCTCCATCGCAATCTCCGCCGCGTTCGCCACCTGTCGCGGAGACCCTCCCAGCACCTCAGCCAGCCCGGCGGCGGCCATGGAGGCCGCAGAGCCGACTTCACCCTGGCAGCCGACTTCTGCGCCGGAAATGCTGGCACGCTCCTTGTACAACGAGCCGATCGCGCCTGCGGCCAGCAGGAAGCGCCGGTTCACCTGGAATGGGTCCTGCTTGCCGGCAGGCGTGAACTCGCGGGCGTAAAACAGCACGGCCGGGATGATTCCCGCGGCGCCATTCGTCGGCGCGGTGACCACCCGCCCACCAGCTGCGTTCTCCTCGTTTACCGCCAAGGCGATCAGGTTCACCCAGTCCTCGGAGAACTCGGCAGTGCGGTTCGGGTCCTCCTCCATCAGCTGGTCGTACCAGTGCTTCGCGCGACGGCGAACCATCAAGGCTCCGGGCAGCACTCCGGCGAAGGTTACTCCACGCTTGGCGCAATCCTGCATGGCCTGGGCGATGGCATCCAGGTTCGCATCGATCTGCTCGTCGGTGCGCAGCGACTGCTCGCAGCGCCGCTGCACCTCCCCCAGGCTAATGCCCGCGTGCTCCGCCAGGGAGATCAGCTTGTCGCCGGACTCGAACAGCCACTGCCCGCTGAGCTCGTCCAGGGTGGGGACCTCCTCCTCGGTACGGATGAAACCACCACCGATGGAATAAAAAGTCTGCTTCAGCGGCTCGGACAGGCCGCTGACCACGAAAGTCACAGCATTCGTGTGAATCGAACGGCGCACGGTCGGCCGCAGCACAATGTCTTCGAAACCGCAGGTGACGGGCAGGTTCTTATCGCCCGCCAGATAAATGGTGCGAGTCTGGCGGATCTCATCCAGCCGGGACTGCATGTAATCCGGATCGACCTGCGCCGGATCGGCGCCGTCCAGGCCCAGCAGGCAGGCCCCCAGCGTGCCGTGTCCAGCACCCGTAGCGGCTAACGAGCCATACAGGACAACGCTGATGCTCAGCGGATGTTCGCTCTCATCGGGCAGGCTCACCACGTCGGCCAGCTTGTCGGAGCCCAGCGGGCGCAGCCCCTCCTCGGTTGCTGAGTCGGCGGCGCGGGGAGACGTGGCGTCATCCCCCAAAAAAGCCTTGGCCCGCTGCGCGAAGGACAGTCCCGCGCGCATCGGTCCGACGGTGTGCGAAGAAGACGGGCCGACGCCGATCTGAAAGAGGTCGAAAACGCTGACAGTCATAGTGGTGCTAAGAGGGTGATGTGAAAGAGGTGGGTTTAAGAGCTAGTTATCCTCGACGCGGAACTCGGCCATGCGGTCCCACTCGGTCTTTCCTGGGATCTTCGTGTTGATGATCTCCGGGGTCTCCAGCAGGTACTTCGGCATCTCGTCGCAGGCGCGCTTGAAGTGCTCGGACTCTACGTGGGCAACGTCGGCATCGTCCTGGAAAGCCTCGATCAGCAGGTACTCGTTTGCATTTTCCGGATCGCGGAACCAGTCGAAGAAGATGTTACCTACCTCGTCGCGGGTGGCCTCGGTGAACCAGGAGACCTCCTGCAGGAAGTTGTCGGCGAACTCGGGGCGGACCTTGTACTTTACGTTGATGAGGATCATGGTGCCCCACCCTACGCTGTGCACCCGAGTGTTGGCAGATGCCCAGCTGGCCGAGGATTTTTGGCCCTGCACCCGGTACTGCGCCCGGTACTGCGCCCGGCTCTAGCCGTTGTCCACGCCGACTTCCTTCTCCGGGCCTTGGGATTCCATCGCCGCGTCCAACTGCTTGCGAAGCTCCTCGGCGCGCTGCGGGTTGAAGTCCCGCCCGCCGACCATTGCCAGCATCCCGTCCAGCACACTGTTGCCGTAGTTGTGCCCGTGGCCATTCGGCACGTTGGCCGCAACCGGAAGATCCATGGTGACCTGCCAGAAGGTCACAAACGGGATCCAGGACATAGACGGCGAGCGGTCAAAACCCGCCGGTTCCTTCAGCCAATCGGGTTCCTGGGCGATCAGCGACGGCGACCACCACACCACCGGGTCCGAAGGGTGCTGGATAAACAGGATTCGCGGTTGATGCCAGCCAGCGCGGGAGTTCAGATCTTCTTCTCGACGCCACCGCCAGATCTCATCGGAGTTCTCCGCAAAGCGGACATTAAGCCCGCCCGCGTATTCGGCAGAGACTTGCGGCGAGCCGGGGTCTCGCCGATCCACCAGGTCGTGCCAGAGCTTGTTGGAGTTCGGCGGCCCCACCCACAGCAGACCATCCACGCTAGAGACGATGTCACGCACGCCAGAGAATGCCCCACTGCCCGCGTTGGTTCCCAGCGATTCGCCGTAGACGTACAGCTTCGGGCGGTCGTTCTCCGGCAGAGTGTGCCACCAGTCCACGACGGTGGAGACCAGCGCCTCTCCCGCGTCTTCCACGCGCTGCTGGTCGGCGATGAACTGCACGCCACTGGGCAGGTAGGAGTACTGGGCCGAGGCAATCGCGGAATCGCCGTCGAACATCAGCTCGAAGGCCTGGGCGGCAGTGGGATTTACCCACCCGGTGCCGGTTGCGGGAACTACGAGCAACGCCTCGCGGTTCTTCGCACCGGTTCTCTTCAGCTCCTCGACCACGCTTTCCGCCCGTGCCTTATCCGTATCCTCGGTACCGTTTTCCAAGCTGGCGTATACACGGATGGGTTCCTTGCTGGGGCGGCCAGTCAGCTCTTCTAGCTCGTCCTTGTATAGACCTAAGCCGACGAACCTAGTGCCGAAGGCACCCAGATCCTCCCACTTGTTGGGTGACTGCGGGCTACCGGAGCGCTCCGGCACCTGGGGTTGCTCCAGATCCTCCCGAATCTCCTGGTCTCGGACCGAAAATACCTGTTCGGTGGCTCTGACAACCGTTCCGGGAACGACGGTATCCACCAGGAAAAGTAAGGCCATGCCGACGGCCAACCAGGCGAACAGCGGGCGGGTAACCCCACCCAAGCGGCGCCCCACGGGGCCGTCTTCCAACGCCTCGATCAGCCACAGCAGACCCTTACCCGCCAGCACGATCAGCGCCCACAGTCCGATGCCGATGGGCAACACCAGCAGGAACTCCGCCGCCGTATAAGCCTCCGCATCCATCAGATGCGCCAACTCCTGCTGCCAGCGCACGGCGAAGGAAATCCACACAAGTAGCGACAGGATCACGACGGTCACGAAGCCGATCTCCAGGCCGTTCTTCAGCTTCCGCATCCCCCGGTCGCTGAGCTCCAGCCTGTCCTGCAGCTTTTCTAGCAGCCCCAAGGCCTTGCGTCGGCCCCGTCCCATGGGCTCATTGAAGCGCCGTTGCAGGAAAACCTCCCACAGCCAGTGCAAGAACACACCAACGATGTAGCCGGTGCCGCCGGAAATGCCCGCGACCACGCCCTGAAATAGCCAGTCGCGCGGCAGCAGCGAAGGCGTCAGCGAAGCCGCGAACAGCAGCGCGCCGACGATCACGCCGCCGGGATCCACGTGCGCCTCCCACTGATCCCTGGCTGCGCTCAGCCTCTCTGTGATTTCCCCCTCTGCCGTGGAGGCAACATCAGCTATCTTCAAGCTTCTCCCCGATTTCCAGCCACTGCATCTCCAGCTCGCCGTGTTCCTCCTGGTTGGCTTTCAGGTCCTTATCCAGCGCCGCCAGCTCGTCCGTCACGGGCTCGCCGGTGGCTGCCTTCTCTGCCACCTCGTTCATCTTCTCGTGGATGGAGTTGATCTTCTGCTCGATCTTGGACATCTTCCTTTCCAGCGCACTCATTTCCTTGGTGAGTGCGTGAACTTCCTTGGCGCCGAGGCTGGGGCGTCCAGAAGAAACAGCGCCAGAACCGGCGGCGCCGGAGCTACCAGAACCAGAATCCGCAGCGTCGAAGGTCAGCGTGTTCTTGCGCCCCTCGTCGCTGGCCTCCTGCTTGCGGCGCTCCAGGTACTGCTCGATGCCACCGGGCAAGTTCGTCAGCCGGCCATCGCCGAACAGCGCCCAGGTGGAATCGCAGATGCGCTCGATCAGGTAACGGTCGTGGGAGATCACCACGAGCGTGCCGGGCCATTCGTCCAGGAGGCTTTCCAGCTCCTGCAGGGTGTCGATGTCCAGGTCGTTCGTCGGCTCGTCCAGCAGCAGCACGTTTGGCTCGGCCATCAGTACGCGGGTCAGCTGCAGGCGGCGCTTCTCGCCACCCGACAGGTCCCCGATGGGCGTGCGCTGGCGCTTCGCGCTGAAGCCCAGCCGCTCGGCCAGCTGGGAGGCGCTGATTTCCTTGTCGCCGAAGGTCACGTAGCTGGCGACGTCCTCGACCGACTCGATCAGGCGCTTCGTGGGATCCAGGTCGTCTAGCTCCTGCCGCAGCCACCCCAGGCGCACGGTCTTGCCCTCGATGCGACGGCCCTGCTCCAGCGGCGTCTCGCCCGCCAAGGTACGCAGCAGAGTCGTCTTGCCGGAACCGTTCACCCCCACCAGGCCGATGCGCTCGCCGGGACCCAAACGCCAGGTCAGGTCCTCGACAAGGGTGCGGCCGTCCGGGGTGGCGATGCGCGCGTTCTCCAGCTCGATTACCTTCTTGCCCTGGCGGCGTGCGGAGAAGCTCATCAGCTCCACCTTGTTGCGCATCGGCGGCACGTCGGCGATCAGGGATTCCGCAGCCTCGATGCGGTAGCGCGGCTTCGATGTGCGCGCGGGCGCACCGCGGCGCAGCCACGCCAGCTCCTTGCGCGCGAGGTTCTGGCGGCGCTGTTCGGCCGCATCCGCCTGCCGGGCGCGCTCGGCGCGGGCGAAGGTCCAGTCGTTGTAGCCACCCTCGTAGACGTCCACCGCGCCGTCGTGCACCTCCCAGGTGTGGTTGGCGACGGTATCCAGGAACCAGCGGTCGTGGGTGACCACAACCAGTGCAGTGTTGCGCCCCAGCAGGTGCTCGGCCAGCCACTGCACGCCTTCGACGTCCAGGTGGTTGGTCGGCTCGTCGAGGATCAGCAGGTCCAGGTCCTGTACCAACACGGCAGCCAGGCCGGTTCGGCGGCGCTCGCCACCGGACAGCGAATGCACGGGAGTATCCAGCCCCAGCCGGGCGATGTCCAGTCCGTTGAGTACACTGCGCACCTTCGGGTCGCCGGCCCATTCGTATTCCTGCAGACCTAGCGGTTCCAGCACTGCCCCGGCGACAGTCATGTCTTCCGGCGCGTCGCGCAGCACATCCTGGGTGACCATGGCCATGCGCAGGTCGTTGTTGTGGCTTACGCGCCCGGAGTCCGGCTCGTCCTTCCGGCTCAGGATATTCAGCAGCGTGGACTTGCCGCCGCCGTTGAGTCCGACCACGCCAATGCGGTCGTTACTATCCACGCCGAGGCTCACCTCGTCGAGCAGGGTCTTGAGCCCATAGATCTTCGAGACTTTTTCTAGGTTGATGAGGTTACTCAAGTACTTCTTCCCTTTTTATGACGCCCGCAGCCGCAGCCGGGGAACTCGTCGTCATCGTGGAGCTAGCTTTCCCGGCCACGCTAACGGCTGTCGCGACCTCCACCGCGTCGTCGGCGGATGCGCATAGCATGGCGACCGTGGGCCCGGAGCCGGAGACGATCGCGGCGATGGCGCCGGCCTCCTCGGCGGCCTTCAGGGTCTCGCGCAAGCTTGGCAGCAGACTGATGGCCGGGGCTTGCAGGTCGTTAACCAGCAGCTTTCCCACTTCTTCCGGGTTGCCTGTCCGCAGAGCCGCGATCAGCCCCTCAGGGCTTCCAGCTCGCGCGGCCTTGGGGCTAGCCTCCGAGGCAGCGGCGCGCTGCCGGTCCAGCTGCTTAAACACCTCCGGGGTGGATAGGCCGCGCTTGTCGGTGGCGATGGCCCAGTGATAGGTGCCCATGGCGATGACGGGCATGAGGTTTTCCCCTTTGCCCGTGCCCCTTGCTGTGCCGCCGAGCAGGCAGAAGGGCACGTCGGCACCCAGGTCGGCTGCGATGTCGGACAGTTGTGCGCCGTCCGGGCGGCGCGGGGAACGCAGGTCCGGAAAGTACAGCTCTGTCGCCGCAACCAGCGCCGCCGCCGCATCCGCCGATCCTCCGGCCATCCCGCCGGCGACGGGAATCCCCTTGTCGATGTGGATGTGCACGGGCGCGTCGGCCCAGGGGACGTGCGCGTCTCGTGCCAGTTTCTGGATGGCGGCGAGGGCCTTCCACGCCAGGTTGCTGGAATCCTGGGGCACCAGGTGGCTGTCGAACCCGGAGACGTTCCAGGTGCACGGCGCCGCTTCGGCCTCCTGCGCGCCTCGCGCGTCCCGCAGGGCGACGGTGACCTCTTCCTTCAGCGAGACGGACTGAAAAATCGTGTCGAGCTCGTGATAGCCATCCTCCCGAGCCGGCCCCACCCCGAGGTGCAGGTTCACCTTGCCGTACGCACGAGCCGTGACGGAGCGGTACTGGGGCTCCTGCGGGCCGAAGATGTGGGAAACAGTCATTGCGCACCCCTCAGCGAAGCCTCGGCCAGCTGCACGAACTGTTCCGTCGAGAGCTTCTCACCGCGCAGGGTCGGGTCGATCCCCGCGCTTCGCAGCGCATCTTCGGCCGCCTGGCCGCTGCCGAAGTGGCCGGACAGGGCGGCACGCAGCGTCTTGCGGCGCTGCAGGAAGGCGGCGTCTGCCAGAGCGAAAACCTCGCGGCGCAGCTGCTCGGCATCTAGCGGTTCAATACCCTGGTCTGCGTCAAACTGTTCGGCGCCCGACTGCCCGCCGGCCCACGGCTCTGCCCCTTCGGCGTAGCGGTCGATGCGCACCAGGCCGGAATCGATCTTCGGCGCTGGCCAAAAGACGTTCTTGCCGATAGTCGCCGCGCGGGCAACGGAGCCGTAGAAACCAGCCTTCACGCTGGGCACACCATAGATCTTGGATCCGGGCGCGGCGGCCAGACGGTCGGCGACTTCCAGCTGCACCATGACCAGAACGCGGTCGATGCTGGGGAACTCCTCCAGCATGTGCAAGAGCACGGGAACGGAGACGTTATAGGGGAGATTCGCCACCAGTGCGGTGGGAAGGGGGCGTCCAGCGTCGGCAAAGTCCTGCGCCGTGACCGCCATCGCGTCCTTGAGGATCACCGCCGCATCAGCTTCGCCTGCTCCCTGTTCATCCAGGGTGGCGGGCAGCTTGGCGGCGAGGCGCGGATCGATCTCCACGGCGGTAACGCTCGCGCCGGTTTCCAGTAGCGCAAGAGTCAAAGAGCCCAGGCCAGGGCCGATTTCCACCACGTTGTCGTCCGCGGTGACGTCGGCGGCCTTGACAATCTTGCGCACCGTGTTGGGATCGTGGACGAAGTTCTGCCCCAGCTTCTTAGTGGGGTTTAGGTCCAGCTCCTCGGCGAGCTGCCGGATCTCGTTGGGCCCCAGCAGCCGAATCTTCCGTTCATTCACCATTCACACGATAGTCGAGCTGATGCTCGATAAAAACCGAGGTTGGTGCGCGGCTGTGCACTGTTGTGCGCAGCCACGCGCTGCAAGTGGTCTACGGCTTAGCGCAGACCCATCTTGGAGGTGCAGGCAGGCCATGCGCCCCAGCCCTGTCCGGCCTGCACGCGCTCGGCAACTGCGATCTGCTGCTCGCGGGTAGCCATGTGGGCAGCAGGTGCGTACTCGGTGCCGCCGAAAGCAGCCCAAGTAGACGGGGTGAACTGCAGGCCACCGGAGAAGCCATTGCCGGTGTTGATGGACCAGTCGCCGCCGGCCTCGCACTGCGCCAGCTGGTCCCAGACGGAACCGTTGGCCACAGCCGGAGCTGCTGCGCCGGTGTTGGAGCCCTTGTCCTTGCCCTCGTCCTTGTCAGCCTTCTTGGTGCCGCGGATGATTACGCGCTCCTTCGGAGCGGTGATCTCCTTGCTGGACTTCTCCTCGCGGCTAACCTCTTCGCCGTTGACGGTGCGGACGGTCGCAACGACGCGAGCCTTGCCCGGCGCGCCCTTCTCTACGACCTTCTCCTCGCCCTCGGGCATGTTCGGGTCTTCCTTCACACGCTCCGGAGCCGGGATCTCCTCGATCTTGGTCTCCTCGCGGTTGGCGATGCGGGTGACCTCGACGTGCATGCCCTCCTTCAGAGGGGTGTTGGCGGCCGGGGTGACCTTGTCATCCTTGCCCAGCGGGGTGCCGCGCATCTCGAAGATCTCACCCACGGTGCGGGCAGGCAGGCTCATGCGGCCGTCCTTGCCACCGTCGTTCAGGGTGAACTTCTTCGGGGTAACGATCTCCAGCTCCATGCCGTCGAGCGGGATCTCCTGGTTACGTGCCTGGGACAGCTCGCTGACAGCGTCGCTGCGGCCGATCTGGTCCAGGAGGGAGCCGACGGTCAGCGCGGTGGTGTCGATCTTCTCCTGCTTGCCGTCGATGGTCAGGGCCACCGTGCGCGCGCTGCGGACGGTGATCTTGGAGTTGTCGCTGATGGCCTCGTCGAGTGCCGGGGTAACCATTGCGCGGTTGTCGATCTCCACACCAGCGGACTTCAATGCGCCCTCGACGTCGCCGGACATGGTGCTGGCCTGAATGATGTCGCCGTTGACATCCAGAGTGACCGACTTCTGCCCTGCCACCGCAACGCCACCACCGACAACCAGGGTCGCGAGCATGCCACCCGTGGCGATGCGCAGCGGGGTGGAGCTGGTGTTGTTAATGCGGTGCAGGTGGGACTTCTTCTTCGGTGACACTAGATCGTTGCCTCTCTTGTTACTGACGCCCTTTAGGTTTCAACCTCGCCACGTTCTGTGCACATAGCGACGGGGCGCCCGAACGCCGATTTTCTCAACTTTTGTCACAATACGATAACGATCCTTGTTAAACAAAGATCCGCGCCAAAATGTTCCGCAAATCACAAATATGGGGGTGCAGCTGCGATAACAGCAGCCACAGCCCCTAACAAGCATTAATTTCTATATCTTTTCGTTACCTGTCGTCACACCAGAAACAGGAACCTCACTAGCGGAGACACCTGCAGAGATATCGGTAAAACCACAGTGTGCACTAAGCGCCCAGGTCGATCCCGTAGAGCCGTTGAGCGTTCGCGGTGATCAGCTCCCCCAGCTCCTGCGGCTCTACCCCGCGCTGCTCCGCCACACAGGCCGCGGTGTATCCGACAAAGGCCGGCTCGTTGCGCGCGCCCCGGAAAGGCTCGGGGGTCATGTAGGGCGCATCGGTCTCCACCAGAATCTGCTCCGCCGGGGCAATGCGCGCGGCCTCGCGTAGCTCCTCATTGCGCTTGAAGGTCACGTTGCCTGCGAAGGACAGCACGTAGCCGCGATCCAGTGACTCCTTAGCCACGTCCAGCGGGGAGGAGAAGCAGTGCAGGATCACATTCTCCGGCTGCGGCGCGTCGGCGAGCACTCGCAGCAGGTCAGCATCGGCCTCGCGGTTGTGGATCATCAGCGCCTTGCCAGATTCGCAGGCCAGGTCAATGTGGAAGCGCAGCGCCGCTTCCTGCACCTCGATGCTCGGCGTTTCCTCCCCGTCACCTGGATCCTTGCCGATCCAATACGCGTCCAGACCGGTCTCGCCGATCGCCACGCAGCGCGGGTGGAAGGCCATCTCGCGCAAGCGCTCGCGCACTGCCCCCGTCACCGTCTGAGCCTTCGTCGGGTGCACGGCGCAGGCCGCCCACACGCGGTCGTGGAACTCCGCAGCCTGCAGGGCCTTCTCCGTTTCCTCGATTCCGTCGCCGACGGTGCACACGCCGCGCACGCCCACGGCATAGGCGCGATCCATGAATTCCCCCACCAGCCGGCGGTGGTCTTCCTCCCCGAACGCCCTGTCCCCTGCAACCGGCCCCACCACATCCTGCCGGTGCTGGTTCTTCAGCACCGTGGACCACAGGTGGGTGTGCGAGTCGAACAGCGGGACGATCGGCTCGGGCGGAACGGGTGTCGGACGCTTCTTCTTTGCCATGCCCACCACCCTAGCGCTCCCTTAGGCGGTGCTCTCTAGGCGGTTCTACGTGCGGTCGTCCACGAACACCTTCCGGCTGGCCACCAGGCCCGCCGCCAGCAAAACGAAGTTGAACCCCACAAGAACCAGCAGTCCGGCGGTCCAGGACGCAGTGGCGTCATAAAGAGCACCAAAACCAAAAGGCCCAATGCAGGCGACCGTGTACCCGATGCCCTGCGCGCCCGAGGACAAAACGGCGGCGGCCTTCGGTTGGCGGGTGCGGGTGGCGATCAGCATCAGCCCCAGCGGGAAGGTAGAGCAGCCCAGCGAAACCAACGAAATCCACACCACCGGCAGGCGCATCGGGTCGGTGATCACCATCAACAAGGCCACGAACATGCAGCTGCACGACAGGATCGTCACCCACGCCGCGCCGCGCTCAAAGCGCGAGGTCATCCACGGCACGATAAACGACGAGGCAGTTCCGACCAGCGCGAACACTCCGCCGATGATGCCGCCGAGCTGCGCCGACCCGCCGGACTCCACGATGATCTTCGGCGCCCATGTGATGAAGCAGTAGGAAATGGAGGACGTCATGGCGAACATCACCACGATCCCCCAGCTCACGGGGTTGCGCCACATGTGCCGATACGCACCGCGCGAGTCGCTGTTCTTGTTCTTTATGACGCCCAGT
>NZ_CALLDG010000115.1 GCF_937999985.1 uncultured Corynebacterium sp.
ATCCTGTTGGTGGTCGTCGCCGCTGGCATCCTGCGCTACGGCATCACCGACCTGCAGGAGGCCAACGTGCTGCCGGGGCTCAACTCGATCCTCTTCGACATCTCGGGAGTACTCAGGCCGGGCACCTGGTACGCCGCTCTGCTGGAGGGCATGTTCAACATCGTTCCCGCGCCAACCGTCCTGGCGTTTATCGGTTGGGCCATTTATCTGGTTGTCGCTATGTGGCTGTTCCTACGCCCGTCGAAGAAGGCGCCGTCTACCTCTAAGGGTTCTGACGCCCACTCCTCCGCACCGACCACCCCAGCCAACGCTTGAAACCCCGCTCCCCCATCTTTTCCTACCTCCTTGCCCTACCTCCCTTACCTCGCGTTTCAACAACAACAGAAAGACTCATCCCCATCATGATCCGCTCCACCCACAACTCCCGTTCCACCGGCACTTCCCGCTCCGTTCGCTCTGCGCGCCCCGTTCGCTCCGCTGCAGCGCTCGCTCTGCCGCTGATTCTCGTTCCAGCGACTCTGACCGCGTGCGCCGACAAGGTCGACACGGATGCGTCCAACACCATCGAGGTCACGCAGACCGACGATGCCTGCACGCTGTCCAGCGCGGACCTATCCACAGGCTCTAATACGTTCACGGTTACCAACAACGGCTCCAAGATCAACGAGTTCTACGTACTCACCGACGGCGGCCGCGTGGAAGGCGAAGTTGAGAACATCGGACCGGGCGCAACCCGCAAGCTGGTGGTCGAGCTCCGCGAGCCCGGCAAGTACCAGGGTCTATGCAAGCCCGGCATGGTCGGCGCGGGTATCGGCACGGACATCAACGTCACCGGCGACGCGGTCTCCGCAGCCGAGGGCGACGAAGCACTGCAGGAGGCCGTGGACAACTACGTTTCCTACGTCCGCTCACAGACGAAGAACCTGAAAACCCAAACGGCCGAATTCGTCAACGCAATCAAGGCCGACGACATGGAGAAGGCCAAGGAGCTCTTCCCGCAGGTCCGCACTCCTTACGAGCGCATTGAGCCAGTCGCAGAATCCTTCCCGAATGACCTCGACCCGCGCATCGACCTGCGCGAGGCCGACCTCGCCGATGGAGACGAGTGGACCGGCTTCCACGCCATTGAGAAGGATCTGTGGATGAACAAGAAGATCACGGATACCACCAAGAAGCTGGCTGATCAGCTCTCCAAGGACGTCGACGAGCTGGTCGAGGGCGTGGAGTCCAAGGACTTCGACGTCACCCCGGTACAGATCGCCACAGGTGCCCTGGGCCTGCTGGACGAGATCGCCACCTCCAAGATCACCGGTGAAGAGGACATCTTCTCCAAGACTGACCTGTGGGATTTCCAGGCCAACCTCGAAGGCTCCAAGGCCGCCATCGCCGCGCTGGAAACCCCGTTGGAGCAGCGCAAGCCCGGCAAGCTGGACGAGATCAACAAGCGCTTCGATGAGGTTCAGGAGCTGCTGAACGGCTACCGCAAGGGCGACAGGTTCGTGCTCTACGACACGGTCAGCGAAGCCGAGCGGAAGAAGCTCTCTGGCGCCCTGGACCACCTGACCGAGGCCGTCTCCGAGGTTCAGACCATCATCACGGGCTAAGCCGCGCCGTACCCTGATCCCCCAGTTCCGGGCCCAGCTCCGCCCGCGCCAGCGTTATTGCCTGGCTCAAAAACTCAATCCCCACACTAAAGAAAGTCACGCCATGTCCGCCGAATCCCCTACTCCTCGCGAAACCGCCGCGTCCCCCGCTAGCAACGCTGGCGCTTCCAGCCAAGCCGGCGCTAACGGCACGGGAATCTCCCGCCGCCGGTTCCTCACCGGGCTGGGAGTCGGCGCGGGCGCTGGAGTGCTCGCCACCGGAGCGGGAGCGATCGCCGCCGACAAGGCCAACGTTGGTCCATTTGCGCAGAAAGACGCGGCTGAGGGCGTCATACCTTTTAGGGGCGAGCACCAGTCCGGCATCGCGACCGCCCAACAGGAACACCTACACATCGTCGCGTTCGACGTAACCACCGACAAACGCGACGACCTGCGTGACATGCTCACCGAATGGACCGGCATGGCCGAGCGCATGGTAGCCGGCGAAACCGCCGCGCCGCTGCGCGAAGACCAACGTAGTGACGCCGCCCAGTACTGGGTGCCCGAAGATTCCGGCGAGGCGATCGACCTCGGAACGAACAACCTCACGCTAACGATCGGCTACGGACCCAAACTATTCGACAAGCGCTTCGGCCTGGCAGACCGCCGCCCCGAGGGCTTCGAGGTAATGCCGAAGTTCCCCTCCGACCAGCTGGTGGACAAACTGTGCGATGGAGACATCGTGATCCAGGCTTGCGCCGATGATCCGCAGGTGGCCGTCCACGCTGTACGCAACCTGGCTCGCGCCGGCAGCGGCGTGGTGGAAGTGCGCTGGTCGCAACTGGGGTACGGCCGCGCCAGCTCCACCACTCGCGAGCAGCAAACCCCACGCAACCTCTTCGGCTTCAAGGACGGCACCCGCAACGTGGTGGCGGAGGAAACCGAAGAGATGGATAAGCACATCTGGGCCAGCGACGGCAACGGAGCCGGCGGACAGGACTGGATGGCAGGTGGCTCGTACCTGTGCGCCCGACGCATCCGCATGCTGCTGGAAACGTGGGATAGGCAGTCGCTGTCCGACCAGGAGCACACCTTCGCCCGCTACAAGGACAACGGTGCGCCAATTGGTACGGACGACGAGTTCGCCGACGTGCCCTTCGACCTGACGCTCGGGCGTGAGGCCGCTATTCCGGAGGATTCGCACGTGTTCCTGGCACACCCCGACAACAACGACGGGCAGCGCATGCTGCGGCGGGCGTACAACTTCGTGGAGGGGTCGGATAACTTCGGCCACCTGTCGGCGGGGCTGTTCTTCATAGCCTATGTCGCAGACGCAAAAAAGAGCTTCATCCCAATTCAGATGAAGCTCTCGCGCAGCGACAAGATGAACGAGTACGTGCGCTACGAATCCTCGGCGATCTTCGCCTGCCCG
>NZ_CALLDG010000116.1 GCF_937999985.1 uncultured Corynebacterium sp.
CGGCAAACTCCGGGTCGGTCATGATGGTCGCCGGGTTCGAGTTGATCAGCGTAACGCGCAGCCCCTCTTCCTTGAGCACGCGGCAGGCCTGAGTGCCGGAGTAGTCGAACTCGCAGGCCTGGCCGATGACGATCGGGCCGGAGCCGATGACGAGTACGTGGTTGATGTCTTCGCGACGTGGCATTGGTTTTCCCTTTAATTCGGAGTTACTAGCTGTTGCTGGCTGTTGCTTGACTTGGCTCTGTTGCTTTGCTCTGTTGCGTTAGCTGTTCTTCTCGAGATTCGCGAAGAACTTATCGAACAGCGGGTTTGCGTCGTGCGGGCCGGCTGCCGATTCCGGGTGGTATTGGACGGAGAATGCGCTGCCGTCCAGCAGTGCCACGCCCTCGACGACGTCGTCGTTCAGGCAGGTGTGCGTCACCTGCGCCTCGCCGAACGGGGTGTCGAACTTCTCCAGCGCCTTACCCTTCAGGGCGAAGCCGTGGTTCTGCGCGGTGATGTCGATCCGGCCGGTCTGGTGGTCCAGCACCGGCACGTTGGTGCCGCGGTGGCCGAACTTCAGCTTGTAGGTCTCCATGCCCAGCGCGCGGCCGAGCAGCTGGTTGCCGAAGCAGATGCCGAAGAAAGGAATCTTAGCCTCCAGGATCTTCTTCAGCTCCTCCACCGTTGCGTCGGCCGTCGCCGGGTCGCCCGGACCGTTGGAGATGAACACGCCGGTAGCGTCGTACTCTTCCATCAGCTTCTGCACCTCCTCGAAGGTGGTGTTGGAAGGCACGACCACGCTACGCACGCCGCGCTTAGAGAACTCGCGCGGGGTGTTCGTCTTGATGCCCATGTCGTAGGCGATGACGGTGTACTTGGTCTCCCCTTCCGGCTCCACCACGTACAGCTCGTCGGTGCTGACGTCGGCGGAGAGATCCGCACCCGCCATGGAGGGCTGGGACTGCACCTGGCTGAGCATATCCTCGTCGGAGGTGAGGGCGTCACCGCTAAAGATGCCCGCCGCGACGGAGCCCTTGTCGCGCAGGTGGCGCACGATCGCGCGGGTGTCGACGTTCTGGATGCCGATGATGCCCTGGGTTTCCATCTCGTCGGTCAGGCTGCGGTCGGAGCGCCAGTTGCTCACGGAGCGGGACAGGTCGCGGATAACCAGGCCGGCGACCCAGATCTTGTCGCCGCGGGACTCGGAATCCTCGTCGTTCCAACCCGTGTTCCCGATCTGCGGGGCGGTCGCCACCACGATCTGACGGTGGTAGGACGGGTCGGTCATGGTCTCCTGGTAGCCGGTCATGGCAGTGGTGAACACCGCCTCGCCCAGGGTGCGCCCCGTCGCGCCGAATGCGCGGCCGCGGAAGATCTTCCCGTCGGCGAGAACCAGTGCTGCTGGCGTGTAGCTCATTGTGCTTGTTTCCTTAACTCTTAACTGTTGTGTTTGGTTCTTTTGTATTGACGCCCACTCGTGGGTACTTAGTTCACCGCTGAGCCGTTCTTGCAGGTCACCTTGCCTCGCAGCAGCGTGGTGGTCACCTTCACCGGCATTTCCATTCCTTCGTACGGGGTGTTGCTGGCCTTGGAGGCCATGTCCTTGCCGTGCGCCGTCCACTTCTGGTTCACGTCCACCGCGCACAGGTTCGCTGGCTCCCCTACCGCGATCGGGCGGCCGTGGCCGGGCAGCTTGGTGATCTCCGCTGGGCGCTCCGACATGACCTTGGCGACGAAGCGCCAGTCCTCGTCGCCGTCGATGACGAAGATCTTGGCGATCAGCGCCAACGAGGTCTCGATGCCCAGCATGCCGGGGCGAGCCTGGTCGAATTCGCAGCACTTGTCCTCGGAGCCGTGCGGGGCGTGGTCGGTGGCCACGCAGTCGACGGTGCCGTCGATCAGGGCGGCGCGCAGGGCCTCCACGTCGCGCTGCTCGCGCAGCGGCGGATTCACGCGATTCACGCCGTCGTAGGTCTCCAGCCGCGCGTCGGTGAGCAGCAGGTGGTGCGGGGTGACTTCCGTGGAAAGCGGAATGTCCTGCGCCTTGGCCCAACGCAGCAACTCCACGGTGCCTTCCGTGGAGGCGTGGCAGATGTGCAGGCGGCCGCCGTAGTCGCGAGCCATGATGGCATCGCGGGCGACGATGGATTCCTCAGCCACGCGCGGCCAGCCACCCAGGCCCAGACGGGCGGCGGTCTCGCCCTCGTGAGCCACGGCGCCCTCAGTCAGGCGGGGCTCCTCGCAGTGCTGGGCCAGCAGCACGTCCATGCCCTTGGAGTATTCGATGGCGCGGCGCATTAGGCGGGGGTCGTCGACGCACTTGCCGTCGTCGGAGAACATGCGCACCTTCGCGTCGGAATCGGCCATCATGCCGAATTCCGTGAGCTCCTTGCCCTCCAGCTCCTGCGAGATCGAGCCGACCGGGTGCACGTCGCACAGGTTCGTGTTCTGCCCCTTGAACCACACCATCTCCGCGATGGCGGGGTTGTCCGTGACGGGCGCGGTGTTCGCCATGGTGAACACCGCCGTGAAACCGCCCTGGGCGGCAGCCGCCGAGCCGGTGGCGATAGTCTCGGTATCCTCGCGGCCCGGCTCGCGCAGGTGAACGTGCATGTCCACCAGGCCAGGCAGCAGCACCTGGCCGTCCAGGTTCAGCACCTCCGCGCCCTGTGGGGCGGAACCGGCAAGGTCAGCGCCGATCTCGGCGATCACGCCGTCCTGGATCAGCACGTCCTGCTTCTCCCCCTCGCCGTACAGCAACACGCCGCGCAGCAGCACTGCATGCTCCGCGCCGGTGGGGTGGCCCGCCAGCTCGCCGGTGGCCGGGTACTCGGAGGTCATGGTCAAGGCTCCTTCGTCGAAAGTCTTATTATCTGTCTGGGCCATGTGCGCCTAGCCCTCTTCCCCAACTAGCAGGGTGAACAGCACCGCCATGCGCACATGCACGCCCGCGGTTACCTGGTTCAGCACCACGGTCTGCGGGGCATCGGCAACGTCGTAATTGATCTCCATGCCGCGCAGCATCGGGCCCGGGTGCATGATGATCGCGCCTTCCTTCATACGCTCCGCGCGTGCCTGGGAAAGGCCGTAGCGGGTGGCGTACTCGCGGTGCGAGGGGAAGAAGCCGCCGTGCATGCGCTCGGCCTGCACACGCAACATCATCACTACGTCCGCGTCGGCGATCTCGCTGTCGAAGTCGTAGCTGACGCGCACGCTATCCGGCTCTGCGCCCCAGTGCTCAATGCCCAGCGGCACCAAGGTTGGAGGTGCCACGAACACCACCTCCGCGCCGAGGGTCGTGAGCAGCTGCGCATTTGACCGAGCAACGCGGGAGTGCAGGATATCCCCGACAATCACTACCTTCTTGCCGCTAATCTCCCCGATGCGGTTGCGCATCGTGGTGGCGTCCAAAAGAGCCTGGGTGGGATGCTGGTTGGAACCGTCACCTGCGTTGATAATGGCCGTATCGTCCAACCAACCGGCCACCTGCCGAGCCGCTCCGGAGGATGGATGGCGCATGATGATCGCGTCGGCTCCCACGGCCTTCAGGGTCAGCGCGGTATCGCGCAGGGACTCGCCCTTCTTCACGGACGAGCTGGAGGCGGAGATGTTGATGACGTCCGCGCTCATCCACTTGCCCGCGGTCTCGAAGGAAGATCGCGTGCGGGTGGAATTCTCGTAGAACAGGGTGAAGATAGTGCGCCCGCGCAGCGTCGGCAGCTTCTTCATCTCGCGGCCTTCGAGGGCCTCGGCGAAGCGGTCGGCCTCGTCCATCAGGCCTAAAATCTCGGACTTGTTCAGATCGGCAATGCTAATCAGGTGCTTCATGGCTTAGTTGCTCCCTTCCCCAGTGCCTGGCCTGCGGGTCAGAACCACATTGTCTACCCCGTCCAGCTCCGCGAGGTTCACCGTTACGTCCTCGTCGGCGGCGGTCGGAATGTTTTTGCCCACGTAGTCCGCGCGGATCGGCAGCTTGCGGTGACCGCGGTCGATCAGTACCGCCACCTGGACGGCATACGGTCGGCCGATGTCCGTGAGTGCATCGAGTGCCGCGCGGATGGAACGGCCACTGTAGAGGACGTCGTCGACCAGGACGACGATGGCGTCATCAATCCCCTCCGCGGGAACCTTGGTGGGTTTCAGCGCACGGTGCGTCGTGTTGCGCAGGTCGTCGCGGTACAGGGTGATGTCCAGGGAGCCCTGGAACACCTCAACCCCCGTGAAGTGCTGAATCTTCTCGGCCAGGCGGGCCGCAAGCGGCACTCCCCCCGATGGAATGCCGAGTAGAACTACGCGCCGGGAGTCTTCCCCATCCAGCGCCGTCTTTTCAATAATCTGGTGCGCGATGCGCGCGACAGTACGGGAAACTTGATCCGCGTCGAGTAAGGTGACGCCAGCTTCCCCAGCCGTCGAGTTCATCGTGACCTCCTTTCCCGCCTCTCTGTGCGGTCCGTTAAAGGATGTCTACTTTTTGACGACTAGAAGTCTATCACGCTTCGCCGGACTCTTTAACGACTCCGTCGAGCAGCCCGTCCAGGCTGTCGGACTGCTCCGCATTTTCGCTGCCGGATTCGGCGCGCTCTGCCCTCTGAGCGGCGGCCGCGTCGGCGATCTTCATGTCCGCCTGCAGTTGCAGGTCCTTGTTGATGCCGTCCAGCACCGCGTGGATGTAGCTGGGCGCCTTGTCGTGGGAGTACTCGCTGGCCAGCTCCACTCCCTCAACCACGGCCACCTGCGGCGGCACGTCGTCGTTGAACATCAGCTCCCACGCCGCCACCCGCAGCACCGCGCGGTCGACGGCGGGAAGGCGATCCAGCTGCCAATCGCTGGACAGGTGCAGCGCAATGGCCTCGTCGAGCGCGTCCAGGTTCGTCGCCACGCCGGGCACAATCTGCTGGGTGTACTCCGGCACGGGCTTGACCTGGTTCGCGGAATCCTTGGACAGCGAGATGCGCTCCTCGACGATCTCCACCGGATCGATGTCACGGAACTCGGCCTCGAACAGGATGTCAACGGCGCGACGCCGCGCCTTGTAGCGCGAGCCGTGGCGCTTAAAGGCAGCGGCCTGAGCTGCGCTAGCTGTGTTAGCTGAATTGCTATCAGCTGTGTGTTCCTCAGTCATGGGTGAAAAACAGTCGCTGACTTAGTTGTTTACGCGGGACAGGTATTCGCCGGTGCGGGTGTCCACCTTAACGACGTTGCCGGTCTCGAGGAACAGCGGCACCTGAATCTCGGCGCCGGTCTCCAGGGTGGCCGGCTTGGAGCCGCCGGTGGAGCGGTCGCCCTGCAGGCCCGGGTCGGTGTGCTCGATCTTCAGCTCCACGGATACCGGCAGCTCGGCGAACAGCGGCTCGCCCTCGTGGAAGGAAACCTGGACGCTGGTGTTTTCCAGCAGGAACTTCGCGCCCTCGCCCATCAGGTGCGGAGCCAGCTCAATCTGGTCGTACGTCTTCTCGTCCATCAGGACGAAGCTGGTGCCGTCGTTGTACAGGTAGGTCATGTCGCGGCGGTCAACGGTAGCGGTCTCCACCTTCACGCCTGCGTTCCAGGTCTTGTCGATGGTCTTGCCGGAGACGACATCCTTGAGCTTCGTACGCACGAAAGCGGGGCCCTTTCCCGGCTTGACGTGCTGGAATTCGACGATCTGCTGCAGCTTGCCATCAACCTTGAGGACAAGGCCGTTCTTGAAGTCAGCGGTGGTTGCCACGAATGGTCTCCTTATTGAGATTGCGATTGCGAGTATTAAAAATTTTTGGCTGCTACAGTCTAGCAGCCGCCCAAACCTAAACGACGATGAGTTCCGTCGGCGAGGCGTTGCAGCTACGCGCCCCATCGTTGGTGATGACGTACGTGTTCTCGATGCGCAGGCCCGTCTTGCCGGGGATGTAGATGCCCGGCTCGACCGTTACCGTCATGCCTTCTACTAGCTCTTCCTCGGGATTGACGCCCGCCGCTGCCCGCGGGGCTTCATGCACGTCGAGGCCCACGCCGTGTCCCGTGGAGTGCACGAAGAATTCCCCGTAGCCGGCGTCGGTGATCACGTCGCGGCAGGCTGCGTCCACGTTACGTAGCGCCACACCCGGGGCCAGGATCGCCTCGCCGGCCTTCTGGGCACGGTAAACCACGTCGTAGAGTTCGCGAGACAGCTCGTCGGGCTCGCCCACGCAGACCGTGCGGGTCTGGTCGGAGGCGTAGCCGTCCAGGTACACGCCGAAGTCCACGGTCACCAGGCCGGGAACGATCTTGTCGCGGGAGACTCCCGCGTGCGGCTTGGTGGCGTTCAAGCCGCTGGCCAGGATCGTGTCGAAGCTCAGCCCGTCGGCGCCGGCGGTGCGCAGCTGAAACTCCAACTCGGCTGCCGCCTGGATCTCCGGGATGCCCTCGCGGATGCCGTCGTCCTCGATGAAGGAGCGCCACACGCTGTCGGCCAGCTCGCCGGCTGCGGCAAGAGCCTCGATCTCCAGCTCGTCCTTCACCAGGCGCAGTTCCTCCACCACCGATTCCAGCACCGGCGGGTTCCCCAGCGCCCGGGCTTGGCCGTAGTCCAAGCTGGGTTCCACGGCGAAGTCCTTCCCCGCAAACTCGACTGCGCGGCCGAACAGCTTTCCGCCGATCTCGATTGTGACGTCTTCCGGATCGCCGGTCTCCAGTCGGATCTGGGTATCGTAGCGCCCGTCCGTCAGCAGCAGATGTTGGCCGTCTTCGCGGATCACCATAAGCGCGTTGGAGCCGGAGAATCCGGTCAGGTAGCGGACATTCTTCAAGTCGCTGATCAGCAAGGCTGCATACTCGGAATCTTGGATCTTTGCGGTGGCCTTGTTGCGGCGGGTGCGGTAGGCGTCAAAAAACTTTTCAGACATGAACTCTCCAACTTCCCTTCAACAGTAACTAGCAGTGACTACTGTGCGAAAAACCGCAGCGCGGCGACGTAACCGTAGATCCCCAGGCCGGCGATCACTCCGCTGGCCAGGGGGCTTAGGTAGCTGTGGTGGCGGAACTCCTCGCGCGCGTGCACGTTCGAGATATGCACCTCCACGAAACCCGCTCCGTCGGCGATCTCCGCCAGCGCGTCGCGCAGTGCCACGGATGTATGGGTAAAGCCGCCGGGGTTGATGATTACCGCGGCGCCCTCGTCGGCAGCACGGTGCACGCGATCCAGCAACTCGCCTTCGTGGTTGGACTGGAAGAAGTCGACCTCGATGCCCAGGGACGCCGCCTCGCGGGCCAGCAGATCTTCCACGTCGGCCAGCGTGGTGGTGCCGTAGACCTCCGGCTGGCGCTTACCCAGTCGGTTTAGGTTCGGACCGTTGATCACGCACACCTTCGGCGCCTGCGGCTGTACTGCATTCATCGCTGTCTCCTCCTAGTGGATCGTCGGCCCTTTTATGCTTCCACGCTAGCTGCGTATGCCGCGCGCAGCAGCTCCTCACTTGGGCCTTCCAGGCGGGTGGGCTTGCCGACCTGCTCGAGCACCACGAAGCGGATCTTGCCGCCCTTGTTCTTCTTGTCGCGCCCCATCGCCGCCAGCAGCTCGTCGAGCTCGGCGCCGTCGTAGCTGGTCGCCAGACCTATCGCGTTAAGGATGTGGCGGTGACGCCGAACGTCTGCCTCGCTCAGCAACCCAGCCGCCTTGGCCAGCTCCGCCTCGAAGATCATGCCCACGGCAACTGCCTGGCCGTGGCGCCAGCGGTAGTCCTCGTGGTGCTCGACCGCGTGGCCGTAGGTGTGACCGTAGTTGAGGATCTCGCGCAGACTGGATTCCTTCAGATCCACCGCCACCACGTCGGCCTTCACCTGGATGGCTCGGGCGATCAGCTCCGGCAGGCTGCCGTGCGGGTCCAGCGCCGCCTGCGGGTCGGCCTCGTAGATGTCCAGGATTCCCGTGTCCGCAATGAAGCCGGCCTTGACGATCTCCGCCGAACCGGCGACCATCTCGGCCTCCGGCAGGGTCTCCAGGACCTCGAGGTCGACGATGACCGCGCTGGGCTCGTGGAAAGCGCCCACCAGGTTCTTGCCTGCGGGGGTGTTGATACCGGTCTTGCCGCCGACTGCGGCATCCACCATGGCCAGCAAGGTGGTGGGATAGTGCACGACCTTGATCCCTCGCATCCAGGTGGCGGCGATGAAACCGGCCAGGTCTGTGGCGGCGCCACCCCCGAGGCCGATGATGGTATCGGCTCGGGTCAGGCCAACTTCCGCGCAGACATCCCAGCACTCGGCGGCGGACTGTGCCGTCTTCGCCGATTCTGCGTCCTCGATCTGATGGGTGTGCGCGGCGTAGCCGGCATCAGTCAGCCGCTGAGACAGCTCGCTGGCGCGGTCTGTGAGCGCGGGCTGGTGAATGATCAGGTAGTTGGCCGTGGTCCCCGCGGCCTTTAGGATCTCCTCGGTGGCGAAGTCGATGCCGCGGTCGATGACCACCTCGTAGGGCGACTGGGAGGCCACCTTAATGCGCTGCTGCTGAAAGCCTGCGGACTGTGCGTTGGTCATGGTTGGAGAAGATCCTTATGTGGGGTTCTAATTACTGTGGGGTTCTGATTACAGGGCCGGAATATTGGACCCGGACTATAGGGTCCGGGTTGGGTGGGAAGCATCGCGCTCGTTGAGGCGCTCTAGGCGCACCTCTTCGATGAACATCAGGATGTCGGTGACCACGCGGCGGGGCTCCTTGCCGTCACAGCGCACCATGAAGTTGGAGACTTCCTCGTAGTACGCAGAGCGTTGCGCAAAGAGCTGTGCGTACTTGCTCCGCGGGTCGGCGACGTTCAGCAGTGGGCGAGTGTTAGAGCCGGAAGTGCGCCGCACGCCCTCGTCGATGGAGACGTTGAGGTAGACCACCGTCTGGTCGGCGAGCAGGTCCCGGGTGCTTTCGGTGACCACTGCCCCGCCCCCGAGAGAGACGATTCCGTCGGTCTGCAGGGCTTCAGCCACCACGATGGCCTCTTGTTCGCGAAAGCCCGGCTCCCCGAGCTCGCCCATGATCTGGTTACAGGTCTTGCCGAGCTTCTCCTCGAGCATGTGGTCAGTGTCCACGAGCTGCAGGTTTAGGGCGTTGGCCAGGCGCTTACCGATGGTTGTTTTGCCGGAGCCCGGCAGCCCCACCAGCACTGCGCGGGGGCTCATCGGATTTCTCCGTCCGCCACTTCCCCGTCGGCCACGTCGCTGGCCTCAGCGGACCAGTCGAGGCGGGTATCTACGTACTCCAGGTAGGACTGCACGTTGCGCTTGGTTTCCTCCACGGAGTCGCCGCCAAACTTCTTCAGCACGGCGCGGGCCAGTACCAGGGCGACCATGGTCTCGGCCACCACGCCCGCAGCCGGCACGGCGCACACGTCGGAACGCTGGTGGATGCCCGTGGCGGCCTCGCCGGTGGCCATATCCACGGTCTTCAACGCGCGCGGGACGGTGCTGATGGGCTTCATGGCGGCGCGGACGCGCAGCTCCTCGCCGTTGGTCATGCCGCCTTCCAGGCCACCGGCACGGTTGCTCAGGCGACGTACGCCGCCGCCGGCAGCCGCCTCCATTTCGTCGTGCGCCTCCGAGCCACGGCGGCGGGCTTCCTCGAAGCCATCGCCGATCTCCACGCCCTTGATCGCCTGAATGCCCATGAGGGCGGCGGCCAGCTGGGCATCCAGGCGCTCGTCACCGGAGACGTGGGAGCCCAGGCCGATCGGCAGGCCCTTAACAACGACCTCGACGATGCCGCCGAGGGTATCGCCGGACTTCTTGGCGGCCTTGATCTCGTCGATCATGGACTCTTCCGCTGCGGAATCGAAGGCGCGCACCGGCGAGGCGTCGATGCCCTCCAGGTCGGAGAATGCCGGGCTCGGCCCCTCATAAGGCTCCGAGCGGCCGATGCTGATGACGTGCGAAAGCACCTCCACGCCCAGCACCTCGCGTAGCAGGGCGCGGGCAAAAGTTCCGGCGGCCACGCGGGCGGCGGTCTCGCGAGCGGAGGAACGCTCCAGAATGGGGCGCGCCTCTTCGTGGTCATACTTCACCATGCCGGAGAAATCGGCGTGGCCCGGTCGCGGGCGGGTCAGCTTCGCGCCGCGGCCACTGGCCATCTCCTTTGCGACCTCCGGATCGGACTCATCGATCGGGTCTGCGGACATTATCGTGGTCCACTTCGGCCACTCGGTGTTACCGATCATGACGGCAACCGGGCTGCCCAGGGTTTTGCCGTGGCGCACACCGCCGACGAAGGTCACTTCGTCCGCCTCAAACTTCATGCGCGCTCCGCGGCCGTAGCCCAGACGACGGCGCGCCAGCTGATAAGAAACGTCTTCCCGAGTTACCGACAAACCGGCCGGGAGGTTCTCGATCATCGAAATGAGGGCCTGGCCGTGCGATTCACCTGCAGTAGTCCAACGAAGCATAAAGAGCATGATACAGGCCATATGCAGCCTTAGCTTCAATGACGTCCCGGATTATTAACGGAAGATTAATGACGCCACCACCACCGCCCCCGTCGCTACCAACATCGCCGGGCCGTGGGGGCTGGCCCTATCGCGGCCTGCTCTTTGCCCACCGCGAAGGAAGCAGTGCATCACACCGCTCAATCCCAGCGCGGCCACGGCCCCTAACGGAGCGACGATAGCAGCCAGTGTTCCGGTCGTAAGCGCGAGTTTTGCATCCCCGCCACCCGCCAGCAGCCGGGGGTGCAGCAGCGGAAGCCCGAAGGCCACCGCCCACCAGACCACCCCGCCGAGCAGTGCCCAGTGGTTTGCACCCGGTATGGCTAAGGGCACGAGCCCGGCAGCGGGTATGGCGGGAAGAGTCAAATAGTTCGGCAAGCGGGAGGTGCGGGCGTCAATAAGAAAAAGGGCAATAGCCCACGGTAGGAAAGGCAGCAGCAGCCACCAGGAAAGAAGCGGGGTTGAATTCACGCTTCGGAAGGTTAGCCAAGGGCGCGGACAGGCCCCCCGCGTGCGCGGTTTCAAGAAAGCCCGGCCTGTGGAGAGCGAAAAGTTATCCACAGGGGCGCGGATCTAGGCTTGCCCCTTGGCTCGCAACACGGTATCCAGCATGAGTCCTTCCGGGGCTGGATGGCCCGTGAACAGCCGGAACTGTTCCTCGGCCTGGCCCGCCAACATGCGCAAACCATCGGCATGCGGAATTGCTCTTGCCTTAGCCGCAGAAAGCAGCGGCGTGGGATAAGGGTCGTAGATTACGTCCACGATGCCCGCGGCCGCGCACAGCCCCTCCGCCAGATCCTCGGCGGCGTGGGCCGGAATCGTGGAGATCACGACGGCGGCATTGGCGCACGTCCCGGCGATGTCGGCCTCCTCGAAGCGGGCCCAGGAGAACTCCATGCCCAGGGTCTCCACCACGGCCTGCAGGTTCAGGGCGCGTTCGGAGCGAGCCAGCACCGTCACTTCCGAGACCCCGGCGGCCGCCAGTGCTGCAACGGCCGGGCGGGCGGTGCCACCATTGCCGACGATGACCGCTTTGGCGTCCTGCAGAGCGGAAGTGTCCCCGCCGTGCAGGTGCTCCAAGCAGCGGGTCACACCGTCCACGTCCGTATTGTCGGCCAGCCACTTCCCATCCCCCTGCGGCACGAGCGTGTTGGCGGAGCCGATCTCTTGCGCACGGTTTGTTGCCAGGTCAGCCAACTCCAAGGCGGCCTGCTTGCCGGGCATAGTCACGGAGAAGCCGCGAACCTGATCGCCAGACTCGCTCAGCAGTCGGCGGATGTCGCGCGCTTCCCCCGCCTCCACGCGGTAGTAATCCATCTCTAGCCCCAACGCGCGGTATCCGGCGCTGTGCAGCTGCGGGGACAGCGAGTGTTCGATCGGGCTACCCAGCACCGCACAGCGCAGGCCGGGTGTTTCCAGGAACTCATCTACCGACAGCACGTGGCCTGCGGCGGACATACTAATTCACCCTTTGCTTAACTTTGGTTCAGTCGCGAATTTGGCTTGTTCTGGCACGGCTTCTGCTTGGCCGCAGCTCTAGCGGTTCGAATCCAGAACACCGTTCCGGCGGGATTCCTCGATGGCTCGCTCGTGCGCGTCGAAGTCGCGGTTAAAGACCGTTCGACCGTCCTTGTCCACGGTAACGAAGTACAGCCAGTCACCCTCGGCCGGGTTCTCGATCGCGTGCAGAGCCTGCAGGCCCGGCGAGGAGATCGGCGTATCCGGCAGCCCCTCCTTGGCATAAGTATTCCACGGAGTCGGGCGCTTACGATCCTCGTCGGTGGTGGCGACCTCAACCTCGCTCAGGTCATAGTTCACCGTCGAGTCGAACTCGAGCTTCTGGTTCTCGTGCAGGCGGTTCAGGATCACGCGTGCAACCTTGTCGAAGTCGCCCTCCGGCGCCTCGCGCTCCACCAGGGAGGCCGCCACCAGCATGTCATAGGGGCTCAAGCCGACCTTCTCCGCGGAAGATAGCAGTCCAGTGTTCTCGTACTGCTCCTTAGAGGTGTTCAGCAAGGACTTCAGGATCTCCTCCGGGCTGCTGGTCGGGTCGAACAGGTGCACGCCGGGGGAAATCAGGCCTTCGATACGCTTCGGGTCATCGCCGCGGCCATTCACCTTATCCACGGCCCAGTCCGCGATCTCCAGCTGCTCCGGCGGGGTCTTCGCCGCAGCCTTCTGCAGGTCTTCGACGGACACACAGGTGTGCTCATCCTGGCAGGTCTGTTCGGAGATCAACGTGAAGATACCCTTGCGGTTATCGCCGTCGACTACCTTGACGTCTTGGAGGGTCAGGCCGTTGGGAATATCGACCACGCCGCGGCGACGTTCATCGCTGGACAGCCACTCCAAGGCCTTGTCTGCGGACATCTGTTCCTGCAGCGGGTAGTAGCCCGCCTGCAATTCCGGTTCCTTACGCTCCGCAGCGGACATCAGTGCGCGGCGGGAGCCCACCACGTCCTTTTCCACCAGCTGTTCGGACAGGCTATCCACGGAGTCGCCGGGACTCACGCGCACCATGACGACGTTGCCGTTGCCCTCCCCCTCGTAATCGCGCACGGCCACAACGTCGCGCTGGTACCAGACGTAGGCGCAAGTGCCAACCAACAGAACGACCAGAGCGATAGCCAGTGCGGCCGCCATCTGACGGCGCCGTCTGAACTTCGGCTGCATGTTACGGGTCGGTCCCATAGATCCGTGTGGCCTTTCGTACTGGTTTACTCTTGGGTTGCTCTTTAACGTCAAATACAAGCTGAGCCCAACAACGTTAAGCGTCGCCCGTTATTTTCTCACGAATTGGTAAATTTTAGGAAAGCGCGCGCCGCCGCGTGTCTAACCACCCCTGCAGAATATGTACTGCTGCGGCCTGGTCGATCTTCTTTCTGCCTTTTTTACTATTGACGCCGGAGGCGTGAAAAGCCTGCGTAGCGGCCATCGTAGACATTCTTTCGTCCACCATGCGCAGTGGAATATCCGGCAATTCCTCTTTAACCAGCCGCGCAAATTCCTCTGCATTCAGGGTGCTTTGTGTATGGTTTCCGCGCAGTGCAACCGGTAGGCCCACCACAATCTCCACCACGAAATTCTCCCGGCAGATCTCCGCCACACGCTGTACATCCGCGTCGTCCGCGGTGGCCTGAACGGTCTCCACGGGTGTGGCGAGGATGCAGTCCGGGTCCGAGATCGCCACTCCAATGCGCACGGTGCCTACGTCGAGGCCGAGCCTCCGCCCGCGGCCGGGGTCGGTGGCTGGATCTGGCTTCTCGGTCTGCATCAGCGAAAACTCCCCGCGCGACTATCCGCGCAGTGCGCTCTTGACGGCTTCGATGCCGGCGGGGATGCCGGCGGCGTCCGAACCAGAGCCCTGCGCCATGGCCGGCTTACCGCCACCGCGACCAGAAACCTTCTCCCCGAAGGCCTTGACGAGCTCGCCGGCCTTGATGCCCTTGTCCACAGCGGCATCGTTCGCAGCGGCGACGAAGGGCACCTTCTCGCCGTCCACGGAGGCGAAGACCACGACGGCGGGCTCGGACCCCAGGCGGTTCTTCGCATCCATGGCGAGGGTGCGCAGGTCGCCTGCGGCCACGCCTTCCGGCAGCTGCTCGGCCAGGACCTTGACCTCGCCGATAGTCTCAGCCTTCTCCACCAGCTGGCCGACCTGCCCCTGCAGTTGCTGCGCACGCAGCTGCTGGATCTGCTTCTCGGCGGCCTTCAGTTTGGCAGTAAGCGCGTCGATGCGCTCCGGTAGTTCCTCGCTCGGGGTCTTCAGGCTGGTTGCCAGGCCAGCCACCAGAGACTTCTCGGTACTCAGGAAGCGGAAGGAATCCATGCCCGTGTAGGCCTCGATGCGGCGCACGCCGGAGCCGACGGAGGACTCGCCGAGCACGGAGATCGGGCCGACCTGGGAAGAGTGCTCCACGTGGATACCGCCGCACAGCTCCATGGAGAACGGGCCGCCGATCTCCACGACGCGCACCTCGGAACCGTAATTCTCGCCGAACAGGGCCATAGCGCCCATCGCCTTGGCCTCCTCCAGGGAGGTCTCGATGGTGTTCACCTGGTAGTCGCTATCCACCGCGCCGTTGGCGATCTCCTCGATCTGGTTCAGCTGGTTTTCGGTCAGCTGCTCGCCGTAGTTGAAGTCGAAGCGCAGGTAGCCCGGCTTGTTCATGGAGCCGGCCTGCACGGCTGTTGGCCCCAGCACCTCGCGCAGGGCGGCGTGAATCAGGTGCGTGCCGGAGTGCGCCTGGCGAGCCTGGTGGCGCCACGCCTTGTCCACCGTTGCCTGTACCTTTTGGCCCACGGCCAGCTCGCCGCCGCTCACGGTCACGTGGTGTACCCAGACCTTCTTGCCGACCTTCTGCACGTCCTCCACACGGGCGGAGCCCGAGGTGGTGGTCATCTCGCCGCGATCGGCCATCTGGCCGCCGGCCTCGGCGTAGAACGGGGTGCGGTCCAGGATCACCTGAGCGGCAGCGCCCTCCGGGGCAGTCTCCACCAGCGCGCCGTCGCGGATGATGCCCAGCACGGAGGCCTCGTCAGCCAGGTTCTCGTAGCCGGTGAACACGGTCGGGTGGTTATCCACGAACGGACGGTAGATCGTCTGATCCACGTGGCCCAGCTTCTTGGCGTTGTTATCGGCCTTGGC
>NZ_CALLDG010000117.1 GCF_937999985.1 uncultured Corynebacterium sp.
CGGAGCCGGAGAACCTCGACGTGGAGGGGCTGCACAAGGGTATTTACCTTTATGACGCCGCCTCGGGCTCAGCGGGGTTGCAGGCCAATATTCTGGCCTCTGGCGTGGCCATGACAGCAGCGTTGAAGGCGAAGGAGCTGCTGAAGGAGTTCGACGTAGACGCGAACGTCTTCTCTGTGACCAGCTGGAACGAACTGGCCCGCGATGGCCAGGCCGTGGAGCTGGAGCAGCTGCGCGACCCGGCGGCGGAGCCCCGCACGGCGTTTATTACCCAGCAGCTGGAGGCAGCGGAGGGTCCGTTCGTGGCGGTGAGCGACTACGCCACCACCGTGGCCGAGCAGGTGCGCAAGTGGGTGCCGGGCGAGAACGTGGTGCTGGGTGCCGATGGCTTCGGCTTTGCGGATACTCGCGAGGCGGCGCGCCGCTACTTCAACGTGGATGCGGAGTCCATCGTGGTGGGCGTGCTGCTGGGATTGGCACGCGAGGGCAAGATCGAGCGTTCCGTGGCTGCGGAGGCGGCCGAACGTTTCCAGATCGACGACCCGACTGCAACCAACTAGCGACGAGCTAGCGGCAAGCTAGCTGCTGTCTAGCAGCCAACTAGCCCAGTAGGTGCAGCAGCGCCCGGGTGACGTCCTCCGGGCGCTCCCGCAAGATTGTTAGGATGAGTGTACAAACGTCCGCGCGATGCGGGATTGCGCTGGAGCTTTAGCCGTAAGGCTTTTAGCTTAGCGACCGACGCGCGGGCGAATATGGAGTGGCAGGAGAAGGAACGATCATGGCTGAACAAGATAACCAGCTGGCTGCGGCGCTGTCGAAGAAGCTGAAGAGGGACGGCGCTGAAGGTGCTGGCGCTGGTGCCGAGGGCACGGCGGGCGCTGCGGGCTCCGGAAAGAACGGCGCAGGCGAGAAGGACAAGCGCAGCATCGTACTGGACGTCGTGGAGGATGCGACGGGCATCGAACGCGAGGAGCTGGAGGGCTCCAAGCGCCTGGGCGATGACCTGAACATCGACTCGCTGTCCCTGATGGACATTGCCGTGCGCCTGGAGGAGGAGTTCGGCGTGGAGGTGCCGGACGAGGACATCAACCGGGTGAAGACCATCGACGAGCTGGTTGGCCTGGTGGACAAGTGAGCGGCGCGAAGGTGGCCGCGGTAGAGGACGTACTCGCCGAGCTGCGGGACTGGCCTGTCGACAACGTCGCCGCGGCGGCGCTGTGGGAGGACGACAGCGCCGCCGGGGCGGGTGCTCAAACAGTGACCTTCGGCGACACGTCCGCGCAGTTCCCCCTGGCCAGCGTGAGCAAGCTGGTCACCGCCTCTGCCACCCTGCTTGCCGTCGAGGAGGGCGCCTTCGAGCTGAACCAACAGGTTCCCGCAGAGCTACTGCCCGAGTTCGACGACCTGCCGACCGTCCGCGAGCTGCTGGCTCACACGGGCGGCATTGGTTTCCGCGGCCGCACCCCGGAGAAGCCGCGCAGTACCCGCCGTATCTACTCCTCGGCGGGTTACGAGGTGCTGGCGGATTTCATCGCCGCGGAGGCCGACATGCCTTTCGCGGATTACGTGGCCGAGGGCGTGTGCGCGCCGTTGGGCATCGAGGTAAAGGTCGAGGGCAGCGCGGGGCATGGTTTTTCTGCCTCGGTCGATGCCCTTGCGGTGTTGTCCTCTGAATTTTTGACGCCCTCACTCCTGGCTCCCTCTACCTTGAACGAGGCGCTGGAGCCGCAGTGGCCGGAGCTTTCCGGGGTGGTGCCGGGCTACGGGATGCAGAAACCTTGCCCGTGGGGTTTAGGCTTTGAGCTGCACGGCGAGAAGTCGCCGCACTGGTTGGGCGAGGGTATGCCCGAAACGGTGGCGGGGCACTTCGGTCAGTCGGGGACTTTCCTGTGGATTGACCGGAGTGGGAGCAAGAAAAAAGCCGCCGTCGTCCTCACGGATGAGAACTTCGGCGACTGGGCCAAGCAGCGCTGGGATGGCTTCAACCAGCGCCTTTGGGAGGCGCTGGGCTAGGCAGCTTTCAGCCTGAAAGTTCAGCACCCCCGACAGATTCCCTAAAACCGGTAGAGCCATTTTGCACCCCTAACTACCGAAGTTGAGAGAAGTGCGTAAACTAATAGAACACCAACTAGTACGACGACCTCCATTTTCCCAACAAGCCCTTCCGGTGCTTTAAAATTTAGCCAGGCCATCAAATCGCTCACTCGATCCCCCTACATGCGATCTAGACTCTTCCCCGCTTATGATGTAGACTGTTACCTTGAGAATAGATCCTCAGTAAGTGTTACCTCGTTAGTGGCACTGATTGCTCCATCGGGAATCGGTTAGCGGTTCCCGATTTTTTAACTAGGAGCAGTTCCTGTGAGTAGCAACAAACAGCAAAAGCGTTACCTTGTAGGAATCGACGTTGGGATCCGTTCACTCGGGCTAGCTGCCATAGAGGTAGATAAAGCCGGAGTTCCGATTAATGTTCTCAACGCCTTGTCACTAGTTCACGACGCTGGCTTAGATCCAAATTCTTCCAAAAAGGCACTCACACGTAAGA
>NZ_CALLDG010000118.1 GCF_937999985.1 uncultured Corynebacterium sp.
TTCCAGGAGAGCTTGCAGCTGTGCGGCCTTCTTGAAGACGTTGTTGTTGTAGCCACCGCACATGCCACGGTCACTTGAAACCACGAGGATTGCGGCGCGGGAAGCATCCGTCGGCTCCTGCAGGATCTTGTGATCCAGGCTGCTGGCGGAGGCCAGGCGCTGAACCACGCGGGTGATTTCCTCCGCGTAAGGCTCCGCATCGTCAACACGTGCCTGAGCCTTTGTGATCCTCGAGGTGGCGATGAGCTCCTGGGCCTTCGTGATCTTCTTGGTCGAGTTCACGGACTTGATTCGTGTCCTCAGTTCGCGAAGACTAGCCATAACTATCGCCTCCCTTCTGTTTCATTAATGGTTTTGGTGGTCACTGTGCTCACTTACCTTCCGCGCCTACTGAGTTTTGCGGGAGACAGTGATCTGAGACTTGGTGACCTCGTCGTCGCCAAGCGGGCGAGCTTCCGGCTCGTTGATGACGGGGGTGCCGTCGGTGGTCTGGAAGCCCTGCTTGAAGTCCTGGACTGCGCCAGCCAGCTCAGCCTTGGACTCGTCGCTGAACGGGGTGCCACCCTTGATCTGTTCGAACACGCCACCGTGGGAAGCGTGCAGGTTCTCCAGCAGCTCGGACTCGAAGCGGCGAACGTCCTCAACCGGAACGTCGTCGAACTCGCCCTCGCCGGCCAGGTAGATGGAAACCATCTGGTCCTCGACGGACTGCGGCTCGGTCTCCTTCTGCTTCAGCAGCTCGACCAGGCGCTTACCGCGCTCCAGCTGTGCCTTGGAAGCCGGGTCCAGGTCGGATGCGAAGGCAGCGAAGGCCTCCAGGTCGCGGTATGCGGCCAGATCCAGACGCAGGGAGCCGGACACCTTCTTCATGCCCTTGGTCTGTGCGGCACCACCAACACGGGAGACGGACACACCAACGTTGATAGCCGGTCGGACACCCTGGTTGAACAGATCGGACTCCAGGAATACCTGACCGTCGGTAATGGAAATAACGTTGGTCGGAATGAAGGCAGACACGTCGTTCGCCTTCGTCTCAATGATCGGCAGTGCGGTCAGGGAACCGCCGCCCAGCTCGTCGTTCAGCTTCGCTGCGCGCTCCAGCAGACGGGAGTGCAGGTAGAAGACGTCACCGGGGTATGCCTCACGGCCCGGCGGGCGACGCAGCAGCAGGGAGATCGCACGGTAGGCCTCAGCCTGCTTGGTCAGATCATCGTAGATAACCAGGACGTGCTTGCCCTGGTACATCCAGTGCTGGCCCAGTGCGGCGCCGGTGAACGGTGCCAGCCACTTGAAGCCGGCGGAATCGGATGCCGGTGCTGCCACGATGGTGGTGTACTCCAGCGCGCCGTGGTCCTCCAGGGTCTTACGGATCGAAGCGATCGTGGAGCCCTTCTGGCCAACAGCAACGTAGATGCAGCGAACCTGCTGCTTCGGGTCGCCGGTTGCCCAGTTGTCGCGCTGGTTCAGGATGGTATCGATGCAGACCGAGGTCTTACCGGTCTTGCGGTCGCCAATGATCAGCTGACGCTGACCACGGCCAATCGGGGTCATCGCGTCGATAGCCTTGATGCCGGTCTGCATCGGCTCCTCGACGGGCTGGCGCATCAGAACGGAGGGCGCCTGGAGCTCGAGGGCACGTTCTTCCTCGGACTCGATGTCGCCCAGGCCGTCGATGGCCTGACCCAGTGGGTTGATAACGCGGCCGAGGAACTTCTCCCCAACCGGAATGGACAGGACCTCGCCGGTCCTCTTGACCTCGTCGCCCTCCTTGAGGGTCTCGAAGTTACCCAGGATCACGACGCCGACGCTGTCGGTGTCGAGGTTCTGTGCGACGCCAATCACGCCGCCTGGGAACTCGAGTAGCTCGTTAGCCATCACAGAGGGCATGCCGCTTACCTGGGCAATACCGTCTGCAGCCGCCGTGACCACGCCGACCTCCTCACGGGAGGCCTCCGCGGAGTAGCTCGAGGTGTAGTTCGCAATCGCGCTACGGATCTCGTCGGAGGAGATCGTCAGCTCCGCCATGTTCTTCCTGCTCTCGGTTTCGTCTTCCAGCATCTATTTTCTTGCTTGGTCTTTGTCGGTTCCTTGGGGCGCCTTTTTATGACGCCCTAAGCGATCGACGCGCGGAGGCGCCGCAGGTTACCTGCAGTGCTGCCGTCGATAATTTCGTGTCCGACGCGGATCACGGCACCGCCGAGGAGGCTGGTATCAACCTCGGAGTGGACCGCAATCTTGCGACCGTAAATCTTTTCCAGCTTGTCCGACAGAGTCGACTTCTGCTGTTCACCCAGGGCAGCTGCGGCACGGACACGCGCTACGGTGCGTCCTTCCAGTGCAGCTACCTCGTCAACCAACGAGTCAAGTTCCTCGACTGGACGCTGGCGCAAACGGCCAATTGCCTGCAGCGCCAGTGCCTCGGTCGTGGAAGTGACCTTGCCATACAGGACCTTTGCCAGCAGGTCGCGGCGAGCATCCGGGGATGCGGCGCGGTCGGCCAGCTTCAGCTCCAGCTCCGGCTCGCGTTCGATGACACGGGCCAGCTGGAACAGTTCGTCTTCAACGCGGTCCTGCTGACCTTGAGCGTCGGCGGCGCGCAGCAGGGCCAGGCGGCCCAGCTTCACCAGTCCGTCGCGCAGGTCGCGAGTGTTGGACCACGACTGGGATACAGCAGCAGACACGATTTCTTCCGTCGAGGCAGATACCTTGCCGCCGAACAGGCTCTTGGCCAGTTCCACGCGGGTGTTAGCATCCCTCGCCGGGTCGATCAGCGCGACACGTAGGCCGCGGTCACTGTCGAGCAGCTCGACAACGTCGAACAGCTCGGTGCCGGTGGTTACACCGGTGCCCACTTTGTCGGAGGTCTCGTTAAGACCCTGGTCCAGGGTCTGCTCGAGGCGCTCAATTGCCTCTCGGCTCGCTGCGTGCATACCGATCACTTCCCGGATGCGCCGACGTTGTCCAGTCCGGCGAGGAAGTTATCGATGGTGCCCGAGCGCTTCACGTCGTCCGACAGCTGCTCGCCCAACAGGCGCTCAGCCAAGTTGATGGAGTTTTCACCCATCTCCTTGCGCAGGTCGGTGACAACGGCGGAACGCTGTGCCTCGAGCTGCTTGTGGCCCGACTCGACGATACGGTTGGACTCTTCGGTTGCCTGAGCCTTCATGTCCGCAATGATCTTCTGCCCCTGGGAACGGGCGTCATCACGAATCTGCGCAGCCTCAGTGCGTGCCTCAGCAAGCTGAGCGTTGTACTTCTCCAAGGCAGCCTTAGCCTCTGCCTGAGCGGACTCGGCGCGCCGAATGCCGCCCTCGATCTGGTCCTCGCGCTGATTCAGCACTTCCTGGAACTTCGGAAGCACGAACTTCCAGAAGACAAACAGGATGACTGCAAAAGGAATGATGGACCAGACGATGTCGTACAGCGGAGGAAGCAGCGGGTTTACCGACTCCTCCATCGGCAGCTTCTCAGCTGCTAACAAAAAGGTGTTCGTCATAGTCTCCAGCTTTCGATTCTGGTGCGGTGGTTAGAAAGTGCTCTTAGAGAGCGGCCAATCGCACTGAAATTAGAACAGGAAGCCGGCGACGAAGCCGATCAGAGCCAGTGCCTCGGCGAAAGCGATACCCAGGAACATGGTGGTGCGCAGCTGGCCGGCCATCTCGGGCTGGCGAGCCATTGCCTCAGCGGTCTTACCTGCAACGTTGCCCACACCGATAGCGGAGCCGATAGCAGCCAGGCCGTAGCCGATGGTGCCGAAGCCCTGGAACTTGGTGGTGGTGTCCTGCGCGATGAGGAAGATGTCGTTCATTTGGTTTCCATTACCTTTCTGAGAACCAGCCGGTTACAGCTTTTCTGTTGTTGTTATCCGGCTTGGTCATTTGAGTACTTAAAAAGGGGCGAAT
>NZ_CALLDG010000119.1 GCF_937999985.1 uncultured Corynebacterium sp.
GAGTCGTGGTCGCGGATGAGATAGATCATCCTGGTCTCCTCCACGTTGCCGGTGCTGGTTCTGGTGCCGGTAAACAGCCAGTGGGGTCTGGGACCCGCGTTGATTTCCGCGCTGGCGGTTGCAGTGTTGATTCTGGTGTGGCGCGTAGCGCGCAAGGAGAACCTGCAGCCGGCGATCTCCGGCTTCCTCGCGGTCGCGCTGTGCGCAGCGATCGCCTGGATCATGGGGGATGCAAAGGGCTATTTCGCCTACGGCATCTGGTACTCGCTGGTGGCGGGCATCGCATCCATCATTTCGATCTTTTTTCGCTGGCCGCTAGTCGGAGCGGTATGGCGCGGCATCAATGGTGACGATCACCGCTGGCGCACGAACCGCCGAGCAGTGCGGGCCTTCAACATCGCCACCCTTGCATGGGCCGTGGTGTTCTTCGCCCGCTTTGCCGTTCAGCAGTGGCTCTACGCTGGAGATAAGACTGACGCCCTCGGCTACACCCGCATCGCGATGGGATGGCCCCTGACGCTGGTAGCGGTGGCGGTCACCGTATGGGCAGTGAAGGCAGCGAACCGAGCGGAGGGGCGACACCTGGAGAAGCCAGCTGAAGGCACGCAAGACTCAACGCAGATCGAAGCGGAAAGCGTAGAAGAAGGTAACGAAGAGGTGGGGACCGATGGGCGTCACTAAGAAGGAAGAAGTAGTGATCGACCTGGCGGGTCCAGCGAACGGCGGCACCGTGATCGGCCGCCTGGATGGGCAAATCGTGTTCGTGCGCGGTGGACTGCCGGGCGAGAAGCATGTGACGGTGATGCTGGATCCGGCGCGGAACTCGAAGTCTAAGAAAGGTTTCCGCAACGGCGGGGCTGTAGCCATCGGGCAGCCGAGCCCCCACCGTGTGTCCCCGGTATGCCCGGCAGCGCAAGCTGGGGCTGGGTGTTGCGACCTGGATTTCGTGGACGCAGCCGGGTCGCTGGACTATAAGAAGCAAGTGGTGCTGGATCAGCTGGCACGCGTGGGCAAGATCGATGCCGAATCCCTACAGAATGTCACCATCGATACCGAGAGCCTGCAGCCCTTCGCTGGCTCGCGCACGCGCGTGCGTCTGGCAGTGGACGGGGAGGGCAACGTCGGCCAGCGAGCACGCGGCTCGCACAAGGTGGTGCCCGTAGAGCACCCCTGTGCGCAGTGGAGCGAGGCGCTGCGAGAAGGGCTGGCAGAAGAAATCGAGCAGCTGCGAGCGGCCGGGAGGTTGGTACCCAACACCGAGATCGCCGTTGCTGTGGCAGATGACGGCACTCGCAAGATGGTGCAGCTGCGGGGCAAAGCCACTGATGGTGCGGGCGAGATTCCCACCGTTTCCCGTACCGTGCACTTTGGGGTCGGCCTCGACCGGGAGTTCGACGTGCAGTGGGAAAGCCAGGTGCAGGACTTCTGGCAGGCGCACCGTGCAGCGCCGGAGTTCTACTCCGCCTGGATCGCCCGCCACATCCCGCCGGTGGTGCAGGGGCAGAAGGCTCAGGGGCAGAAAGCTGAGGGGGCAAAGCCCAAGCAGTCGATTGCGTGGGACCTGTACGGCGGCGCCGGAGTATTCAGCGCGGCACTGTCCCGCAAGGCCGACCGGGTTATCTGTGTGGACGTGGCAGGCAGCGCCAGCGAGGCGGGGGCACGGGCTCTGGCGGCAGCTGGCATCGACAATGTTGAGTTCGTCGGCGGTGACGTAGCGGGTCTGGTTCCCCAACTGCCAAGCGG
>NZ_CALLDG010000120.1 GCF_937999985.1 uncultured Corynebacterium sp.
AACCCCCAACCTTCTGATCCGTAGTCAGATGCTCTATCCGTTGAGCTACGGGCGCTTGGAAACTTCGACAAAGTGCTTCACGCCGGCACAATCCCAGCGGACCACCACAGGCGCACCACACGCCCCACAACACTGTCCGCAGCTGTTGGCCCCGGAACCTCACCACAAGTAACCGGGCAGCTTTTGTGGGCAGCTCTGGCGCTGACGCACTCTGTCGAAGTTGCGGAGGCGACAGGATTTGAACCTGCGGTCCCCTAAGGGACAACTCCTTAGCAGGGAGCCCCATTCGGCCGCTCTGGCACGCCTCCGAACGTCGTATCGCAGCACTGTTTCCAGATGCCACAATCTCGACCGAACTTAGCCTACACAACCTGCCCACCTTCCCCAAAATCCCGCCCACACCTTCTGGCCACAACCCCACCTGCGCCAGCCACGCCTCCCCACCCACTCCCCGCAACCTCCCCGAAGCCCCGTCCCCGGCCCCCACTACACTGTGCAGTATGATTCGCCCCGATCTTTCCTCCCTGCCCGCATACGTCCCCGGCTCCACCCAGCCGGGCGCGCTGAAGTTGGCTTCCAACGAATCTTCGCTGGCCCCGTTGCCTTCTGTAAGTGCCGTTATTAATGACGCCACCTCAAACCTCAACCGCTACCCGGACATGGCTTCGGGCGCGCTGCGTGGGAAGCTCGCGCAGTGGTTGGGTGTGGACCTCGACAATGTCGCCGTAGGTAATGGCAGTTCCGCCCTGTGCCAGCAGCTGGTGCAGGCCACATGCAAGGACGGCGATGAGGTTGTGTACGCCTGGCGGTCGTTCGAGGCATATCCGATCCTGTGCAAGATCGCCGGTGCGGTTGGGGTGGGTGTGCCGCTGAAGAGTGGGCGTCATGACCTCAAGGCAATGAGCGACGCGATCGGCGAGCGTACGCGCTTGGTTTTTGTGTGCAACCCGAATAATCCGACGGGCACGACGGTGACCCGCGACGAGTTCCGTGAGTTTATGGGGCGCGTGCCTGCGAATGTGACGGTTGTGCTGGATGAGGCGTATGTGGAGTACAACCGGGATGCGGAGTCTCCGGTGGCGTTGGAGGAGCTGCAGCGCTACCCGAACCTGGCGGTGTGCCGGACGTTCTCGAAGGCGTATGGGCTGGCGGGGCTGCGGCTGGGCTACCTGGTCGGGCCGGCGGAGCTGGTGGAGGCCGTAAATAAGGTGGGGATTCCTTTCGGCGTGAACGCGCTGGCGCAGGCGGCGGGGATTGCGAGCGTGGAGGCGCAGGGCGAGCTGGCCGCGCGCGTGGACGCGACGGTGGCGGAGCGCGAGCGGGTGGAGGCGTACCTGGCGGGGATTGCTCCGGCTGGCGCCGGCGGCTCAGACGGCAGCACGGGCGCCAACGAAGCCGAGGCGGCCGAGCCGCTGACGTACCCGTCGCAGGCGAACTTTGTGTGGCTGAACGCGGGCGAGCGCGCGGAGGCGCTGGACGAGGCGCTGAAGCGCGAGGGCGTCATCGCGCGGTGCTTCGCGGGCGAGGGCGTGCGCGTGACGGTGACGACAGCGGAGGAGACGGATGTGCTGCTCCGCGCGCTGGATCGGGCGCTGCCCGCCGCTGGGCTGGTTAACTCCATACAAGCCGACCCGGCCGCCGACAGCGACGCGGCGAACGGCACCGCGCACACGCAGGCCTCCACGCAAGCCGACTAGCGCCGTGCATCCGGAGGATCCGACGCGCATCCCCGCCGTGGTGGAGCGCCTGCGCGCGGCGTGGGAGGCTCAGCCTTCGGTGCCGTTTGCGCAGTTGTGGGCTCAGTTGGAGTCGGTGGGCGTGGGCTTCAACGCCACCGATGCGGAGCTGGTGGAGGCGTGCGATGAGTTGTTGCGCCGTCACCCTTATTCTTTCGCCCCGGTCCTACCGGGGGCTCTTTCTGCCGTGCCTAGTGACGCCCCTTCGACCTCCCCTGCCCCGCGCACTGTGGTGGTGGAGACGGCCGACCCGGGGCCGGTGGTGACGCTTTCAGTGGAGCCGGAGGAGCCTCTGGGGTGGGCGGTTGTGCGGGGCCGGCGTGCGGGGGTTCAGCCGGTGGTGTGGCGTTTTCGGGCGGTGCGGGCGTGCCGGGCGGGGGCTCCTTTGGTGGTGGAGGATGCGGAGGGGTTTGTGCATCGCTTGGGCGTGGTGGAGCGTTTGACCGCTGCGGGGTTTGCGGTGGCGCCGGGGGAGAATGCGGCTGCGTTGGAGGGGTTGCGGCGCGCGGAGTTGGGGGATCGGGTGTTTGTGGTGCGTTTTGAGGATGATTCGTGGGCGTTGGTGGGGCACGCTCTGTGGTGG
>NZ_CALLDG010000121.1 GCF_937999985.1 uncultured Corynebacterium sp.
GGAACTGTACTGGTGGGGGTCCTGCTTCCTGATTAACGTTCCGCTTGTTATCGCAGCCTTGGTCGCCGTGCCCTTCGTCGCTCCGAAGGATCAGCCACGACCCGAAAAGCATTGGGACTTTATCTCTTCCTTCTACGCGATGATCACTCTGGTCAGCGCAGTCATGCTTATCAAGGAGGGCAGCCACTCCCCGCAAAACTGGCCAGTCATCGGCGTTGCAGCCGTGTTGCTTCTCGTGGGCGGCTGGGCCTTTACGCGACGTCAGAACGGGCTCGAGCAACCCCTGATCACCTTTGACATCTTCCGATTCCCCGCTTTCCGCGCCGGCGCCCTGGGAGCCGCCCTGTCCATGTTCGCCCTCGCTGGTCTGCAGTACGTCATCACTCAGAAGCTGCAACTCGCCGACGGATTGTCGCCGCTGCACTCCGGCGTGTACGTGACCTTTGCAGCTCTGGGAGCCCTTTTCACGTCCATCTATGCCGGTGCCCGCCTAACGCGCTTCGGCATCCGACGCCTGATCGCCGGCGGGTTTGGCCTAGCCACGGTCGGTGCTCTATGCGTGTGCCTCTATGGTTATTTGGATTCGACGCCCCTTCTTCTCAGCGGCCTATTCATTAAGGGCATGGGGCTAGGCGCGGTGATGGCGGTAGCCTCCATCGCCATGATTTCAGGAGTGCCGAGCCATCGCGCGGGCATGGCCTCCTCAGTGGAGGAAGTCAGCTACGAGTTCGGATCTTTGACCTCCATCGCGGTCCTCGGCAGCCTGGTCACGGCCTTCTATTCCGCGTTGATCACCCTGCCGGCCGGAGCCCCAGCAGAAGCAACGGAGAGTCTGCATGCCGCGGTGCACATCGCCCATTTCTCGGACTCCAGCTGGGCCGAACAGCTGCTAGCCGCCGCAGATACGGCTTACTCCCATGCCTTCGCAATGATCACCGCCCTGGTCGTGTTGGCACTGGCGGCCGGATGCCTCTACACAGCGCGAATCCTGCGCGGCGTCACCGTGGAGCTGCAGGACTGATCTAGCGCCAGCTAGAACCGGCTGATGAACTCCCGCTCCTCGCCGCTCAGTGGGTCAGGGAAGCGGAGCTCCTTGGCGATCAGGCCCATGGGGGCGGCAAAGTCCTCGTCCTCCACGTAGACCGGTCGGGGCGTAGGGGCGTCAATAGAAAAGAGCGCCGCGTCCGTGAGTTCGGTGTACAGAGGATCGTTCAGGATCGGCAACCCAAGCGAGCGAAGGACGACGCGAAGCTGGTGGGTCTTGCCAGTGCGTGGTTCCAGGCGCCACACTAGGACATCACGGCCGTCGCGGTGCTCTGTGCGCAGCTCCGTGACCAGGGTAAGGGCATTGGGCGGGCCGTCGGTGAGGATGGTGCTGAGGTGCCCGCGAGTCTTGGACATGGTGTGCTCCAGCCGCCATGGACGCTCCGGCGTAGGAGGATCCCACGAGCGCCAGTCGGCTAGTCGGGGGATGGGGGCGAAGGGAGCCTCCTCGGGCAGGGGAGTCAGCGCCTCGTAGACCTTGTGAGGAATGCGCCGCTCGAACATCGTCTGATAGGCGCCGCGCACCTCCGGGCGGGCCGTCATCAGAAGCACCCCGCGGGTCAGGCGGTCGAGGCGGTGAGAGGGGGACAGCTCCGGAATGCCGAGCTGCACACGAGCCTTGACCAGCGCGGTTTCGGTAATGTGCTGGCCGCGTGGGAGGGTGGCCAGGAAAGGGGGCTTATCCACCACGACGATATCCGCATCCTGGTGCAGCACCGTAATCTCGCCGGGGACGGGACGTTCCGGGGCAGGGCGCCGATAAAAGTTGATGAAGCTGCCGGGGCGCAGGACGTCATCCGGGGCGAGCGCTTCACCGGAATCCAGGCACACTTCACCTGCGGCGAAGCGCTCTAAAACGGCACTAAAATTATCATCTTCTGCGCGGTGGCGCTGGGAGGAAATAAGGTGCCACAAAAAATCTTTTGCCACCCACGGCGTGTCGGTAGCTGGGGGAACAAGAATCCGCGTAGGATTTAAGCCCCTTTTTACTGGTAAAGGTCCCATCAATCCGTTATGCTACCCGGCATGGATATTGCTGCAATTACCGGTTCCTTGTCTAACCTGTTCAAGAGCGAGCTCGGCGGTGTTCTGCTGAACATCTTCCGCGCGCTCCTCGAGTTCTTCTCCCCGTCCAACGCACCCGGCGCTGAGGACGTTCCGCTGCCCGACACCCAGGCCTAGTCCCTCAACCTAAAATCTAAATTCCCACCCACAGGGTGCCTAACTTGTCCCGAAAATAGGGGCAAATAGGCACCCTTTCTGCATTGATTAGCGCTTTTAAGGATAATGGGAGGTGGTAGAGGATCAATGAAATAATGCCCTTGCAAGGAAGGATCGTTTCCCATGGCTACCACGAGCGATAAGGAAATCATCGTCGCAGTTGATGGCTCTGATGCCAGCAACGAAGCCGTTAGGTGGGCTGCGAACGCTGCCCTGAAGCGCAAGCAGCCACTGAAGCTGGTGAGCGCTTACACCATGCCGCAGTTCATGTACGCCGACGGAATGGTTCCGCCGCAGGAGCTCTACGACGAGCTCGAGAGCGAGGCCGGCGACAAGATCGAGAACGCCCGCAAGATCGTCACCGACTTCAGCGCCGACGTCGAGGTTAGCTACCTGGTCAAGGAAGGCGCCCCGATCGATACTCTCCTGGATCTCTCTGAAACTGCGGAGATGATCGTCATGGGCTCCCGCGGCCTGGGCGGCCTCTCCGGCCTGGTTATGGGTTCCGTCTCCAGCGCTGTGGTCTCCCACGCCGACTGCCCTGTCGTGGTTGTGCGCAAGGACAACGACGTGACCGTCGATAACAAGTACGGCCCCGTCGTAGTTGGTGTGGATGGCTCCGAAATCTCCCGCCAGGCGCTGAAGATCGCCTTCCGCGAGGCAGAGGCACGCGGCGCCCTGCTGCGCGCCGTTCACTCTTGGACAGACACGCAGATCCACACCACCTACGTTGGCCTGGTGGATGCTCAGAACCAGATGGATCGCATGATCGTCGAGCGTCAGAACATGATGGAAGACGAGCTGAAGGAGCTCATCAAGGAGTACCCGAGCGTACAGGTCGAGGAGATCGTCGAGCGTGAGCGTCCGGTGCAGTCCCTCACCGAGGCGGCCAAGGACGCACAGCTGCTTATCGTTGGCTCTCACGGTCGTGGCGGCTTCAAGGGCATGCTGCTGGGCTCCACCTCCCGCACCCTGCTGCAGTACGCACCGTGCCCGATGATGGTTGTCCGTCCGAAGGACAAGAAGCGTAAGTAAGCACGCGCAAATCAATAGCGCAAGATAATACAGATCCTGTAGAGTCCAATGGGCTCTGCAGGATTTTGTAGACTTAGGCGAGTAAGCGCGCTAAAGGCTGACCGTCAGAGATTACAAGGAAGACAAAGGTAAGGAGAAAGTAGATGGCAACGGCAGAGGATAAAACCCGCACGGCGGGCTCCGCGGCCTCTACTGACTCCTCGGCCAAGGCAGCGGGCGCGAAGACGGTCAAAAAGGTCGCGAAGAAAACGGCCAAGAGAACCAGTAAGGCGACTAAGCAGACAGCCCGCTCCAGCCGTCGCAACCGACCCGGGCCGCGCCAGCGCCTGCTGGCAAGCGCGACGAACCTCTTTACCACGCAGGGCATCCGCGTGATCGGAATCGACCGAATTCTGCGCGATGCAGACGTGGCGAAGGCCAGCCTGTATTCCCTATTTGGATCAAAGGACAACCTGGTTGTCGCCTACCTGCAGGAGCTGGATCAGAAGTGGCGCGAGGACTGGCACGCGCTGGCGGATAAGCGCGAAAAGCCAGAGGATCGCATCATCGCGTTCTTCGACCTGTGCATTCAGCAGGAGCCAGAAAACAACTTCCGCGGCTCCCACTTCCAGAATGCGGCCAGCGAGTACCCGCGGCCCGAGACCGACTCGGAACAGCGCATCCGCGACGCGGCGATGGAGTACCGTCGTTGGTGTCGCGACACGATGGCCGAGCTACTCACGGAACGCTTTGGCTATGCCTCGCAGACGCTGGCCGACCAGCTGATGGTGTTCATGGATGGCGGGCTTAACGGCGCGAAGATGTCCCGCAACACCGTGCCGCTGGAAACCGCTAGAGGCTTGGCGAAGCAGCTACTGCTGACGGCGCCGATGAGCTACAACATCTAGCCAGTTCGCTTGGCCTTCCGCCCCAGCTTCTTCTCCTTCTTCCGCTCGACCAGCTGGTTCTTCATCACCTTGTGGTGCTCCAGGAACTCCTCAGAGTAGGGAATCTTGCGATCCAGGATCCGCTGAATGGTGATCGTCTGGGTGGTAGTCCACAGGTTGTTGCCCACCCAGTAGATCATCAACGCGACCGGGCCGACCGCGCCCAGGGCAATGGTAAACGGAGCAAGCAGGACGATGGGACCGATCAGCCACATCAACTTCAGCAGTCCGCGAGCCAAACCTGAGTTGTGATCCACCGTGAGGTAATTCCGGTACATGGAGTAAGCCCAGTTAGATGTGGTGAAAATCGCCGCCAGAATAGCCATGGGGAACACTACCCAAAAGACCTGCTCCTTAGTGGTGTGAATTTCCGCGAACTGCGAATCAGCCATCTGCACATAAGCGGCCATAGGCACCCCGAAGAGCTTTGCGGAAAGCAGTGACTGGACTTCCTCGGCATTCAGAGGGCCAAAGCCGTTGACGGAAGCGTTGATCTCTGGGTCCGGGCTGGTGACGTGAATGAGCATGCGGTACAGGCCAATCAGAACCGGAATCTGGATAAGCGCGGGAATGCAACCATCGGAGAAGCGATATTCGTGCTCCTTCTGTAGCTCGCGTCGCCTCTTGGCCAGCTCCTTGCGACCTTCCGCCGTTTTATCATCGCTGTATTCCTGCTCCAGCCGATAAACTTTTGGTCGGATGTTAATCAGAATACGGCTGGAATAAGACTGCCGGTAGACGAAAGGCAAAAGCAGTGACCGAACGGTGACGATTAAAAGCACAAGTGCCAGCAACCAAGATTGCGCTGTATCCCAGCCAAAAATATCGGCAAAAAGGTAATGCCATGCCTTCAGGAATAGGGCAACGGGATACTCGACAATCTTCATGGAGGAGAGCTTACCCGCCATGAGAGATAGCTGCGGGATACGGTGGGGAAACGCCCTAGAACGTAGTACGATGTGACGCATGGCGCGACACCGACGACAGGCGAAAACACGACTCGACCCGATTAGTGTTTTCGGCGAAATCCTCATCACGTTTGGTGTCCTCGCCTTGCTCTTCGGCTTCTGGGATGTTTTTTGGACGGATGTTCAATCCGGCCGTCAACAAGCTGCCGTCGCCCAGGAGCTGGATGATCAGTGGGATGAAAAGAACCCTCGTCCGCTGACCGAACCGGCTGAAGGCGCCGCCTTTGCCCGGCTACATATTCCCTCCTTTGGCTCGGACTTTAACTTCTCCGTGGTCAAGGGCGTGACCGACGAGGACCTGACCAAGGGGCCGGGGCATTACCAGGAGACCCAGGCGCCAGGTAAGCCCGGTAACTTCGCCATGGCCGGTCACCGCGTAGGCCGTGGCTCCCCCTTTAACGACCTGGGCCTGCTGAAAACCTGCGATTCCGTCGTGGTGGAAACCGCCGGCAGCTGGAATATCTACCGTGTGCTGCCGATCGACGTAGCTCCGGGTGATCGTTTGGCGGAGGCCAAGAAGTGCATGCCCCCAGAGCTGGCGCAGAAAATTTCTAGTGGTGAATACGCGGGCGTCAACGGCCGTTATATCACCACTCCGAACGACATCAACGTGATCAATCCTGTCCCCGGTCAGGAGCGCGTCGAGGTGCATCCCAAGGACGATGCGGCGCTGTTAACGATGACGACCTGCCACCCGCAGTTTTCTAACAAGGAGCGCATGATCGTCCACGCGGCACTAGTCCGTTCGGAGCTGAAGAAGGGCGGCGAGGTGCCCGAGGAATTGACGAAGGGAGCTTAAATGTACGCGATGTTGTGGCGTAACCTGCCGGGTCCCTGGTGGGTTAAGCTGCTGATCGTCCTGGTGCTGCTGGTGGGCATCTTCTTCCTCCTTATGGAGGTCGTGTTCCCCTGGATCGGGCCGATGATGCCCTGGACCGATGTGGGCGTTTCGGACGGGCTGCTGCGGGTCGCTGCTTTAGCTTGAGCCCGCGCGCCGCTTAGAGCTTGAGCGCCGCTTAGAGCTTGAGGTTCTTGATCGTCTCCTCAGCGATTTTCTGCGCCTTCACGGACTGCTCCTGCGCAGTGGTGACCACCACGGCCGTTTCGTCCTTCCACACCGCGTACACCGCGCCGGATTCCTCGTTGCCGCCACGGCGACCGCCGCTCCACCCTTCCGGTTCGAGAGCCTTCAGCGTGGAATCGATGGGCGCCGCATGGTCCACCACTGCGATCGCATCGGAGTTGGTCCGCATGTGGCGCACCATCACCGTGGCCTGCGGGTAGTCCTCGTAAGACCAGAAAACGCAGGCGGGAGGGTCGAAGCGTTCGTCCGTGCCGGTGCCGGTGAGGCGCTGGCCGTTGGTGTTCTGCAACCACTCGCCGTCCAGGTAGGGGCAAACCTCCTGGCCGCCTTGCCCCACTGGCTCCGGGGCGGCGTCAATCGGCAGCTCCGTGCCCTTGACCGGGTCGACGGTGCGTTCTGCGGAGGTTTCCGAGGTTAGCTCGTCGTCTTCCGCACCTCCACAGGCGCTGATGCTAAAGGCCAGCGCGGTGCCTGCCACCAGTGCTAGGGATGCTCTTTTTATCTTGTGACGCCCCAACTTCGAAAAACCTCGAATCTCCTAAAAAAAGAAAAGTGTTTACTTGCCCTGAGCCTTCTCAAACTTTTCAATAACGTCGGCGGAAATGCGGCCACGCTCGGAGACCGCAACGTTGTTCTCGCGTGCCCATTCGCGGATCATGCGGTTGCGCTCCGGGTTGGTGCTGCGGCTAGTGGTGCGGCGCCCGGCACCACCGCGGGTCTTGCGGCGGGCAACCTGAATGTAAGGAGCCAAAGCTTTTTCAAAAGCCGCACGGTTCTTGGCGGACAAATCCAGGGTGTAATCAATTCCGTTGACGCTGAAATCAACGACGTTGACCTCCTCCTCGGAAAGTGGGGCATTGTCCAGGTCGTCAAAGAACTGGGTAATTTCGCGGCGTGCCATCGGGGCATTCCTTTCTTCTAAGTGTTTGTTGCATATAGCTTTCGGGCTGTTGCCTGCACTACTTAGTTAATAGATTTTCAAGCACTAGTCTAACTCACTAAAGGCAAGTCTCAATGATGAACTTTGTTTAAAGCTAAATGAACTGTAAAGGCGCTGGAAAGGGTGGCGTCATTAAGAAAAGAATAAATAAAAAATACCCCCAGGTGTGTACCTGAGGGTAATAAAGCGCTTTAAGGTTTTTAGTGGGCGGAGTGCTTAGCCGGGTCGATGCGCACGTTGGAGGTGTGGATGCCCTCGCCCCACTTGGTGGTGGCGGCCTTGCCGAAGTGCAGCGGCTGGTTCGGCTTCAGCTTGCCGTCCGGAGCCAGGAAGATCCAGTTCGCGTCCACGGCATCCTTCGTCAAACGCACGACGGTGTAGCCGTGGGAGTCGAAGTCCAGGTACTTCACGTGGCGGTTCATGTTGGTGAAGGCGTACTCGACGGTGTGGGACAGCGCGTTATCCTCCGGCAACTTCAGAATGTCGTCGATGTTGGAGGAGGTAACGGAGGTGCAGACGATCTCCACGCCGGCGGTGCCTCCGGCCGGGTAGGTGCCAGGCTTGGCCGGAATGTCGTTGGCCCAGGAGGAGTGGATGTCGCCGGTCAGCCAGACAGTGTTGCGGATCTTGTTCTCCACCAGGTAATTGATCACGCGGCGACGCTCGGCGGCGTAGCCATCCCACTGGTCGAAGTTGTAGGGCATACCCTCTTCCGGCAGACCCAGCAGCTGGGTGACGGCCTTGGTGGCCTCCGGATCCAGCGGCGGGATCAGAACCGGGCTGAACATCACGGAGTTGCCGATGAAGTTCCATCGGGCCGTGGAGGTGGACAGCTTCTTGGTCAGCCAGCCGAACTGCTCGGAGCCCAGCATGGTGCGGGACTCATCGTCGGTCTTGCGGGCGGAAGTGAAGCCTGGCTTTTCGTTGCGGTAGGTGCGCAGATCCAGCATGTTCAGCTCGACCAGGTTGCCGAAGGACAGGTTGCGGTAGATGTGGCCCTTCTCGGACAGTGGGGTGGCGCGGATCGGCAGCCACTCCAGGTAGGCCTGCATGGCGGCGTTGCGGCGGGCGATGAAGTCGCCCTCCTTGTCCGCCTGGTGGTTCTCCGCGCCGTGCGACCAGTTATCGTTGGCGACCTCATGGTCATCCCAGGTGACGATCCACGGGCAAGCAGCATGCGCGGCCTGCAGGTCCGGGTCGGTGTGGTGCAGTGCGTAGCGCTGGCGGTAGTCGGCCAGGGAGACGATCTCGTTGGCTGGCTCGTGCAGGCGGACAGAGCCGGTCTTACCGGTGTATTCGCCGCGCGGGTACTCGTAGATATAGTCGCCGACGTGCAGCGCGTAGTCGATGTCGCCGCGCTTGGCCATATCGCGGTAGGCGCTGAAGAAACCGGCTTCCCAGTTAGAGCAGCTAAACAGCGCGAAGCGCAGTTCAGAAACGTCGGCGCCCTTGGCTGGTGCGGTACGGGTCTTGCCGACCGGGGAGGTCTGGCCCTTGCGGGGGCCGTCGACGGTGGTGAAGCGGTAGAAATAGCCGGTGTAGGGCTTCAGGCCGCGGGCCTCTACCTTCACGGTCATGTCGCCGGCAGGCTCCGCCTTCGCGGTGCCGGAGGTGACGATCTGGGTGAACTTTTCGTCGCTTGCGACTTCCCACTTCACGTTGGTGGCTTGCCCCTGACCGTCACCCGGGTAGTCGTTTTCGTTGGAGGTCACGCGGGTCCACAGCAGCACGCTATCCGGGTAGGGGTCACCGGAGGCAACGCCGTGCTGGAAGGCTTCCTTGCCCATCTTCTTGTTGATGGGCGGGTTCGGGCGCTTGGTGGAGCCCAGCGGCGCGGCGGAGGCGGTGGAGTTGGCGGCAACGGTGCCGATGCCGACGGCAGCTGCGCCGGCCGCGCTGGTCTGTAGAACCTGGCGGCGGGTGAACTGGCCGGACTGGGCAGGGGTGGAGTTTTCCTGAGGCTTGTTCGTCATAGCCCAATAAAACCACGCACAAACGGGTTTCGCTGGGTGAGATCCCCCCAGCCTGAGCTAGCTCGGTCTAGCGGCCGGCCAAGCCCAAGTGTCTGCCCTACTTGCGCTTGGCCTTAATCTGGGCTTCCACCAGATCCAGCTCGTTGGATACGGAACGCAGCACACGCTTTGCCTGGCCGTCGTTCATGGAGCGGGAGTTCTCGACGGCCGTATCTAAGTCGTCCATACGCTCGGAGATGTCCTTGGCAAAGCCGGTCGGCACGCCATCGTCCAGGGACTTGCGGATCCTCTTGATGCGCGCCTGCTGCAGGCCGCCATCGCCCGGGAACTGGGCGGTTGCCTTGGTAGCCAGGCCGGTGCGGCGAGCCGCGGAGCTATTGGAGGCTTCCTGTAGGGCGGTGGCGCCACGGTAGAACAGCGGGATTGCAAAGGGGGCGGCTACGCGGGCAGCGCTGGCGATCCTCAGCACCTTCTTGGCGTTGAAACGACCGGCCTTGATCTGCTCCAGCGAGGCCTTCGCCATCTTCTCGTTGTGCTTGCGCTGCGCCTTGAGCTCCTTGGCATCCATCTTGCGCACCTGCTTGGCTGTCTTGCGCAGGTAGGCCTCCTTGCGCTTCTCCAGCTTCGAGTCGGCCTTTACCTGTGCCTTGGCGCGAACCTTCGCTGCCTTCTCGATGGCCTTCTTTTCCTGACGGCGCTTGCGCATACCGCTGAGCAGTCCCATGTCACTCCGATGCGAATTGATCTGTCTTGATCTGTCTTACTGTTCAACCAGATTACTTAAGAAACATCTTTACTGTACTTGCTTCACTGTACTCCGACACCCCGGGGCGGAGGCTTAACCATTTGGGCACTCAACCCTCTGGGGAGGCGCGCTGCCTGTCCGGGGGACGCGCTAGGCTTAGAAACTATTGTGAGCCTGCCTGAAGATCTTCCGCCGCTCGGTCCTAGCGACCTCGTGGGCTGCCGCCACCGTGCGGTATTGCGGCGTCACAAAGAACAGCAGGAATCACCCGTGACCCCGCGCATCCACATTGCACAGGACCTCGAGGCCTACGTGGAGGCCGTTCAGCGCAAAGCCAACGCCGCGCTCCGGCGAGAGCAGGTATTTCGGCGCCTTCCGAGCAAGCCGCGGATCGGCGACAAAGTGTTTCCCACCAGGGTGGATATCGACCCTAGTGAGCCCGACACCGCCGTCGAGCAGACCCTGGAGGCGCTGGCTTCCGGTGCTCGGCTGATCACCCGCCCCGTGCTGGCCGAAGGGCCTTTCCGGGTAGAGCTGGACCTGCTCGTCCGCGCGGACCGCGGCAAGGGGGTCGACGAGTTTATGCAGTACACGCCCGTCGCGATCTCCTCGCACTCCGTGGCGCGCCGCGCGCGGGCCACGCAGTTGGCGGATTGTCGGGTGACGGACATTAGCGCCCTGGGTTTGGCGGTGCCGGCGCCGATTGACTTCCGCCATCGCGCTGCCGCCGGGGACGCCCAAAGGGTGGCCATCGCCCACGTTGTATTGCGCCAATGGGGCTTCGCCGCCAGCACCGTCGCACTGATCGGTCGCGCCGGGCCGGGCAGGCCACGTTGTTTCTTTTTTGACGCCCCCTCCGTCCTCCCCGGCCTGCAGGCCGCGTTGGAGGAACCGATCCCGACCGGCCCGCGCAGGATCAAGGAATGTCAGACCTGCGAATTCCACAATCACTGCCGGGCCCAGTTGCTGCAGGCGCAGGAGATCAGCCTGCTGCTGCCGGGGGATAAAGCCCGCACATGGCGGGAGAAGGGGATCGAGACCCTACCGCAGCTGGCGGCCTCCGCGAACGGGGAGCAAGCGGAGTTGGCGCAGGCCTGGATGGATGGGCAGGTGGCTTTGCGCCGCCCGAAGAAGAACTGGCAAGAGCAGCCGGAACTCTGGGGCGGTAGCGCGCGCAACGCCGCCGGGGGTTTGCGTGACTGGGTGGAGATCGACGTAGACATGGAGGCCCACCCCAACCGCGGCACGTTCCTCTGGGGTACCTTCGACGGCTCGCGCTACATCGGGTTCGGGGACTTCAGCCGGGAAGGCGACGAAGGCCAACACGTAGCCGAATTCTGGCACTGGATGCAATCGCAGAAGGACCGCGCCCTGGAGGAGGGAAAGAACTTCCAGGTGTGGGTGTATGCCGCGCAGGGGGAAAACTACTGGCTGCGCCACGCCGCTGAGCGTTACGGCGGGCGCCGCTATGCGGTCGCGGGCACCAACGTGAAGGTGACCATGCCCACGCTGGAGGAGGTGAATGCCTTCATCGCCTCCGAACACTGGTGTGATTGCTTCGGCCTGGTGAAGAAGGCGCTGGCGCCCACGGACTCGCTGGGGCTAAAGACGGTAGCGCCGCTGGCGGGGTTCGAGTTCAGCCAGGTGGGCATAAACGGCAAGGCGGCGGTGGAGTTGTTTGAGCAGGCCATCGGCGGATCCCGCAGTACGGCGCAGGCGGCCAGGCGTAAGCTGGAGCGCTACAACGCCGATGACTGCGTGGCGACCTCGGCGGTTCGCGCGTGGCTGCGCAGGGGCGCGCCGGGCTTGCGGGAGCTGCGGCGTCACTAAGCAGTCAAGAAGAAAAAGGAACAACAAGGGACAACAAGGGACAAAGAGGGGCAAAGAGGGACAAGGACATGACGAACTTCTTCGAACGCATCATGGCGCTCAACAGCCAGGGGCCGTACCGGGCCGAAAGGGTCGGGCCGGAGGACGCGCTGAAGGGCGGACGCACGCCCGTGCTGGAGAACCCGCAGCCGAACGTGGTTCTGGGCACGCCGCTGACCGGGCTGGAGGATAGCTACTGGGCCGAGGCCGACGGGCTGCAGCAACCCGCGCAGATCGTCCTGGGGCTGGGCTGCTTCTGGGGTGTGGAGCGCATGTTCTGGGGCGTGGACGGAGTGTGGGGCACCTCCGTGGGCTACGCGGGCGGATACACTCCGAACCCCACCTACCGCGAGGTATGCACCGGGCGGACCGGCCACGCCGAGGTGGTGCGGGTTGTTTTCGACGCCGCCGCGGTGAGCTTGGAGCAACTGCTGCAGATCGCCTTTGAGAACCACGACCCGACGCAGGGCGACCGGCAGGGCAACGACGTGGGTACCCAGTACCGCTCGTGCGTGTACGCGCAGGACGCGGAACAGTTGCGGCGCGTGCGGCAGGCTATCGCTGGGTGGCAGCAGCGCTTTAGCGACGCGGGCTTCGGGGAGATCACCACGGAAACCACCGAGCTGGCGGACATTGGTGACGGGCAGTACTACCTGGCCGAGGACGAGCACCAGCAGTATCTACACAAGAACCCCGACGGGTATTGCAACCACGGCTCAAATGGCGTGAGTTGCCCCGTCGGGGTGCTAGGGGACTAGCGAGCCAGCGACTGCAGGTCTACTTGGAGAGGCCTTGGTTCGGAATGCGGCCTTCCGGCACTACCTTGCTGCCGTTCCAACGGAAGGTGACGTCCGAGTAGTAGTTGGGGGCCTGCGCGTTGGCCTCGCCGGATTCCTGCAGCGCCTCCCAGTCGCGCATGCGCACCGTGACGGAAGAATCCGTGGCGGATAGAACCTCCGCCTGCTGGATTGTGTCGGAGCCAACGCCGATGTACTTGCCCTTGTGGAAGAGCATCAGCTGGGTTGCAAACTGGCTGTTGCCCTGCTGCGCCTGGGTGATCAGCGCGTAGCTGAGGTCGTTGCAGGGGTTGTAGTTCGACTCGCCCGTGGGCTTCCAGCCGAATTGGTTTGGCGGCAGCTTGCTGATGTTGTTCGTGATCTCCGGGGAGTTAGGCTGTTCGGAGCAATCCTTGTTGCCTTCGTCAGGGCTTTCGTTGCCATCGGCGCCTTCGGCATTCTCGCCCTCGGCGGGGTTTGGTACAGCGGCGTTTTCGGTGTTCGCCCCTTCTGCGTTCTGGTTGTTGCCTTCCTTGGGCGCTTCGCCCTTGTCGGCGGAGCCAGCGTCTGCGGCTTCCGTGCTGGAGGTCACGGAGGCTGGGGCATCCTCAGCGTTGTCCTCATCGCCGCAGGCTGCGGTGCCCAGCAGCAGGCCAGTCAGGGCGACCACGGCACCAAACTGGCGGGTGCGGCGACCACCGCGCGTGCGCTGGGAATCGGGGGAGTGGTTGGAACGGATGGTTCGTACTTGAGCCTTCATGGTTCTTCTCCAATCTCAGGTGGGTGTGTAGTTGACTTGTGAGCCAGCTGCGAAAGTCCAATCGAGCGCGTGAAGTGAGTGAGTGCTCGTTTAAGAAACCGTTCGCCGGGCCCGTTGTGTTTCTAGGGCTGCGTTTCTAGGGACGCAAAAGGCCCTGTATCAAATGGCCGGAAGATGCTTCCGGCGCTGATACAGGGCCAGCTCTATTTAGTTTTCAGTGCTGGGGAAGCGCCTACGAGGGCGCCCCTTGATGCAGCTTTACTTCTGGGCAGCCTCGTAGCGCTTTGCAACCTCGTCCCAGTTGAAGACGTTCCAGACAGCCTTCACGTAGTCTGCCTTAACGTTCTTGTACTGCAGGTAGAAAGCGTGCTCCCACATATCCAGCAGCAGCAGCGGGGTCAGGTTGATGGACAGGTTGCCCTGCTGGTCGGTCATCTGCTCGACAACCAGGCGGCCAGCGATGTGGTCGTAACCCAGGACTGCCCAGCCGGAGCCCTGCAGGCCCAGAGCAGCGCCGTTGAAGTGCTCCTGGAATGCCTCGAAGGAGCCGAAGTCGCGGTTGATAGCCTCAGCCAGCTCGCCGGTCGGCTCGCCGCCACCGTTCGGGGAGAGGTTCTTCCAGAACAGGGAGTGGTTGGTGTGGCCACCCAGGTTGAAAGCCAGGTCCTTG
>NZ_CALLDG010000122.1 GCF_937999985.1 uncultured Corynebacterium sp.
GCCCTTGGAAGTGGAGAAGCCGTTCGAGCATGTACTCGTGTTGCATAAAGGAAAAGTTGAGTTCCAGGGGCCGTTGAGCGATTTTCTGCGAGTTGGGCGCGGTTCGCTAGAGCCGGGGGAGTCACATCGCTATTCCGACACTGTGAGAAACCTTGCGGAAGCATTTTCCAGGACCGGTGGCCATGTCGAGGATTAATGCGATCAACGTTGCTTTGGTGCTCGCGGCTTCTGCGCTTGGATTGCTGAGCATTACACTCAACGCTAACTCGGTGCCTACGCAGGACAACGCGGTCTCCAATAGCTTGGCCATCTACTATTCGCTGGGGCCAATCCTAGGTTTTATCGGTGCCAAAGAGATGGCACGCTTCCGTTCCTTTCTCAAGTCCCGCGGCTCTGTGCAGGATGTTTTTAGGGTCTGGCTCAGATCCTTGGCGCTGCCACTATTGCTCGCGGTGGTAGTGGTGTTGGCGTACCTCGCAGTGCAGCTGGCGGATATCGGATACGTAGAGTCCGCACAGTCCCTTGCAACGGGGCTGGTCTTTATTGTTCTTCACGGCGTGGCATGGCTGAGCTTGGGGGCGACTTTAGGGCTGTACCTACCAGCAATTGTGGCGATCGCTGTCGGCTTGCTTCTGCCTTTTATCCTGGTCGCTTATCCTGTATCGCTTTCAAATGTGGCGTGGCGACAAATGTTCGGGCAGCCGTTCAGCTCTTGTTGCCAGGTATCGCAGAGCGTGGACCCGATTCTGTGGAAGGCTTCGGCGCTGGTGCTGGGGGCTATATGCGTTTGCTCGTTGTTGTTGACCGCGGCTTTTCACGGAAACTGGCTTCCGGGGCTGTCCGCGTGGCCACTTCGTGTGGCCGCCATCGTTCTACTCGGTGTGAGCTGTGGATTAGGCTACGGAATCGCCCAAGATGGAAACTACGATTCCGCGATGCCCCGTCCCCGAGAGCGCATGATCTGCGACGGAGCAGTATGCTATTGGCGCGAAACCCCATCTGAGCAGGTAGATGCTAACCGCAAGGTGTGGGAATCTTTGGGCGTCACTACCTATAGGCTGATCGACGCCGAACCGCAACGGGACGGCGACATCTGGCTCGCCCACTCGAATCAGCAACAGGCAGTAAAGCACGCGCTCCTGGTCGAACTCCTCAGCAACGAACCTGCGCTTAAGGGGGCACCATCGTGTTGGGGAACTCCGCAGGAACCAGTATCAGTCGCGGAGTCTCTTCCCGATCTGACGGAAGAAGAACTGGAACGAGCGACCCTGACACCTTCCGGACAATGGCGCGGGGTGCATGGCACGAATGAGGGAGTGGACGTGAAGTTCATCCTTGATCGGGCGAACTCCGAGTGTTGGGAGGGGTAGTGTCTACCCAGCATCGAGGACAGATCTATTGGCGCGGTCATTCCGCGACCTATGCGGTGATGCTTCAGGTATTCGGCGTCGTGGGTGCCGTCCTGTTCGGTACGACCACGATTCCCATTCCCTGGGCTTCGTGGAGTTCGTCCGGAGTCGTTCCGTTTAACTTTGTGTTCTCCATCGCCATCGTTAGCTCCGCGGTGATGTTCTGGGATAATCGGCTTTCCCAGCTGGAAGAACTAACTGTTCGCACGTGGGCGGTCTGCGACTGGCTTTTCCTCGGGCTTTGCCTGGGCGAATGCGGCGTTGTCGCGATCCTGGGCAACCCAGGCATGCTGCAGTACACGCTTATTGCATTGTCGGTGATTTTCGGTGCATGCCTCGTAGCGGACCTGCGAAAGAGCTTCTATGGACTGCTTCTGCTAACTGCCGCCCAGTGCCTGCTCATATCGGTATTGCCTAGTAGATACCTGCCATTGTTCTGGTCGCCCAGGATCGATGTGATTGTGATTGCGCTTCCCATCTGTCTGCTACTTTTCGCGGCAGTGCGGAGCGCCATCAAGAAAGCCGAGCCGGGTTTGGCTCAGCTCAGCAGTTAATGCGGTTGCATATTTCCCCAATGCCGTCGATCGCGATGCGTACCTCGTCGCCATCGGCCAGGTACTGCGGTGGGGTCATGCCGTGGCCGACGCCCTCTGGTGTGCCCGTCACGATGACGTCACCAGGTGCCAACGAGGCGAAGTTGCTGATGTAATCCACCAGATCCTGCGGCTTAAACACCAGGTCGGCAACGCTGTGCTCCTGGCGGAGTTCGCCGTTGACCCAGGTGCGCAAGACGGCTCCTTCTGCAATCGGATCGAAATGCTCGGCCGGCACCATCCATGGGCCGAAACCGCTGGAACGGTCCAGGTTCTTGCCCTGCAGCCACTGCTGGGTGCGGTACTGCCAATCGCGCTGAGAGAAATCATTCATCACGGCGTAGCCTGCGATCTGGCCGGCTTCGCCCATAATGACAGCGAGCTCGCCCTCGTAGTCCGCCTGCGCGGAGAGCTCCGGGGGCACAACGACCTCGTCGAACGGGCCCGCCAAGGCGGAGGCGTACTTCACGAACAGGGTGGGGTGATCCGGAATCGGGTGCCCCATCTCTGCGATGTGTTCCCGGTAGTTCAGGCCGACACAGAAAATTTTTCCGGGGTTCGGCACGACCGGCCCCAGCTGGTCGGCGGTGAAGGAAACAGTGGGGAGGGAATCCAGCTCCGTGCTGCTGATCTGCGCCTTGTAAGGGAATTCGGCGAGGAGCTTGCCCTCGCCGCCTTCGGCGGAGAAGGAAGTGACTGCGATTGGGCGCCATGCACCCCGGTTATTGAGGCGGATGGTGGCGAATCTCGGGGTGTTTTGAGTGCTCATATGCTCCACGATACTGACACGCAGGGGAAAGAGGCCGGATGCGCATGCCTATACTGTGTGGTGTGACTTTGCGAATTTACGACACTGCCGCCCGCCAGCTCCGCGACTTTGAGCCCATCCGTGAAGGCCATGCCTCGATCTATTTGTGTGGAGCGACCGTGCAGTCGATCCCGCACATCGGGCATGTGCGCAGCGGAGTTGCTTTCGACATCCTGCGCAACTGGCTAGAGGCCAAGGGGTTGGACGTCGCTTTCGTAAGGAACGTCACCGATATTGACGACAAGATCCTGAACAAGGCCGCGGAGAATAACCGCCCGTGGTGGGAGTGGGCCGCCACGCATGAGCGTGCGTTTAACTGGGCCTATGACCAGTTGGGCGTCACCCCACCTTCCATCGAGCCCCGCGCCACAGGGCACGTACCGCAGATGATCGAGTACATGCAGCGCATCATCGACAACGGTCACGGTTACGCCGCAGACGGCAACGTGTACGCGCAGCCCGCGACGATCGATAACTACGGCTTCCTTTCCGGACAGAAGCTGGACGAGATGGATCAGGGCGAGTCCGCGGGTACCGGCAAGCGCGACTCGCGCGACTTCACCATGTGGAAGGCAGCCAAGCCGGGCGAGCCGGCCTGGGATACCCCGTGGGGACGAGGTCGCCCCGGCTGGCACATCGAGTGCTCCGCGATGGCCACGACCTACCTGGGCAGTGAGTTCGACATTCACTGCGGTGGCCTGGACCTGCAGTTCCCGCACCACGAGAACGAGGCCGCACAGGCGACGGCAGCGGGCGATGGGTTCGCGCGCTATTGGATGCACAACGGTTGGGTGACGATGTCCGGCGAGAAGATGTCGAAGTCCCTGGGCAACGTGCTTTCTATCCCGAACGTGCTGAAGCTGGTGCGGCCGGTTGAGCTGCGCTACTACCTGGGCAGCGCGCACTATCGCTCGATGCTGGAGTACTCCGAGGCTGCGCTGGGTGAGGCCGCTGCGGGCTACCGCCGCATCGAGAAGTTCCTGGTGCGTGCCATCGAGTACGTCACCGGCGAGACTGCGGTGGACCCGCAGGCGCTGCCGGTCGGCGAGGTGCCGGCGCAGTTCGCGGAGAAGATGGACGATGACTTGGCCGTGCCGCAGTCGCTGGCCGTGATCCACGACGTGGTTCGTGAGGGCAACAAGCTACTGGACGCAAAGCCTACGGACGAGGCGAAGCAGCAGGTTAAGGAAATCGCCGGGCAGGTTCGCGCCATGGCCGCTGTGTTGGGTGTGGATCCGCTGAGCGAGACCTGGCTGGAATCCACCAAGGCCGCTGCCGGTGGCTCCGACGTGGCGATGGGTGCCCTGGACGTGCTGGTGAAGGCCGAGCTGGAGCGCCGCGCCGAGGCCCGCGCGGCCAAGGACTGGGCCACCGCCGACGAGGTGCGCGACCGCCTGGCCGAGGCCGGCATCGAGGTTACGGATACAGCCGATGGCGCGAAGTGGTCGCTGAAGGGGTAGTTCCATAGACGTACTCGTCGGGTTGTAACTCTGATCCCGGAAGCTCGACCTCGTCGTCATACATTTCTTCGGGTACGAAATATTCTTCGTCGTTCGACCACATGGGGTTCAGGCCTGGCAAGAACCAAATGGTGGCGGCAGAAACGATGGCGATGATGATGCCGCCCAGTGTTGCGTGCTCCGGCGGGATGTACCAAAAACCGGCCACAATCAGGGCGCCGATGGAGCCGATACACAGGGGGAGGAAGAGGTTCAGATTCAACCTGTTTGCGGTTCTGTATTCGACCCAGTCCTCGCTGGGGAAGCGGCTGCGGGCTTGGGAGCGGATCCGGCGCTGCGTTTTCTGAGAACATACGACGCATGCGATGGCGACTAGTGCCAGCCCGACTCCGGCGATAATGAAGTCGCCGACTACTGCGCCGTATGCCATCACGCCGATCGATACGGTTAGGGCAAAGCGTTCGGTCGCGGAAAGCGGAATTGCCTGGTGGGGGTCTACTTCAGGGTAGAGGTTGGCCAGAGGGGCCGGGGTGTATGCGGTCATTCTTCGCGTCCTTTCTCGGGGGTGAGAGGTGGGGGTGGGGGACGAAACTAAACACAAGATGCTTTCGTCTCTTAGGCTGACTCATGATACTTTCAGCTAAGTCGAGCCTTACCTAATTAAGGTAACACTATCCTAATCTAATGGGTAAAACCTAGGTAGAGGTAAGGCGGCGCAAATCTTTTGATGTTTCAGTTTTGAGTAGGATCAGCATGCATCTTTCACCGTTTGGATCACGTCGAGGCTCCTCGCGACGGTTGTTCGTCCGCGCATCCACGGCTGTGGCTGCCACCTCCGTACTTGCCTTCGCTCCCGTAGCATTTACCACGGTCGCTACCCCCGTTGCCTCAGCGGCAGGAACCTGTGAATTCAATTGGGGTATCAAGCAGAGCTACCGTGCCTATATCCAAGGCCCTGTCGCTAAAGGCGGATGGGGTGGCGACGGTATCGGCTTTAATGGCGATAAGACCGGCCCGAATGGAGCCTTCCAGTTCCGCCCCCAAAAGCCCCAGGTAAACGGTGATACGGTGACGGTTCCGCTCAACGGAGTTCTCCGTTTCAACGGCCACAACTATGGCGGTGATGACCTGTTAGATATGACGCTCTCCGATTGGAAGGTGCGCGCAAAGGGAAAAACCGCCGAGATTCTGGTGGACTATGTCTCCTATGAGTCGGACATGGTCAATAAGAGCAAGCGAGGAGCCAAAATCACTGGCGACGATGAAGTCATCGCCAAGGTGAACCTGTCCACCCCGGTGACCCCTGGCTCAGGGAGCGTGAACCTTTCTGGTTCTACGACACTTACTCAAGGTGGCAGCCGGCTGTTTCTCGCTTACAATGCGGGAACCTCGATGGATCCAACCAGTGGCTCAGTGGCTTTGGACGGCAGCTGTGGATCAGATTCGGGCAGTGGCTCGGGATCGGGCGAAAAGCGCACGCTGACCACGATCGATGGCAACTTCACCGGCTTTAACAAGGAAGCTATGGGAATTCTGTCTGAGACGAACGACACGATGAACGCCCTGACCACTTTCATGGGTAACTCCCAAGCCTTCTTGGACGAGTATGAATCTTTCGTCAATCGCGGGAGCGTAAAGAACGGATCTTCTAGCGGAAGCGACTCCGGAACTAGCTCTACCTCCGGAACGAACTCTAACTCCAACTCCGGTTCTGGTGGTGGATCGGCCTCTGGCGGAACATCGCTTGGAGCAGGGAACAGTGGTGCGCGAAACGGCGGAACAGGCGGCGGGTCGGCCGCCAGCGGAGGCGGAACAACCCGGGGCGGTGCCACAGCAGGTAGAGCAGCTGGTGGCGGTGGAGACCTGCACTGCGAGTCGGTCAAGGCAGTCGAAAGCGCCAAGGCATCGTGGGCTCTGAAGGAATCCTTCCAGTCGTACATCACCGGCTCTATCGCTAAGGGCAAGTGGGATTTGAGCGGGGTCGGATACAGCGGCGGCAAGTATCAGTTCACCGGCAACGGCGGCAACGTCGATACGTCTTCTCAACAGGGAACGATTTCCTATGGTGGCGCGATGCAATTCACCGGTCACAACGGAATTCTCGACCTGAACATTGCGAATCCGGAGATCCAGTTCAACGGTGGAACAGGAAGGCTTGTTGCCGATGTTCGTTCTTCAAACATGGAAGGGGAGAAGCGAGACTTCGGGCGCACAGTGCTGGGAGACCTGAGCTTTAGTTCCCTTGATATCTCGGATAACTCAGTAAGCGGAGAGGCGAGTGTATCGCTGACCCAGGATGGCTCTGTGGCTTTCGCCGAATTTTACGATCCGGGAACTCAACTAGCGCCCATATCTTTCAGCGCCCAGCTAGGTGGCCAGGGTGACTGCGACGCAGTGGGCGGTACGACAGCATCTGGATCGAGTGCGGGTGGATCGGGCGGTGGTTCTTCTGCTGCGCACAATGCTGCCGCCGCGAAGCTCGCCGGCAATAAGGACGGTTCCGGCAATGGCGTCGATGGCGATTCTTCATCGGCGGGGTACGAAAACGGATCGAGCAAATTCAAGGTTAAGCCTGCTGCGGCTGAGGGTCAGGATGAGAACCCGGCTACTTACCTTCTCGGATTGATCGTAGGAGTCATCGTCGCAGGTGGAAGCATCGGTCGACTGGTTGTAAGTAATCCGTCTTAATCCGCCTACTAGGTGGCAAGACACTGCTCAGTTAGAAAGCACGTTTTAATGTCCATTGTTCTTAATCGAACTGTGCGGTTAGCGTTCCGCACCTGTGTGTTGTTTATCTGCACGGCTAGCATCGCTGCGTGTGGCGTTAAGGGCGCCTATGAATCCGAAGCTGATGCTGCTCTGCGAAACGACATCAAGAATGCTGCTGATCTGCAGGATCCTCGTAGTTTTGAGGGCGTTTCGGAGGTCAAGGACTTCACGGATGTGGAGCCTGTGACCAAGCATCCATCCCCGAAGCTGCCGGTGGAGCTGACCGACGCAGACGGCCACGATGTCAAGGTTAATAAGCTCGATCGGATTCTGGCTCTTGACCTGTACGGTACTTACACTAAAACCCTTACTGGCCTGGGTCTTGCCGATCGGATTGTAGGCCGCACGGTCTCTTCTACTGAAAACATCTTGGCCGACAGGCCAGTGGTCACTCAAGGTGGGCACAACATCAACGTGGAAGCCGTGTTGTCGTTGGAGCCGGATATCGTCATCGTGGACCACTCCATCGGGCCACGGGACGCTATCGATCAGATTCGTCAGGCGGGCGTGACCACTGTGGTCATGGAACCGACCCGCACGATCGATTCGGTAGCCGAGGACATCACCACGCTCGGTGCTGTCGTGGGCCTCCCGGAGGATGCGGAAAAGCTTGCGGATCGCACAGTCGAGGAAATAAATCTGGATAAAGAGACCATCAAGAAGATGGTGCCCTCTACACCGATGCGGGTGGCATTCCTTTATGCCCGTGGAAATGGTGGAGTGTTCTTCATCATGGGCGAAGGGACCGGAGCAAAAGACCTGATCGAGGGCGTTGGTGCGGTTGACGTGGGGACGGAGAACAACCTTTCCTACATCGAACCAGCCAATGCGGAGTCGCTAGCTAGGTTAAACCCAGATGCGTTCATCATGATGACCGGCGGGTTGGAATCCACCGGAGGGATCGAAGGCCTGCTCAAACGCCCCGGCATAGCTCAAACCACGGCAGGACAGAAGCGGCGCGTAATCACGATTCCAGATGGTCAATCGTTGGCGTTCGGCCCTATGACTGGGCAAACACTTTTGCGGACAGCGAAGGCGTTATATGACCCACACGGTTAATACGAACGAGTTTCTCCGGGCGCGAACGCGCCGATGGGTAGGGATTTTCGGTGCACTGGTGGTGCTAATGCTTGTTGCTGCGGTGCTATCGATCGTGCTTGGACAGTACTACGTGCCACTGCAGGATTTAGGTTCAATCTTGCTGGGGAAAGACCATCATTCAGGTCTGGCCTCCAGCGTAGTGTGGGATATTCGCTTGCCGCGCATCCTGCTGGGGTTCCTAGTCGGCGCATGTTTGGGTGTGGCTGGAACATTGATGCAGGCGGTGTTTGCCAACCCTCTGGCCGAGCCATCGATTATTGGCGTGACCTCGGGCGCCGGGGTTGGTGCGGCGTTGGCAATCGTCTTTAACCTTGCTTTCTTCGGCACGTTCACCGTTCCGTTCTTCGCCTTTCTTTCCGCATTGGTTGCCGCTGGCCTGATTTACCAGCTAGCACGAAGTCAAGGCCGAGTTGTGGTTATCAATCTGGTTCTCACAGGTATCGCGGTCAATGCCGTGTGTGGAGCAATTATCTCCTTCATGGTCTATTTAGCTCCGACCGCCAGTCGGGAAGAGATCATCTTTTGGCAGATGGGATCCCTAAATGGTGCCCAGTGGAAGCACGTTTGGGCGGTTTTGCCGATCACGATGGTTGGAATTGCCGTAGCCCTACGGATGGGTGGGGCACTAGACGTGCTTGCTTTGGGTGAGAAAGCCGCTGGTCACACAGGGATCAATGTAAGTCAATTGAGAGCGATTGTGATCATCGCTGCGACCGTACTCACTGCAGGTGCAGTTGCCTTTGCTGGGCTCATCGGCTTCGTAGGGCTGATTATCCCGCACCTGTTGCGAACGGTCATGGGGCCGGAGAATTATCTCCTCATCCCTGCTTCTGCGCTTGGCGGGGCGGTCTTGATTGGTCTGGCCGATGTGGCTGCCCGCACGTTGATTGAATTCGCAGATTTGCCGATTGGCATCTTCACTGCCCTTGTCGGCGGCCCGACTTTCTTCGTTCTGCTGCGCCGAATGATGCGAAAGGGGATGCACGCATGAGTGCTCACGGTAGCGATGCGACTACTAACAGTATGGCTATCGGCGATAAGGCCATTGAGGTATCTGGCCTCGCCGTCGACGTTGGTGCCAAGCGGTTGCTCAGTGACATTAGTTTTGTCGCTCGTGCCGGCGAGGTCACAGGGCTCATTGGGCCGAATGGTGCTGGTAAGTCGACGCTGCTCGCCGCGCTGTCTGGGGATATTAAACCTACTGAGGGTGTGGTTTCCGTCGCCGGATTAGACCCCTCTCGGGCCGATGCAAGGGCAATGGCGCAGCGCCGTGCGGTGTTGCTTCAGGATGTCCAAGTCGCGTTTGAGTTTCTTGTTCGAGATGTTGTGGCGATGGGACGGCGACCGTGGCGAGGGACAGTCGATAGCAGTGTGGATGAGCTCATTGTTGACGCTGCTCTGGACGCCACCGGTTCCACTGCGTTGGCAGTTCGTGACATCGTCACTCTTTCCGGTGGCGAACGTGCTCGGGTTGCGTTGTCCCGAGTTTTGGCCCAGCAAACACCGGTGGTGTTGTTAGACGAGCCGACCGCGGCGATGGATATCCGTCATCAGGAACAAGTCTTGAGCTTGATGCAGCAGATCGCTCACAGAGTTGGAACTGCGGTGGTGATTGTGTTGCATGACCTCGACGCAGCTGCGGCGTATTGCGATCACATCGTCTGTCTATCGAATGGGCGAATTGCCGCCGCTGGATCGGTTGATTCGGTCTATACCGACGAGATTCTCTCCAGCGTTTATGACTGGCCCATCGAAGTTGTCCGCAGTGCGGATAATGACGTCTCTGTTCGTCCGCGGCGGAGGGATCCGCCAGCTGCAGTAGCTCGACTGCTTTCTGCATATCAATCCATTCCATTCACTAGGGCTAAGTCCCTAGGATCCATTCATCAGGAGTAATTCTCATGTCTATTAAGTCAACTCGAAATGTCATGCTCGGCACTGTGATGACTTTCGCCCTGGGCACTGCTGCACTTTCCGTACCCGTTGCATCGGCACAGGATGGCGCATCTCAAGCTCAACCTGAATGCAAAACTGTTATCACTGGCGGTACCTTCAAC
>NZ_CALLDG010000123.1 GCF_937999985.1 uncultured Corynebacterium sp.
CGGTGTGGTACCCCGAGGAGAAGCTGGTCGTGCTTTCCAACGGCAAGTCTGATGACACCAAGGAAAGCTTCATTGAGATGCTGAAGTTCTACAACCTGATGCCACAGGACTAGCCCCTCAGCGATCGGCACAAGTTAGAGCCCCACCCACCGAGCAAAGCTTGAACTGCTCGATGTTGTGGGGCTCTTTGCTGTGCTTGTTTGCGGGGGCAGTGCCTGACTGTTTATGCGCTGGTGACGCCGGCCTCCACCAGTGCCGCCTTCAGCTTCGCACGCGCGCGATTGATGCGTGACTTAACCGTTTGAATGGGAATCCCTTGGTGGGCGGCGATGTCCTGGTAGCTCATGCCCGTGTATTCGCGCAGGACGATGACTTCGCGGAAGTCATCCGGCAGCTGCGCCAACGCCTGTCGCACGACCATTGCCGAGGTAACCTGCGAGCCGACTTCCGGGGTCTGCGCAACCTCGTCCACGCCCGCGTCCTCTTCCGGAACGTCCCGGCGGGAGCGCACGATCTGCAGCGCAGCGTTGGAGGCAATGCGGTAGGCCCAAGTGGAGAACCTGGCGCGCCCGTCGAACTTCTCAATGTTCTTCCACGCGGAGGTCAGTGCGTTCTGCAGCGCATCCTCCGCGTCGGCGCGGTTGCCGGTGATGGACAGGCAGACAGAGAACATCCTGCCCCATGCCTGGCGCGCTAAACGCGCGAAAGCCTGCTGGTCGCCCTCATGGGCTTTGGCCAGCAGGTCGCGTTCCTCTTCGCGGGTGAGTTCTTTCCGTGGGTTGTTAGATCCGTTAGACATTTCTGGCTTCCCCCTACATTCCGCTGAGGTCGGTCAGATCGTCCGGGTGATCATCGCCGTAATCGTGGCCATAATCATCTTCGCCGTAGCCGGTGACATCCGCGGCCGGATCTGAAAGCTCAGCTGCAGGATCAGTGAGCTCGCTCAGATCGTCAGAACCACCCAGATCGTCTAGATCCTCGTGCTCTGCCGCGCCGGTATCCACGTCGTCGCCCGAAGCATCACTGGTGAGGTCATCCGCCGAGGTGGCGTCATCAACCAAAGAACCAGAATCGTCGAGATCCGCAAGATCAACCTCGTGCGAGGCCTCATCTTCCGAAGGGGCTTCCGCACCTTCCTCCGGGAAGGAATCCAGGTCGGGAATCAGATCCCCCTCGGGCATCTCGGTGTTCGGATCCATGGCGACGTCCAACATCGAGTTGAACAAATCGTCGAGATCCTGCGCTTCGTTGCCGAACAGTTCCTCCAGCGGGGGAAGAATTGGTGCGTCTGCCTCGGTATCAGCGGATGGGCCAGCCATGTGTCCTCCGTTTTCGATCGAATCACTCTTTGTGCTCATCGTTCACCTCCTTCCACCAGCATCCGCAGTACAACAAAGAACGCACTGAAGCAGATGAACCACTCAAACCCGCTTCAGACGATTGTGTAATGCGTGCAAGGCGGCGAAAGTTCCCGCGAGTAATAAAAGAATTACCTTAAGAGATTACGCCCGATCTCGCACGCAGTTCAATAGGACGGGCACGAGGTTCAATACCGATTCGCACCATCGGAAAGTTAGCAGGACGAAACATAAAAAGTGATGTCGGCTAAAGCACATGCCGACTACAGTGGAGACGAAGAACAACCGCGAACGGATAGGAGCCCGACGCAATGCCCATTAAGAGCGACCGCCCGGACATCGAACTCAGCCCGCTGGGTCTCTACGACTACGTCTTCGGCGACCTCACCACGGAGGAAGAAGACCGCGTCGCTGTCATCGACATCGCCGATGGCTCCGAAACGACCTTCGCACAGCTGCAGAACTACATCGAGTCCACCGCCGGCTGGCTGGTCAGCAAGGGCATCAAAAAAGGCGACGTGGTGGCGCTGCACCTGCCCAACTCCCTGAACTTCATCGTCGCCGCCTACGGCCTGTGGCGCATCGGCGCCGTCGTATCGCCGCTGTCGCTGCTTTCCACGCCGGAGACCGTCACCGCGCAGATTGAGGACTCTGGCGCGAAGATGCTGCTTACTGTTGCCGCGCTTGGTGACGCTTCGTCCCAGGGGGCAAAGGATGCAGGAATCGCAGAAGAAGACATCATCCACCTGGATACATCCAAGGGCATGCAGCAGATCATGGCAGAGCGCCGCACTGCTCCCGAGGTAGAGATCAACCCGGACGAGGACCTGGCGGTACTCCCCTACTCCTCCGGCACCACCGGCCTGCCGAAGGGGGTGCGCCTGATGCACCGCCAGCTGGTGGCAAACGTGCAGCAAGGCCAGGACATCGAACTGCTGCGTCGAGACGATACGGTGTACGCGGTTCTGCCGTTCTTCCACATCTATGGCCTGACCGCGCTGGTGAACCTGGCGCTGGCGCAGCGCGCCAAACTGGTAGTAGTGCCGCGCTTCGAGCTGCAAAGCTTCCTGGAGCACCACCAAAAGTTCGAGGTGAACTTCACTCTGATCGCTCCGCCGATCGCCGTGCAGCTGGCGAAGCACCCGATGGTGGAAAACTACGACTTGTCGCGCATGCGCGGGGTGTTCAGCGGTGCGGCCACGCTGGATGAGGACCTGGCCCTGGCACTGGAGAAGCGCCTGGGCATCCACGTGCAGCAGGGCTATGGCATGACCGAGACTTCGCCACTGGTGCACGCTAATGTCTCCAAGGACATCAACCGCGGTTCCATCGGCAAGCCCTGCGCCAACACTGAGAGCAAGCTCGTGGATCCGGAGACTCTGGAGGAGATTCCGCTGCCCAGCGAGGGCGTATCCGAGGTGGGCGAGCTATGGGTCCGCGGGCCGCAGATTATGGCCGGCTACCTGAACAAGCCAGAGCAGACCGCCGAGGCCCTGCCTGGCGACGGCTGGCTGCGCACAGGCGACCTGGCGAACAGCGACCCGGAGGGCAACGTCCACATCGTGGATCGTCTGAAGGAGCTGATCAAGTACAAGGGCTACCAGGTTCCGCCCGCAGAGCTGGAGTCGGTACTGCTGAGCCACCCGGAGATCGCAGACGCCGCCGTGATCGGCGTGCACCGTGCCTCTGACGGCGAGGAACTGCCGAAGGCCTTTGTTGTGGCCCAGCGCGGCTCTTCCCTCAACGAGCAGCAAGTGATGGACTTCGTGGCCGAGCGCGTGGCGTCCTACAAGAAGATCCGCATTGTGGAATTCGTGCAGGGCATTCCGAAGTCCTCCACGGGTAAGATCCTGCGCCGCGAGCTGCGCGAGCGCGAGCGCTCGGCTTAAAGCGCGGCGCGGGCGCCGGGCAGGCGGTTGCGGGGGCGCCAGTTAGTTCTCGACGATCGGCACTCGGCGGTACGTGCCGTCGCGGAGGTCGGCGTCCTCAATTTCGTGGCGAGAAATGCCAAGAATGAACAGCACCTGATCCAGGAAGGGGTAGTTCACAGAGGCGTCGGCGATCTCCTTGAGCGCTGGCTTTGCGTTGAAGGCGATGCCCAGGCCAGCAGTGGAGAGCATGTCGATGTCGTTCGCGCCGTCGCCGACCGCGACGGTCTGGTTCAGCTGGATGCCGTTGGACCAGGCGAACTCCTTGAGGCTTTCTGCCTTCGCCTGACGGTCGATGACCGGGCCGATCACGCGGCCGGTGAGCTTGCCGTCGACGATCTCCAGGGTGTTCGCGCGGGCGAAGTCGAGGTCCAGCTCGCGGGCTAGTGGCTCGATGACCTGGATGAATCCACCGGAAACCACGCCAGCCTTGTAGCCCAGGCGCTTCAGAGTGCGGATGGTGGTGCGGGCACCAGGGGTCAGCTGGATGTCGTGGGCTACCTTCTCCACCACTGCGGCATCCAGGCCGGCGAGGGCCTTCACGCGCTCGTGCAGGGATTCGGCGAAGTCCAGCTCGCCGCGCATGGCGCGCTCGGTGACGGCGGCAACCTCTTCCTCACGGCCGGCGTAGGCTGCCAGCATTTCAATGACCTCGTGCTGGATGAGGGTGGAGTCTACGTCGAAGCAGATTAGGCGCTTCGCCCGGCGGGCCAGGCCGGCGCGCTCGATGGCAATGTCCACGCCGACTTCCGAGGTGAGGGTAGCCAGCGCCTTGCGCAGCGGCACGCCGCCGCCGGGTGCCGGGTTGGCGACGGTCAGGTTAAGCTCCAAGCCGGTGACCGGGTAGTCCGCGATGCCGGTGATCGTGTCGATATTCGCACCGTAGTCCGCCAGGGTCTGGCCAATGCGGGAGATGTGCGTGGCCGTCAGCGGGCGGCCCAGCACCACCATCACGTGCGTGGAGTGCGGACGGGTGCTGGAAAGATTGTCGTCGGCCTCGACGCTGACGCGCATGCCGTAGGAGGCCAGGGTTTCTTTAAGTCCCTCGCCGAGCGGTTCTAGGTCTTCTTGTCCGACGCCCACTAGCGCCGCCAGCGACAGCTTCCCACGGAAGACGGACTGTTCAATGTCGAGTAGCTGCACTCCGTAGGAAGACAGTACGCGGAAGAAGGCCGCGGATACGCCGGGCCGGTCGGGTCCGGTAACGGTAATCACGCTGGGCGCGAGGCCTTCCTGCAGCGTGTCCTCGAGAGCAGTCTCGAAGTGCGGATCATTGGCCGGGCCGGCTGCGTGCTGCGAAGCGGCGGGCGGGGCGGCAGCGGGCTGCTGATCGGCGGAAGTGTTGGGGTTATTGGCGTTATCAGAGGTAGTCACGGGCTATATTGTCCCACTTCCCCGCGAGAAGTGATAACCGAAACTGTATAGCCCCCGTTTCAGCTCCCCCGCGTTGCCAACAGGTCATCGCCCACCATTTCCCACTGCTTCCACCCTGTCGCCCCCACCCCCATACTGCTGCTGCCGTCCCGCCTGCCACACTTCTCCGGTGCCCAGTCGCCCTGCGCGGCTTTCAACCGACTAAATGTCGCTGAATCGGGATTCTGTGCGAGCAGAATCAGGCCCCACATTTCCTTCAAGCCCCTGACCTGCACTTTTGCTTATTGCAAACTACTCTTATTAAACAGATTCCCGATCTAACGACATTTCAGGAGAGCTGGTCGGCGCGGTGGACAGGCATACAAGCCACCAGACGACCCCGGCACACAGATTCCCGATCTAGCGACATTCCGGGCAATTTCGGACCCCACCAGACGACCTTCGGCGCAGCGGGACGACCCTCGGCGCAGCAGGCCAACATGAGGCGCAGCGGGACGACCCTCGGCGCAGCAGGCTGGCGGCCGGCATCCAAGCCCCCGCCCAGCTCCGCCCTCCCCCCCCCGCCAGGCTCCCGCCCCAGACCCCGAGAATGCGAAAATCCACACCCCGCGTAGTTGAGGTGTGGATTTAAAGCCTGGCCAGCCGCCAGGCACCTAGCGACTGCGCTGGGCAGTGGCCGGGTGAGAGGGCGTCACTAGAAAGTGCGCTTAGAAGTGGCGACCAACGTGAGCCTCGTCGCGCATGCGCTTGACCATGTGCGGGTGGTGCAGCTCGAACGCCGGGCGCTCGGAGCGGATGCGAGGCATGGAGTTGAAGTTGTGGCGCGGCGGCGGGCAAGAGGTTGCCCACTCCAGGGAGTTGCCGTAGCCCCACGGGTCATCGACGGTGACGACCTCGCCGTAGCGGTAGGACTTAAAGACGTTCCACAGGAACGGAATCATGGAGATCGCCAGGATGCAAGCACCAACCGTGGAGATCTGGTTCAGGGTGGTGAAACCATCCGTCGGCAGGTAGTCAGCGTAACGACGCGGCATACCCATGTTGCCCAGCCAGTGCTGCACCAGGAAGGTGGTGTGGAAGCCGATGGTAACCAGCCAGAAGTGGATCTTGCCCAGCTTCTCGTCCAGCATGCGACCGGTCATCTTCGGGAACCAGAAGTAGATGCCAGCGAAGGAGGCGTAGGTCACGGTACCGAACAGGGTGTAGTGGAAGTGAGCAACCACGAAGTAGGTATCCGAAACGTGGAAGTCCAGAGCCGGGGAAGCCAGCATGACACCGGTCAGACCACCGAAGAGGAAGGTGGCGAAGAAGCCGACCGCGAAGATCATCGGGGTCTCGAAGGTCAGGCGGCCCTTCCACATCGTGCCCAGCCAGTTGAAGAACTTCATACCGGTCGGCACGCCGATCAGGAACGTCATGAAGGAGAAGAACGGCAGCATCACGGCGCCGGTCACGAACATGTGGTGCGCCCACACAGCCATGGACAGCGCAGCAATCGACAGGGTTGCGAACACCAGGCCGACGTAGCCGAACATCGGCTTGCGGGAGAACACCGGGAAGACCTCGGACACGATGCCGAAGAACGGCAGTGCCAAGACGTAAACCTCAGGGTGGCCGAAGAACCAGAACAGGTGCTGCCACAGGATAGCGCCGCCGTTACCAGCGTCGTAGATGTGGCCACCCAGCTTGCGGTCGTAGAAGACACCCAGGGCTGCAGCGGTCAGCAGCGGGAAGATCAGCAGAACCAGCAGAGAGGTAACCAGGATGTTCCAGGTGAAGATCGGCATGCGGAACATGGTCATACCCGGCGCACGCAGGCACAGGATGGTGGTGATCATGTTCACAGCGGAAGCGATGGTACCGATACCACCAACGCCGACGCCCAGGATCCACAGCTCAGAGCCGACACCCGGAGAGTGCACAGCGTCTGCCAGCGGCATGTACATGGTCCAACCGAAGTCAGCAGCACCACCCGGGGTCAGGAAGCCGAGCAGCATAACGACACCACCGGCGGTGGTCATCCAGAAGCCGAAGGCGTTCAGACGGGGGAATGCCACGTCAGGCGCGCCGATCTGCAGCGGCAGGATGTAGTTCGCGAAACCGAACACCATCGGGGAGCCGTACAGCAGCAGCATGATCGTGCCGTGCATCGTGAACAGCTGGTTGAACTGCTCATTGGACAGGAATTGCTGGCCCGGCGCGAAAAGCTCGAGACGGATCAGCAGGGCCATCAAGCCACCAACCATGAAGAAGGTGAAGGACATGATTAGGTACATGATGCCCAGAAGCTTGTGGTCGGTCGTGGTCAGCATCTTCCATGCGAGGCTGCCACGCGGTGCCTCACCGAAAGGCGCAGGCCGAGCCGGGGAAACCTCATGGCTTTCCCTAGGCGCTACTGCGGTCATTAGTTCCTCCTGACTACGCGTGACCTGCCCTTTTCCTCTTGCGAGCCTTAAGTAACCCACAGGATTCTTTGAGCCGGTCACCCAAAAGAATGTTTCCTCTGCCCCGTTCCCGCTGGGTCGGTCTCGTCAACAACCGGCCCGAACAGACGCAGAATGCTTACATAGTATCCCGTTAACGCGCATTTCAATAGCCGTGGACGGTGCGCAGTTAATAGATCCCACGTTTTCGGGGGTGCTAATTAGAAGTCCCAGTCGTCGTCGACGGTGTTCTCAGCCTTACCAATTACATAGGAAGAGCCGGAACCGGAGAAGAAGTCGTGGTTCTCGTCGCCACCCGGGTTCAAGGCGGAGAGGATCGCCGGAGAGACGCGAGTCTCGTCAGCCGGGAACAGCCCCTCGTAGCCCAGGTTATTCAGTGCCTTGTTGGCGTTGTAGCGCAGGAAGCGCTTCACGTCCTCAGTCCAGCCGAGCTCGTCGTACAGATCCTCGGTGTACTGCGCCTCGTTGTCGTACAGCTCCAGCAGCAGGTCGAAGGTGTGCTCCTTCAGCTCTTCCTGACGCTCCGGGGTCTCGTTCTCCAGCGCGCGCTGGTACTTGTAGCCGATGTAGTAGCCGTGCACGGACTCATCGCGGATGATCAAACGAATAATGTCCGCGGTGTTGGTCAGCTTCGCGTGCGAGGACCAGTACATCGGCAGGTAGAAACCGGAGTAGAAAAGGAAGCTCTCCAGCAGAACGGAGGCAATCTTCTTCTTCATCGGATCTTCACCCTCGTAGAAGTCGAGGATGATATTAGCCTTGTTCTGCAGCTTGTCGTTCTCCTCCGACCAACGGAATGCGTCGTTGATCTCCGGCGTGGAGGCCAGCGTCATGAAGATAGAGGAATAAGACTTCGCGTGGACGCTCTCCATGAAGGAGATGTTCGTCATCACTGCTTCCTCGTGCGGGGTGGCCGCATCCTCGATCAGCTTCACCGCGCCGACGGTGCCCTGGATGGTGTCCAGCATGGTCAGGCCTGTGAACACGCGCATGGTCGCCTGCTTCTCCATGTCGTTCAGCGTGGACCAGCTGGGCACGTCGTTGGACAGCGGCACCTTCTCTGGCAGCCAGAAGTTGGCGGTGAGGCGATCCCACACCTCCAGGTCCTTCTCGTCCGGAATGCTATTCCAGTTGATGGCGGCTACCGCATCGCCGTCGACGCGGTGTACGGGAGTGTGGGGTGCGTGCGCACTCATCGCTTGCGTGTCTCCTTCTTCACAAAACGTGCTGGTTTTCTCGCTGACCCTCAGCTTGTGCACTTCGCCCCATCGTACCCCGTTTCCGCGACGCGCCTAACCCTCGGCCATTACCCCCATTGTGGGGGTCTTGCTAGTGACGCCCTCAGCGTGTACTGGAGCCGGTTTCAGCCCGGAGCTGAGGGCGTCACTAACTAAAGAGCACGTCAGGATCGGTTTACAGGGCAACCTAAGTAAAGGCAGGCTCACCGACCAAACAATGCATCCTGACCTGCATTGATAATATAAGGGTAGCCTGCGTTTGCTAGCCGATTAGATGAACCCTGGGTACGTTAAGCGGCATGGAAATTAACGAGAAGTTTCAAAAGCAATTGAACGAACAGGTCACCGCCGAGCACCAGGCTGCGCTGGTTTACACGCAGCTGGCTTACGAGCTGGACCGTCTCTCCTTCGACGGTATGAGCAGCTGGATGCAGGCGCAGGCCGATGAGGAGCGCGAGCACGCTCAGAAGTTCGCGCAGCACCTGCTGGACCGCGATGCGCGCGTGGACATCGAGACCGTTGAGATGCCTTCCCTGAAGATCTCCACCCCGCTGGATGCCTTCGAGGCTTCCCTCGAGCACGAGCGTAAGGTCTCCGCGCTGATCCGCGAGCTGGTGAAGACCGCCGACGAGGTCGGCGACATTGACTCCCGCAACCTGCTGAACTTCTTCCTGGAGGAGCAGATCGAGGAGGAGGCCACCGTCAGCGGCATTATCGACCGCATCAAGCTGGTGGGCAACGATGGTTCCGGCCTGCTGCGCATCGACGCCGAGCTGGGTAACCGCTAACAGCCATTAGGAACGGCCACTCAAAGGCCAATAAGAAAGAGCCGACTGGGATTCCTCCCAGTCGGCTTTTCGTGTTCGGTGGGGGCCACTCCCCTATTTAGAGCATGCAGCTAACGCAGCCCTCGACCTCCGTGCCGGTCAGGGCCGTCTGGCGGAGGCGGATGTAGTAGATCGTCTTGATCCCCTTGCGCCATGCATAGATCTGCGCACGGTTGATGTCTCGCGTGGTGGCGGTGTCCTTAAAGAACAGAGTCAGCGACAGGCCCTGGTCCACGTACTTCGTGGCCACAGCGTAGGTGTCGATGATCTTTTCGTAGCCACTCTCGTAGGCGTCCTCGTAGTACTCCAGGTTCTCGTTCGTCATGTACGGAGCCGGGTAGTACACGCGGCCGATCTTGCCCTCTTT
>NZ_CALLDG010000124.1 GCF_937999985.1 uncultured Corynebacterium sp.
ACGGGTGAAGCTGACAGCTACGACCGCGCGTGCGTCTTGCCGGTGCGCTGCGGAGAACAGTTGCACCCCGAAGCGCTGCGCGGACACCGTGGTTTTGCCCGTGCCTGGGCCTGCCTCAATAAACAGGTTGGTCTGCGAGGTGGCTGCGGCGAGGCGCTGCTCGTTGGTTAGGTCGTCGATGACGCCGGCGTGGCTGAGTGCCTTGCTCAAAGCTGGATGTCCGGCTCGGCGCTCGAAACGTCCTCGGCTTCGGCGGTTGGCTCAGGCGTCGGGTAGAGGAAGTCGAAGACGCGCTCGATCGGCGCTGGCACGCGAACCTCGGCGCCGATGAGCTCCCGGTTGTCGCGGAGCCGGCCGGCGAGGGCCTCTGCAAACTCGCCCTTGCGGGCTGCTGCTGCGCCGGCGGGCACCGTCTCCTTGCCATCCTTGTGTTTGCCGCGGAACAGGTCTCTGATCGTCTGCGGTGTGACCTGCTCGGGGACGGCCACGTTGATGTCCGTCAAAGCGGCTGTGACCAGGGACTCGTTGCCCTCGGTCAGTTGAGGTTCCAGCGTCGGGTGACTGTGTTCGACTAGCAAGACGTGCGGGTCGTGTTCGTCGGCCCACGGGGGCAGGGTCGGGGTCTGGTCGAAGTCAAGGTCGCTGTCGCGCAGAACGGCCAGACGGCTGCACAATTCGTGGCCCGGGGTGGCGAGCAGGCGAACCGCCCATGGGCCCACCTTCGTTCCCATCGGCACGATGCTCAGCGCGTCAACGAACGACTGCTTGTCAGGGTCATCTTGGGCCCACGCCCAGCCGAACTCGCGAAGCACCGCCGCCTCGGTGACGCCCTCGACGAGCAGGAGACGGTCGGCGAAGAGAGAGGCTGACCTGCTGGCATCCAAATGAAGTCGAGCCTTACGCAACACCTCAGCTGAGTTCTTGCCCAAGGGGATGTCGGCCACGGCTCGGCAGACTCGTCCTCCGGTGCCGTCTCGGCGAGCGATGACGAGCTCAGTTGGATCGCACGAAGTGATGATGTCTGTGGCGTGGCTGGACAGGATGACCTGAAGCTCAGGGCGCTGTTCAACCTGTCGGCGCAGGTAGCGGACGAGGGAGTGCTGTAGCTGCGGGTGCAAGTGGGCTTCGGGTTCTTCGATGACCACAGTGACGTGGAAGGGTCCGTCAGGATAGAAGGAATCCTCGACACTCTCGCTATCGACGCGAGCCTGTCGCAGGGTTCGTTCCGCATCCTCAAGCTCGCTGGCGGTCGTGCCGTCGTCATCCACAGCCGACCGTCCCGTCGAACCTGCGGTGACGTCCATTACCGCCCTCGCAATCTGCGTGGAGTCTGGGATGGCCGCGAGAGTTACTGCGATGT
>NZ_CALLDG010000125.1 GCF_937999985.1 uncultured Corynebacterium sp.
CACCAGCACAATCACACATCAAGCAATAACGGAAGGTATGGTATGCATCATGACAACAATGAACCCCAGCACCAAACGCCGGGCGTTCCTGACGGGAATCGGAAGCATCCTGGATCTGAGGGGCGTCGCGACGTACCACCGCATCCAGAACCTCATGCCCCCACCGGCACCCCGCAGAACCTTCCAACAGGTGAGCCACTCTACGGGACAGCAGTTCCAGCAAACGTTAGCTTCAGCGCACAACTCGTCCAACAACAGCTAAACCAGAACTACCCTGATCCCGACACATCAGCGGAACTTCGTGAAAAAGCCCCTGAGGTATACGAAGCATGGTTGCAAACCACCCGCCAAACGATCGAAACCGACAACTACGTTCGCAAGGCAGAAGTTGATAACCCTCGGAAAATGGCTACTCGAGGGCTCATAGTCGGCGCAATTGTCGTACTTGCGCTTTTCGCTCTAGCAGCCTACGCCACTTACCTGCGCCAACAATGGCTAGCAGGGTTCCTCGTCACGATTGATGTTGTTCTCTTGGCAAGTATCTTCACTGGCAATACCGCGCCAAAGAAGAGCGACGGAGGTAGTTCATGACCTCGATCCATGACCTGCACGACATTGCCAAGCTACTGGGCGTGGAGCTGCGACACCACAACGGCCTTCCCAAAGGCTGGTACTCCCCCAGCCGCCGCGTGATCTCCACCATGCGCGACATGGCCGTATGGGACTACAAGACCACTCTCGCCCACGAGCTAGGCCACGCCGTGTATAACGACCAGAAAACCGGCAACAAGAACTTCGACCGACGCCAAGAAGCGCGGGCAGACAGGTTCGCCGCGAAACTCCTCATCAACGATGACGAACTGCGGCACCTCGCCCCATGGCACGGCAACGACTTCCACAGCCTCGCCATCGACCTCGAGGTCACACCCCACATCCTCGAGGTCTACCTCAAACAACACCCCAACGTCCTGAAAGAAATAGCAGCATGAGTATCGACCAATCCATCTACGCCCTCGCATCCAAGGTTCGCGAGCTTAAACCAATCATCGAAACAGAGGAAGCAACCAAAACGGCCTTCATCATCCCCTTCATTTCAACAGTCCTAGGCTACGACGTCACAGACCCCCGTGAGGTCATCCCCGAATACACCGCCGACATCGGTATCAAGAAGGGTGAAAAGGTCGACTTCGCCATTAAATCTGGCGACGACTTCCGATTCCTCATCGAATGTAAAAAGATCGGCGAGCCCCTCAGCCTCAACCATGCGAATCAGCTCATCCGCTATTTCAACGTGACCGACACAGAGTTCGCGATCCTAACAAACGGCGAAGTGTACGAGTTTTATGCTCAGCTCGACGCTGCGAATCGAATGGACGAAAAACCATTCATGACGCTGAACCTCTCCAACGTCGACGCGCGGATTTTCCCCCATCTCGAGATGTGCACCAAGTCCCGCTTCGACTCCGAGACCATTGCAGCAAGTGCAGAGCAACTGAAGTATGTTGCGGAAATCAAAAAGGTATTGTCGTCGCAATTCAAGACACCTGACGCTGACTGGGTGCGATCTCTTGCCGCTCGTGTCACTACCCGTCGCATGACAGCACAAAACCTGGAGACATTCACAAAGCTCGTCACCACAGCACAGAGCCAGTTCCTCAAGGATGAAGCGAACCGTAGGCTGCAAGATGCTCAAAATCTCGATGAACCAAAGGAGGTTGCCACGGTTGCTGCTGAGGCACCGACCGAACCCCAGGAAGAAATCGCTGTTGCCGATGACGGCATCGTGACGACTGAGGAGGAAATCCAGGCGTTTAATATCATTCGGGCTATCTGCTGCGCAGAGGTTCCCGCAGAAGATATCGACATGCGTGACGCCAAGTCCTACTGTGCAGTTCTTTACCAGGACAACAACCGTAAGCCCATTGCCCGGTTGTGGATGGATCGCAAAGTGCCTCGAATCGTGATCTTCGATGCCGACAAGAACGAACACCAATTTGATCTATCTGGAGTGACCGATATCTATCAGCATGCGGAACTTATCCGCAAGCGGTGCCGCGCATTGCGCGACATGCAGTAGAAAACGGCAGCGCCTCGGTTCCCCTGCCAAACCAAAGTCAAGGAGAACCGAGGCAACAATGTCAGCAGCGCAAATACCGACAAGGAACAATCTAGCATGGCTTCCATCAGAAAGTACGCCACGAAAAACGGGCACATGTGGCGAGTCCAATACCGCTCCCCAGACGGAAGGAACCGAACGAAACAAGGGTTCCCCACCAAAGCCAAAGCTCAAGCATGGGCAGACAAAAACGCCGTCAGCATTAACGATGGAAGCTGGCTGGACCCGACGGGCGGAAAGCTCACCATCAACGACCTCGCCACTACGTGGCTAGCCACACGTAGTCACCTCAAACCCTCCACCAAAGAGATGTACACACAGGTCTGGAACGGCACCGTGAAACCATACTGGGGAAGCTGCCGGGTCACGTCCATACGCCCGTCAATGGTGCAGCAGTGGGTTAGCGAATCGACCTATTCCGCATCCTGGACTCGCCACGCACACAACGTGCTCTCCCAGATACTACAAATCGCCGTGAACGATAACCTCATCGCGCGAAACCCCGCACGCGGAGTGAACCTCCCCCGGCGCTCACCAGGCGTGAACGTGTACCTGACGATGACACAGCTTCGGGAGCTAGCCGCCCTTTGTGGTGACCGTGAAGACTTGGTGCTGCTATTGGGGACTGTTGGTCTGCGGTGGGGTGAGGCTGTGGCGCTTCGTCCGATGGATATCGATTTCACTGCAGGCCGTATTTCCATTTCGAGAAACGCGGCAAAGACTGGCAATACGGTCACGCTGGGGACGCCTAAGACGCATAAGGCGCGCTCTGTGGCGGTTTCTCGATTCGTGTTGGACAAGCTTGCTGCCCGTGCCAATAACTGTGCGTCGGATGCGCTGCTGTGGACGAATACTAAGGGTGGGTTCCTTATGGCTCCGGGGCATGATTCTTGGTTCTTCTCGGCAGTGAAGAAATGCCAAAGTGTCGATGATTCATTCCCGCGTGTGACGGTGCACGGTCTGCGTCATGTCGCTGCGGGTTTGCTGGTGCAGGCTGGGGCGAACGTTAAACTCGTCTCCGCGCAGCTTGGGCATGCGTCCACGTCGGAGACGTTGAACCGGTATGCCGGGCTCTTCGATGACGGTCTTGACGAGATCGCTGCGGTCATGGATCGCGAGCTCGCTGGTGTAAGACATCTCAAGGCCGTGTAGTGTTTGTCGTGGAATTGTCGTGGATTGACCATCAGGCATATGGTTTAAGCTGGTCAGACACGGATTACTACTAGGTTCGAGTCCTGGTGGGAGAGCTTTTTCATTTGGAAGGGTGGGGGGCGATACATGTCCGGCAAGTCCAACACAGAATCCAGCAAGTTCTGGCACACATTCACCACGAAGTTCATCGGCACGCCACCCGAGAGCGACCTGAAGCACGTCGAGGAAAACGCAGGCCGCTATTCCCTGGGCTTCGGCACACAAAACATCGGCGATCAGATCGTTTCCGCTAAGACGGTTCTGCCGTGGTTCCTGTCAGTCGTCGCCGCCCCGGCGTGGATCATTCCGCTGCTGGTGCCGATCCGCGAGTCCGGTTCGATGCTGCCGCAGGCCCTGTTCCGCCCGTGGCTGCAGACGAAGACCTCGCGACTGGGTTTCATGCTTGTCGGCACGCTCGGCCAGGCGCTGGCCTGTGCGATCATGGTCGCCGCCGCGCTTCTGACCGACGGGCTGCTGGCCGGATTGATCATCCTGTTCGCCCTCGCCTTGCTGTCCACCTGCCGCTCTTTGGTTTCACTGACCAGTAAGGACATCGCGGGGCGCACGGTCCCCAAGGGTTTCCGCGGGCGGCTGACTGGCTTCGCCACCACCTTGTCCGGCGCGGTGGCGATCCTGGTGGGTGTGGCCATTCAGGCCGCCCGGGGCGAGCTCACCCCTACCCTCTTCGCAATTCTCTTCGCCATCGCCACCGCAGCCTGGCTGGCCAGCGCATGGCTCTTTAAGGGGATCCGTGAGGGCGTCACTAAACAAGAACAAAAAGAGCTACCACAAGGCACGAACTACCTACGCGATGTGTTCGACGACATCGTGGATCTCGTGCGTTCTGACCGCGACTTTAGGCGCTTCGTGCTGGTCCGTTCGCTGTTGCTGGCCTCCGCGCTGTCGCCGACGTTCCTGGTGACGATGGCGAACCAGCAGAGCGTGACGGAGGAGTCCTCGCTGGCCAGCGCCATCTTCACGGGCCTGGGAACGTTCGTGATCGCCTCCGGCGTGGCCTCACTGCTCGCGGGCAGGATCTCCGGCCTACTGTCCGACGTGAGCTCCCGCAACACCCTGTCCGGCGCCGCACTGCTAGCGACGATCGTCCTGATCATCACCGTGGCACTGGGCTACGCTTCTTCGCTTAATGACGCCCATGCGTGGACCACCGCCCTGGTGTGGTGGCTGCCCATCGCGTTCTTCATCATCTCGCTTGCCCACGCCGCGATTAGGGTCGCCCGCTCCACCTACATCGTGGACATGGCAGAGGGCACGCAACGCACCCGCTACGTATCGGTGGCAAACACCCTGATGGGCGTGTTGCTTCTGATCGTGGGTGCGCTGACCAGTGTGTTGGCACTGGCTTCCCCCGAGGTTGCACTAGCTGCGCTGGCGCTTTTCGGGCTGCTGGGCGCCGCGCTGTCGAAGACCCTGCCGGAAGTATCGGTGGGCAAAAACAAGATTTCCTAAACGCCCGCGGGCGCCCCTCCCCGACCCGGCGGCCAAGCGGCGCTATGCTGGTATTCGCTTTTAACCGGAAGTAAGGAATGCCAACAACGTGACTGATGCTGCTCAGAATCCCGAAGCTCGACCAAAGGACCAAGACAAGCCTGTGGCAGTGATCGTACTGGCCGCAGGGGCGGGCACGCGGATGAAGTCCGCAACCCAAAAGACCCTACACTCCATTGGCGGGCGCACCCTGCTTTCCCACAGCTTGCACGCTGCCGCGGGCATCGACCCCGCCCGCATCGTGGCTGTTATCGGCCACGGACGCGAGCAGGTCGGCCCGGCGGTGGAAGAGGTAGCCGAGCAGCTGGGGCGCAGCATCGACACGGCGATCCAGGAGGAGCAGAACGGCACCGGCCACGCCGTGCAGTGCGCAATGGAGGAGCTGGAAGGCTTCGAAGGCACCGTAGTGGTCACCAACGCGGACGTGCCGCTGCTGTCCCCGGAGACCCTGCAGGAACTTACTGCCACCCACGACGGGGCGAGCGTTACCGTGCTCTCCGTCAACCAGGACAACCCCACCGGCTACGGTCGCATCCTGCGCACCAACGACGGCATGGTTACCGCCATCGTGGAGGAAAAGGACGCGACGGAAAAGCAGAAGGCAATCACCGAGGTTAACTCCGGCGTGTTCGCCTTCGACGCGGCCATCCTGCGCGATGGCCTGGCGCAGCTGAACACGGATAACGCCCAGGGCGAGCTGTACCTGACGGACGTGCTGAGCATCGCCCGCCGGGCGGGGCACCCCGTTCGGGCCCACATTGCCGCCGACGCGGCGGAACTCGCGGGCGTCAACGACCGTGTACAGCTTGCCGCCGCCGGCGCTGAACTCAACCGCCGCACCGTGACCGCCGCGATGCGGGGCGGGGCCACCGTCGTAGACCCGGCGACGACCTGGATCGACGTAGACGTGCAGGTCGGCCAGGACGTCACCATCCTGCCGGGAACGCAGCTGCTGGGCAACACCACCATCGGCGATAACGCGCAGATCGGGCCGGATACCACTCTGGAAAACGTCACGGTCGGCGAAGGCGCGCAGGTGGTGCGCACCCACGGCTTCGATTCCACCATCGGCCCGCGCGCCGAAGTAGGCCCCTTCACCTACGTCCGCCCCGGCACGGTGCTGGGCGAAGAGGGCAAGCTCGGCGGCTTCGTCGAGGCGAAGAAGGCGAACATCGGTCGCGGCTCGAAGGTCCCGCACCTGACCTACGTCGGCGATGCAACGATCGGCGAGTACTCCAACATCGGCGCCTCCAGCGTGTTCGTGAACTACGACGGTGTGAACAAGCACCACACCACCGTGGGCTCTCACGTGCGCACCGGATCCGATTCGATGTTCATCGCCCCGGTCGTCGTGGGCGATGGTGCCTACTCTGGCGCCGGCACCGTCATCAAGGAAGACGTGCCGCCGGGCGCGCTGGTGGTATCCGGCGGCAAGCAGCGCAACGTCGAGGGCTGGGTGGCTAAGAAGCGCCCCGGAACCCCGGCGGCGGAGGCCGGCGAGGCCGCAGCCAAGCGCGTGGCGGAGGGCGGTTCCCCAACGTCCACACCGCAGGCAGACCAGAAGTAGCGCACGGAAGCTACGCTGGTTTTTGTTGATATGTCTGGGCTCGCCCTAAAATAGGGAGCGCCTTAACAAAAATGAATAGTCCAGCTCTTCGACCGGAAGGTTAAAGCACAAGTGTCCACCACCCACTGGATCGACAATCAAAAGAACCTGATGCTGTTTAGCGGCAGGGCTCATCCGGAATTGGGGGAGGCTGTTGCCCGCGAACTGGGCATCGAGGTCACTCCGACCACCGCCCGCGACTTCGCTAACGGCGAGATCTTCGTCCGCTTCGAAGAGTCCGTCCGCGGTTCCGATGCCTTTGTACTGCAGTCCCACCCGCAGCCGCTGAATAACTGGCTGATGGAGCAGCTGATCATGATCGATGCTCTGAAGCGTGGCTCCGCCAAGCGCATCACCGCGATCCTGCCTTTCTACCCCTACGCCCGCCAGGACAAGAAGCACCGCGGCCGCGAGCCGATCTCCGCCCGCCTGATCGCGGACCTGCTCACCGCCGCCGGCGCGGACCGCATCGTCTCGGTGGACCTGCACACGGACCAGATCCAGGGCTTCTTCGACGGCCCGGTCGACCACATGCACGCACAGCCGATCCTGGTGGACTACATCAAGTCCAAGTACCCGCTGGACAACCTCGTGGTTGTCTCGCCCGACGCAGGTCGCGTGAAGACGGCGGAGAAGTGGGCCAACGCGATGGGCG
>NZ_CALLDG010000126.1 GCF_937999985.1 uncultured Corynebacterium sp.
CGGCTTCCATGCCGGGCAGCTCCATCGGCAACCCCGGCGGGGTCTTTGATGTGCTGAGCTGCACCAATGCCTTCTTGACGATCTTGTCCTCCAGCGACTGGTAGCTCATGAACACGCCGACGGCGCCGACATGCAGCCAGCGGGAGACCTCGGGAATCAGGTTCTCCAGCGACTCGAGTTCCGCGTTCACCTCGACGCGCAGCGCTTGGAAGGTGCGCTTTGCCGGGTGCCCGCCGGTGCGGCGCGACGCCGCGGGGATGGTTGCGTACAGCAGCTCCACCAGCCGTGCCGAGTTCTCGAAGGGTTGCTTCTCGCGCTCGCGGACGACTGCGGAGGCGATCTTGCCGGCGAAGCGCTCGTCGCCGTAGGTCTTCAGGATGCGCGCGATCTCGCCGTGGCTGTAGGTGTTGAGGATCTCGGCGGCGGTCAGCGGGCTACTAGGATCCATGCGCATATCCAGTGGCGCGTCTACCGCGTAGGCGAATCCGCGTTCCGGCTGATCCAGTTGCATGGAGGACACTCCGAGGTCGAACAGAAACCCGGAGATTCCGTGCTCCCGCATGCTGACCGGGAGCTTGCCCTGCTCAATCAGATCCTCCAGCGCTTCGGTTACTCCGTCGAAGCGGGTCTGGTAGGAAACGAAGCGGTCCCCGAAGTGCGCCAGGCGTTCCTTGGCCTCCGCCAGTGCGTTGGGGTCGCGGTCTAGGCCGACGACGGTTGCGTGGGGAAAGGCGTCCAAAAAGGCCTCGCTGTGACCGCCTGCGCCGAGGGTTCCATCGACGATGACCGGGTGGGCGGGCGCGTTTTCACTGTTCACGCCCATCCCCACGAGCTCGACCATGCGGTCGCGCATGACTGGGGTGTGGCCGTGCTCTTCGCGCTGCTCGGCTCCACGTTCTTCATTCATCGGTGTTCCCTCCTTCCCTCACTGCGATTCTTGGGTTTCTTCGAACCTGTTCTTCGCCCCTTCTCTTGGGGTGTTATGTAGTTCATGTGCCACATAGCTACTTATGTGACTCAAAAGCTAAAGGAGTGCGTACAGGGCCTCACCTGCGTGGGTGCGGGCTTGACATTGGGGAAGTACGTCAAGATTCCGCGTCGTCCACGCAGGTAAGGGCCTGCGCACACTCCGTTTTCACTATGAATTTGTCTTATCTAGTCAGGCGCTAAGGCCTTCGGGACTACAGGAATGTCGCCAGCACTTCGTCGTCGCCGTCCGAGAAATCCTCTTCGTGCTCCGCGCTGTACTCGGCCCAGCTTTCGGCATCCCAGATCTCGATGAAGTCGACGTTGCCGATGACCACGCATTCCTTCGTCAGTCCCGCGTAGCTTCGGTGCATCGCCGAGACCGAGATGCGCCCTTGTGAATCGAGGGTTTGCTCGTCGGCGCTGGCCGCCAGGTTGCGCACGAAGGCGCGAGCTTTCGGGTTCGTGCGTGAGGCTTCAGCCGCCTTCTTCGCCCGCACCAGAAACTCTGCCTTGGGGTACACAGCCAGGCTGCGATCCTGCCCTTTCACGACCATCAGGCCGTCACCGAGCGCTTCCCGAAACTTTGCCGGCAGGGTCAGTCGACCCTTGTCGTCCAGCTTCGGCGTAAAGGTGCCGAAAAACATGCATCGGCCCCTTTCCGTTGGAAGATCTCTTGTTTCGTTTTGCCGTCTATGTCGTGAATGGTGGGCGATTTCTTGCCCTGACCAGTAGTTTCGCTATGAAGTTTGGAGTTGTTGGCACAACCTTGCTCCAACGAGCCCCACTTTACCCCACTCTCCCCCACAAACTCCACAACACGAAGTGTTTTTGCGCACCTTTTCTCAATATTTTTCACATCAACAACGTTCAAGCTGGACTTTACTCTTTCGCCCCTCGCCCCTTCACACTCGGTCCGTCACCCTTCTTTCTTTATGACGCCACCATTCCCCCACCCCTTTACCTCAGCCAACTAAGACATTTGCGCAGGTAGAAACATTCAAGCCACCCCTCCGCCGACGCTAGGACGCTCCCGTCACAACACCAGAGGGATCAAAAGGGCTTGAGGTGGGGCAAAGTGGGGAGAATCCCCCTGGTTTCGACTGGATACGACAAAACCACCGTCCTCCATGCATGGAGGACGGTGGTTCCCGAAGTTAGATCTAACTGGTGGGCTTGGCCTAGCGCTCGAAGCGGCGACGGAAGCTATCTTCCATCTTGTCGCCGATGCCACCGGAATGGCCCGAGCCAGCCTTCTTCGCCGCACCAGGCTTGCCACCCTTGGAAGACTTGGAGCGCTTGATAGCTGCGGTCTCCGGATCATCATTGGACTGGAATGCCAGAAGGCCGCCACCAAACATGATCAGGAACCCGAGCACACTCAGCGCCACGAACCACAGCGAAAGCTGAGCCGCGGCAATGCCGCCGACCATCACCGCGAGGCCGAGGACAATGAGCGCAATCGAGCGGATGTTGAAGCTGATCGTCTGTTCGCCGCTATTGGAAGCCTGCTTTGCCAAGCGTGGATCCTCGGCGACCAACGCCCGTTCGATCTCCGCGAGCATCCTCTGCTCTTGCTCCGATAGAGCCATCGCGACCTCCCAAATGTTTGCGGCTACTCTTCCTAACGCTTTAGACGTAAAGAAAGTTTCCAGCCTGGGCGAACTCCGCCCACTTCTCACCCGTCCACCCTACATCAACCTGCGGTTTTCAAACAACGTCCACTTTTCGCCCTAGGCAACCTCCGGCAGGTAATTCACTGCCCCGCGGGCAAAATCCACCAGATCGCAGGCATCGCGATAGATCGCGCCACGCGCATTCTCCGGCAGTCCTCGGTTAAGCCCCAATCCCGCTCTACTCGCTACCCGCGCGTGCACCTCAAAGGTCTTTGCCCAATCCTCCAAGTCGGGGCGCAAAACCCGCAGCTTCGCCCACGCACTCCCGGAAGGTCGACGCTTCCGCGTGGCCATCTCCCACTCAATCAACGCACCCGCCGCCCGCAAGGCAGCTCGGTAGGCATAGACGATCGCCTCGGGCTCACGTAGTTCCGATCGAGATAGCTCCAATTGGCGCTCCGCCTCGTCCAGGAACCCCCGCGCCCCGCGACTGCGACTGTAACGAGCCCGCGCCCCCAACTGCTTGGATTGGGTTTGAATGTTCTCGTCCATGGTCTCGTCCCCTTATTCTCTTGGCTTATCGCCTTGTTGGCCTATCGCCTTGACTGTTAAACCTCACTCTAGGAAGCGCCTCGGACATCCCACCGAAAACGAAACTTCAAATAGAACATATGTTCTAACCGCCATCTTTCGCGCCAATCTTCCTCCATCACCTCCCCCGGCAGTGGCACTATTGAAGCCATGCCCCTGGACACGCCCCGCACACCCCCCGCCGCCGATTCCCCCATGCGTGTGTCCGTGGCTCCCGCCACCAATCGCCACTTCATCACCCGGCTCGACGAGCTCATCGATATTCACCTGGCGGCCATGAACTATCCAAACGAAACGCACGCCCAGCGCAAGTCGCTGTGGTTCTACAACGGATCCCAGCCGGACTTCACCTGCAGCATGGCGCTCCTCCACCGCGCGGAGGAACAGCCGGATCCGGGTAACGCCCGCCAGCGCTGCGTGGGCATCGGCTTTACCTTCCGCGGCTCCCCCAACACCTGGTGGTATCGCCAAGTCGCCCGCGGCCTAGTGCTTAACGGGCACTCCCGCGCGGAGGCCACCCGGATACTGCATGCCTACGCCGAATTATCCGAAATACATGTGCTTCCACCAGCGCAGGGTGAGGGCGTCGGCACCACAATCCTGAACGACCTGCTAGAGCGAACGCCACAGAACACAGTGATGCTCTCCACGCCAGAGGTGGAAGGTGAGGCCAACGCGGCCTGGCAGCTTTATCGCAAGGCAGGGTTCACCGATGTGCTGCGGAATTTCAAGTTCCCGGCGGACCCCCGGCCGTTCGGAATTCTGCAACGCACGCGCAGCTAACGGGCCACTCTTAGCGGCGAGTGCGCCCGTAGCTAACGCACCATGTCGTGACCCAGCCCCGGCCCCCACGCCGGAGCCATGCCCAGGTTGTGCAGGACCTCCTGGGTGGCGCGCACGTTATTCATCGTCATGAAGTGCAGGTCCGGAACTCCCTCGGCAATGAGACGCTCGGCCATCTCAGTGGTCACCTCGATGCCGACCTCGCGGATGGCATCGCGGTTAGCCACTTCGTCCCCGGCTGCGGCATCAAGCAGGCGCTTCTCCAGCTTCGGCGGCAGGGCAGCTCCAGCAAGCTCCATCTGGCGGCGCACGCTCCGCAGCGAGGTAATCGGCATCAGCCCCGGGATGATCGGCTTCTGGCCGTGCTCCGGATCCGCCTTCGCCAGGCGATCGCGCAAGCGCAGGTAGTGATCCACATCAAAGAACATCTGCGTAATCGAGTACTGCGCCCCGGCGCGGAGCTTGGCCAGAGTGTATTCCGTGTCCTGTTCCAAAGAACCCGTGCGGTAGTGGCCTTCGGGGAAGCTGGCGATGCCGATGTCGAAATCGGCGCATTCGGGCATGTCGCGGATCATTTCGATAAGCTCGCTGGCGTAGTTCAGGCCACCGGGAGTGGGCACCCATTCGGCGTTCGGGTCCCCAGGCGGGTCGCCGCGCAGCGCCAGCAGGTTCGTCAGCCCCAGCGAGGCATAGGTGCGCAGCATGTCTTGCAGCTCTTCCTTGGTGTGCTGCACCAGCGTCATGTGCACCAGGGTTGTCAGCGGCTTAGTACCCAGGCGCTCGGCGACACGCAAGGTGCGCTCGCGGGTGCTGCCGCCGGCGCCATAAGTTACCGAGGCGAAGCTCACGCCGAGGTCATGGAATGCCTCGGCCGCGTTCCACAGGCGCTCTTCGGCCGCGTCGTCGCGCGGCGGCATGAACTCCACGGAGAACGGAACGCGCCCGGGAGTGTAGAGCGAAAGGGACTGGGATACGGCAACCTGCCTGCGGATACTAGCCATACCCAAAGATCATATAGACAGAGCTGTCCATTTCAAGACTTTGGCCTACAATTGGCATTTTCCCTGCGCGCGATCACCCCCGCGGCCTGTTCGTTCGCTCACCCGTTTCGCCCGCCCGCCACGGTGGCGTCACCCCAGCACTACCGTTGTTCGCACTTGTCGCGCGAGCCCTTAGAATAGAGAGCCATGAGTACCGATGAGCTGGCCGCGCACCCCTGGCGCCTCGATTCCCCACTGTCCGCAGTTCCGTCCGCCGTCGATGCCCAACTAAAGGAGTACCTGAGCCGCTCCCAGGAGGAGTTCTCCCACATCGGTCCCCTCGTCGGCGGCGCCATCACGGTGCTGCGCGACTTCATCGTCAACGGAGGCAAGCGCGTCCGCCCGACTTTCGCCTGGGCAGGCATCCGCGCGGCGCTCGAAGGCGGTGGCGGTTCATCGCCGGCTGCGGGTGTCGACCAGGGCGCCATCCTGAATGCGCTGTCCGCCTTCGAGTTCATCCAGGCCTGTGCCCTCATCCACGACGACATCATCGACCGCTCTGATACCCGGCGCGGCTTCCCCACCGCCCACCGCACCTTTGAATCGAAGCACCGCGAACGCGGCTGGCTGGGTTCCTCCGAGCACTATGGGATCAGCCAGGCAATTCTCATCGGCGACCTCGCCTTTGCCTGGGCGGACGACCTGTACAACGGCTCTGGGCTCAGCACCGCAGCGCTGCAGCGGGCACGCCCGGCCTGGCGGGCAATGCGCACCGAGGTGATCGGGGGTCAGATCCTGGACATTGCCCTGGAAGCCAACGGCAGCGAAGACGTCGCGGATTCCTTTGCCGTGATCAAGTACAAGACGGCCTCCTACACCGTCGCCCGCCCACTGCACATCGGCGCCGCATTGGCGGGCGCCAACGAACAGACTCAGACCATGCTCCGTAACGTGGGCCAGGACATCGGTGAGGCCTTCCAGCTGCGCGACGATCAGCTAGGAGTTTTCGGCGACCCGGAGGTCACCGGCAAGCCCTCCGGCGACGATCTGCGCACCGGCAAGCGAACCACCCTCATCAACGAGGCATTGCAGCGGGGCGACGAATCCCAGGTCGCGGCCCTCCGCGAGGGGCTGGGCAAGGGCGAGGAGTCCGCGGAGGCGGACATCGAGCGCCTCCGCGACATCATCTACGACACCGGCGCGCAGGCCGAAGTGGAAAAGCTAATCGAGGCGCGCACGCAGCGGGCCATCGAGTCCCTGCGCGCGGGTGGTTTGGGTGCCGACATCACTGCGGAGCTGACCCAGCTGGCGGAAGAACTAACGCACCGGAGGTTTTAAATGAAGCTATCCACCCGCTCTGCCGACGGTCGCCGTCACCTGAGCCTGCCCAGCCCCTTGGTTCCCATGACGCGCCCCACGATGCGCCAGCGCCTGCCCGGCAACGGCGAGCGCGTGGTCGTGATCGGCGCTGGGCTGGCCGGCCTCTCCGCTGCCCTGCGGTTGCGTTCCGCGGGGCGCGAGGTCACCGTCGTTGAGGCCGCCAACGCCGTGGGCGGTCGCTGCCGCAGCGAGCAGCTGACCAGCGCACACGGGGACTTCGTGGCCGATACCGGTGCCACCGTGCTGACGATGCCCGGCCTCATCGAATCCGCCGTGGCCTCCGTCGGCATCGACTTACGCTCCGAGGCCGCCGCCGAGCAGCTGGGTCTGGAACGCCCCTGGGCACCCAAGCGCCTGGCCCCGGCCTATCACGCACAGTTCGCCAGCGGCCGCCACGCCGAGGTCTTCGCCGACCGCGATGCGATGGTGGCGGAGATCCGCCGCTTCGCGGATTCCAAGGGTCTGGACCGCGCCGCCACGGACGAGCTTGCCGCCGGGTATTTGACCCACCGCGAATGGTCTCAGAGTGTTTTCAGCGCCAGCTTCGAGAACTTCCTAGCCGCCGACTTCGACGGTGCGCTGGATCTACTGTCCACGCCCGCTGCGGCGTCCGACCTTGGCCACCTCGGCTCCCTCGGTGCCTTCGGCAGCCTCGGCAAGACCGCGGCACGGCACATCTCCGATGCAGAACTGCAGCGGTTGTTTACCTTCCAGGCGCTGTACGCGGGCGTAGCACCGAAGAACGCGCGTGCGGTTTACACCGTCATTTCGCACATGGATACCTCCATGGGCGTGTTCTACCCCGGCTTTTCCATGAGCGACGTGCCGGAGGTCATGGCCGCGGCACTGCGGGCCGCCGGCGGTCGCATCATCACCTCTGATGCGGTCGAGCACGTGGACTTCTCGGAGGACCTCATCACGGGCGTGCGCACCCGCTCCGGCGAGTACATCGACTGCGACGCAGTCGTGGCCACCCCGGACCTGCCGGTGGTGGGCGAGCTGCTCACCCGTTCCGGCCGGGAAAGCGCACTGATTTCCCGTTCCTTCGCCCGACGCATGTGGCGCAAGGTCGCCCCACTGCGCTGGTCCCCTTCTGCCGTGGTGATTCACGGCAGCATTCCGACGGATGTGTCCGGCCGGTGGGAGTCCCAGCGCCACCACACCATCAGCTTCGGCGAGGCATGGGACGAAACCTTCCGCGAGATCACCGCCCCGCACGGTCGCGGCCGGTTGATGAGCGACCCGTCGTTGCTGCTTACTCGCCCGGCGCGCACCGTTGCCGACCGTACCTTCGGCGGTGTTGTTGGGGGTGACGCCACGTCTCGCCGCGCGGGCGTGAGTACGGGCACTAGCACGGGCGCCTACGAACCGCTGAGTATCCTTGCCCCGGCGCCGAACCTGCGTTCGGCGGATATCGACTGGGAGAACGTCACGGATCCTTACGTCCAGGAGCTCCTGGGGGTGTTGGAGGCCCGCGGCTACACGGGCATTACCGAGCACTTCCGCGCCGCCCGGGTGGATACTCCGGCCTCGTGGCAGGCCGACCACGGTTTCGGCGCGGGCAGTCCGTTCGCGTTGGCGCACTCCTTTACCCAAACCGGTCCTTTCAGGCCTCGTAATGCCCGCGCGTTCGGCGTGGATAACTTGGTGCTCGCCGGCTCCTCGACCACACCGGGCGTGGGTGTGCCTACTGTCATCCTCTCCGGCGCGCTTGCTGCTCGCCGCATCACCGGCGGTGGTGTGCTGTGACGGCGGCCGCGGAGGGCTTTGCGGACAAGGCTCGTTCCTGGCTGCAGTCGGTGGGCTACAGCCGCGCTGTCTGGATGGGGCTTATCGGCAGCATCGTTTTGACAATCACCTCCCACAGCGTCGGCGCCGTACGCTCGCGCGGTGGCATCATGCAGGTCATCGGCCTGAGCTCCTTTACCTTCGGCCATGCAGCAGGCATGGTGACGGTTGTAATGTGGTTCGCCCTGGCGGGTATGGTGCTGAGCTGGATCATCGTCGGGCGTCACATCCTGGTGCGCGGTGAGCCGCTGCATCGCTCTGCCATCGCCGCCTGGATCGGCCCAATGGTGCTGGCCGGGCCGCTGATGTCACGGGATATTTACTCCTACCTGATGCAAGGCACCCTGGCTCGCGATGGATTCAACGCCTACGAGGTCGGCGCGGCGGCCAACCCCGGCCCCCTGCTGTTCGAGGTCAGCGCCGACTGGCGCAACACCACCACCCCCTATGGCCCGCTGCACATGGGCGTGGGGCAGGCCATCACTTCCGTCACCGGCGATAACATCACTGCCGGCATTTTCGCTTTTAAGCTGCTCTCCATCGCGTCCGTGCTGGTGATGGCCTGGGCGGTAGCGAAGCTCGCTACACATTTGGGCATCCGGCCGGACGTGGCCGTCTGGCTGGGCGTGTTCAACCCCCTGAGCGTGCTGCACCTGATCGGTGGCATGCACACCGAGAACATGATGATGGCTTTGGTGCTTCTCGGCTGCCTGTGCGCGGTGAAGCTGCAGCCGGTTCGTGGTGTCCTGGCTGCATCGGCACTGATCGGTGTGGCGACTGCCCTGAAGGCCACGGCGTTTATCGCTCTGCCCTTCGTCGTGTGGATTCTGGTCGCCCGGGTGGCAGGGGCACTGCCCTACTCCGCGGGTAAGGCCCGCTGGCTGCGCCTTGCAGATACGTGGCGCCGCTTCGGCACGCTGGTGTGGGCGGGGCTGGTCAGCGTGCTGGCATGCGTTGGCATGCTGGCGCTCGTGACCATCCTGACCAATCAGACGTGGGGTTGGGTCACGGAGGTCACCGGCAACTCCAAGGTCATCAACCCCCTGGCTCTGCCGTCCTTTATCGCCTCCTCGTTGGAGCCAGTACTGTCGCGTATCAACGACGACCTGACTTTTAACGTGCTGGTGGATGCGATCCGCCCGGTCAGCAGTGCCCTGATGCTCCTCGGCCTGGTTGCCACCTGGTGGCTATTTCGCCATGACGAACGCACCGCGTTTACCGGCATGGCCGTCGCCTATGCGATCACCTGCGTGCTCAACACGGTGACGCTGCCGTGGTACTACACCGCACCCCTGGCGCTGGTGGTGCTGGCCAGCCAATCGCGCATGGTCATCTACCTCACCAGCGTGTTCTGCATGTGGGTCACCTTCATGTTCGACGGCGGCGGCAACAACCGCTTGTACGCACTGTGGTGGGTGCTCGCCTTCGCGGCGATCTTCGCCTGGGTGGTACAGGCCTGCCTGGAATTCCCACCCCGCCGCCAGCCGCAGGCTAAGCAGAGTCAGCCGCAGACACAGTGGGCTATAGAATTGCCATCGCTTGCGCCCGACGCATCACCTCGCGGGCGAGATGCCCGTGCAGAGCGTCCACCGGGCGCCCCGGCAGAGAGTCATCCTCAGTAAAGAGGTAATCCAGGATCTCTGCGTCCGAGTAGCCGCCGTCGCTCAGCAGGGCGATCGCCCCGGGGACGAAGCGGTTCAGCTGCCCGTCCTCGTCCAGGAAGCGGGCGGGGACGTGCCGCACGCGGTCGATCTCGACTGCCAGCAGCTGCTTCTTGCCCAGCATGTCCATGACCTTGGTGACGACCAAGTTCATTCGCTCCGCGACTTCTGGTAGGGTCAGAACCTCTTCACCAGCGGGAACGCCGTTCACCGGCTCCGCGAGCACGCGCCCCTGCCCCTCCTGGCCAGGGCGTGCGCCAGAACGTGTAAAGGTGCCGTGATCTTCTGCGTGCTTGTTTTCTTTACTCACGGTGGCCACTGTAGCGCGTGGGCGTCAATAAGAGTCAATAGGAAACGAGTAGGGCGCGCACCAGGCTGAACGTATAATGACACGAGTACCACTAGAATAATTGCGTAACACTGAGCACAACTACGCGCAAGAGCATCTCTTGTAACCCCACGCTTAGACCGAAAAACCGCTAGACAACCGCTAGAAAACGAGGCTGAAACTAGACGTGAGCGAGCTACACCCCGGAGACCTGCTGGAGTGGCGCTACCGCATCGGCGCCCAGATCGCCCGCGGTGGCATGTCCACAGTCTATGCAGCCATCGATACGCGCCTGGACCGCGAGGTGGCGGTCAAGGTGATGGATCCGACGCTCGCCCGCGAACCCGCCTTCCGCACCCGCTTCGAGCGCGAGGCCCGCGCGGTGGCGAAGCTCAGCGACCCGTCACTCGTGAATGTCTTCGACCAGGGCGTGGACGACGACTATGTCTTCCTGGTGATGGAGCTGGTCGAAGGCGGATCGCTCCGGGAACTGCTAAAAGAGCGTGGCCCCATGCCGCCCCACGCCGCCATCGCCGTGATGCGGCCGGTGCTCACCGCGCTATCGATCGCCCATGCCAAGGGTATGATCCACCGCGACATCAAGCCGGACAACGTACTGATCAGCGACCGGAACCAGGTCAAGCTCGCGGACTTCGGGCTGGTGCGCGCCATCAACAAGGCGATGGGCGACCCCACGAACGCCACTACTTCCGTCAACGGACAGGTCATCGGCACCGTCGGCTACCTCTCCCCAGAGCAGGTGCGCGGCGAGAACCTGACCCAGGCCAGCGACGTGTACTCCGCCGGCGTCCTGCTATTCGAGCTGCTCACCGGGCGCACGCCTTTCAAGGGCGGAACGCACATCGAGACAGCCATGGCGCGCATCAACCGCCCCGTGCCCGCCCCCAGCACACTGATGCCGGACATTCCACCGGAGATCGACGAGCTGGTCTTGCGCGCTTGCCACCGCGACCCCACGCAACGCTTCGTAGACGGCGCCGAGTTCCTGGAAGCCGTAGAGCAGGCCGCCGAGGACCTCGACGTGCCCGATTTCCAGGTGCCTGCCCCCACCGAGTCCGCCGTGCGCCACGCATTGGCGGGAACCGACTTCGGCGAGCGCACCCCGTGGGACGACGAATCCATGTCCACCCGCGCGGTCGTCCTGCCCCAGGAGGATCGCGCCCGGCCGGGGACGCACCACACCGCCGTCACGCAATTCCAGCCGGAAAGCCGACCGGGGTACGCGGAGCGGCCGGGCGAACCGGGCCCGGGGGTGCTCCCCCACAACGCCAACGCCCCGCACACCAACCCGACGCGCACGCAACACCAGCCGCACGCGCCGTATGCACAGCACGGCCTGGCGCCGCATAACCCGGCGCCGCACGCGCAAAACCGTCACGCACCGCACCGCCCGGGGCCAGCACGGCAGGCGCCGAAGCTCAGCAACAAGTCCCCGATGGCGACGGTCTTCTGGATCGTCCTCCTCATCGCCCTGGTCATTGGCATGGCTCTGGGCGGCTGGTGGTTCACCACGGGCCGCTACGGCGAGATCCCGACTGTCATCGGCATGGATAAAGCCACCGCGCAGGCCACCGTCGAGGAAGCCGGCTTCAGCTCCACCCTGGACGAGCGCTACGACAACCAGGCGGAGAAAAACACCGTCATGGGCACCGATCCCGCCAAGGGGCAGAAAGCCGTGCGGGGCTCCGAGGTGGCGGTGCTGCTTTCCCTTGGCAAGCCGACGGTGCCGGACCCGGGCACCAACTCGAGCCTGCAGTATTACACGAATAAGCTCACCGACCGCACGCTCAAGGTGAAGAAGGGCGACGATGTCTACTCCGACAAGATCGCAAAAGGCCACGTCGCGGAGGTTCAACCCGCCGCCGGAAGCGAGGTGAACACCGGCTCCACCGTCGAGGTGCGCATGAGCAAGGGCAAGCGCCCCGTCACCGTGCCTGGCGTGAAGGGCCAGGAGCGCGACCGTGCGAAGAAGACCCTGGAAAAGGCTGGCTTGCAGGTCGCCGAGGAAACCGAGGAGTTCAACAAGGACATCCCCGCCGGCCAGGCCATCCGCACCGACCCGAAGGAAGGCGCGGAGGTCGAGTCCGGCACGGAGGTTACCCTGGTGCTCTCGAACGCCATCGAGGTGCCGGACGTTAAGGGTCTTTCTGTTGATGACGCCCGTAAGGCTCTGCGGGAGGCCGGCCTCAACCCGGTCGATGGCGACCCCGTGGAGGACTCTTCCGAGGATTCCGGCGACGTTGCAGAGCAATCGCCTGGCGCAGGGGAACTATTGGATCCGTCGAAGAACACGGACGTGGAGATCCGCGAGTCCACATCCCAGCGCGTGCCGTGGGTTCTGGGCCTCACTGGGGAAAGGGCTCGGGAGAAGCTGGAGGACGCGGGCTTCGAGGTGGAGATCAAGGGGGATCCCAACGGCTTGGTTCTGGGTCAATCCCCCGGCCCCAGCTCTCGTAGCCACCGCGGTGCCGTGGTCACGCTGACCACGGTCTAAAAGCTCGCGCGCTAAAGGCTCGTGCGCGGCCGGCGCGTGCACGCAGGCTGGGCGCTGGCTTGGGCGCGCCCGGGGGCGGATACCGGCGTCCGGGCGCTTAGCGCTTTAGTTGCGCAGCATCTCCGCAACCAGGAACGCCAGCTCCAGCGACTGCTGGGTGTTCAGGCGCGGGTCCACGGTGGTGGCGTAGCGCTCCGGCAGGTCCAGGTCCGTGATGGACTGGCCGCCGCCGACAACCTCGGTGACGTCCTCGCCGGTCAGCTCCACGTGGATGCCGCCCGGGTGCGAGCCGATCTTGCGGTGCACCTCGAAGAAGCCCTGAACCTCGTCGATGATGCGATCGAAGTCGCGGGTCTTGTAGCCGTTGTTGGATGTGTAAGTGTTGCCGTGCATCGGGTCGCACTGCCAGATGACCTTGTGGCCGGTGGCTTCTACTGCCTCGACGATGGGCGGCAGGGCCGTGCGGATCTTGTCGTAGCCCATGCGGGTGATTAGCGTCAGGCGGCCCGGGGTGTTGTTCGGGTCCAGCTGGCGGACGTAGCCTACGGCCTCCTCCGGGGTGGTCGTCGGGCCGATCTTCACGCCCACCGGGTTGGCGATCAGGGAGGCGAAGCGGATGTGCGCGTCGTCCAGGCCGCGGGTGCGCTCACCGATCCACACCTGGTGTGCGGACAGGTTGTACAGCGCGTCGTTGCCCTCTTCGTCGTGGGCCAGGCGCAGCATTGCGCGCTCGTAATCCAGTACCAGCGCCTCGTGGGAGGCGAAGATGTCCGCGGAGCGCAGGCTCTCGGAGGTCACGCCGCAGGCGGACATGAACTCCAGGCCGCGGTCGATCTCTGTGGCCAGGGCCTCGTAACGGGCGCCCGCCGGGGAGTTCGTCACGAACTCGCGGTTCCACTCGTGCAACTTGTACAGGTCGGCGGTGCCGGAGTTGGTCAACGCACGGACCAGGTTCATCGCCGCGGAGGAGTTTGCGTAGGCGCGCACCATGCGGGACGGGTCGTGGGTGCGGGCTTCCTCGGTGGCCTCCACGCCGTTGACCAGGTCGCCACGGTAGTTCAGCAGACCGTTGGAGTCGCGGTCCGCGGAGCGCGGCTTCGCGTACTGGCCAGCGATACGGCCCATCTTCACCACGGGGGTGGAGGCGCCGTAGGTCAGCACGACTGCCATCTGCAGCAAGGTCTTAACGTTGCCGCGCAGGTGCGGCTCGGTGTTCGTCTCGAAGGTTTCGGCGCAGTCGCCGCCTTGCAGCAGGAAGGCCTTGCCCAAGGCCACGTCTGCCAGCTGCTTCTTCAGCTTCTTAACTTCCGGGGCCACCACGATCGGCGGCACGGATTCCAGGATCTTGCGCACGCGGCCCGCGTGGTCCGGATCCCAGCTGGGCTGCTGCTTCGCATCGCGGGACAGCGCGTCTTCTAACTTCTCCGCCATATCCGCGGGCAGCGGCGGCAGATCGGGGAGTTCATCTAACGGTGCATCAATAGTCCAAGCCATAGGCAGATCATACTGTATGTGGCCTGTTTCATTGCCATTTAGGTGCCTTTCAGCTGCGCGGAGCGCCACGGCTGCGGTCCTTGCGCTGAAGCCCCGACGGCGCGATTAGGACTGCAGGGCCTCCATGGACAGGCGGTACTTCACCACGTTGAAGCGGGCGTCCGCCAGCGCGTCGTGCGCGTTGCTCGGGCTCTCGGGTAGCCGCGGACGCCCGGCCATCTCCCACAGCTGCTTGAGCTCGTGGGTAAAGCGCGGCAGGTCGGAGGGCAGGCCCGTCATGTCACCCCACAGCTGAGCCAGTGCGACGTGGTCGTAGGCGCCCACCCAGGCCCACAGTTCGGGCCGGTCGCTGGCCTTCTTGCGTCCCCGGCCAGCACGCTCGGGCACCAGGAATTCGTGCAGTTTAGTGCGCAGCGTCGCGCGATCCATCCACGCCTTGTCGGAGCGCGGTGGCAGCAGCGGCAGCACGTTCTTCTTCACCCACTGCCCCGCCCGGTGTTCGTTGAATTCGGTGGAGACCGCGTAGAACTCGCGGCCGTCCTCGGCCACCACGCCGATGGAGATCAGGTCGATCGTGGAGCCGTCTTCGATGAATTCTGTGTCGTAGAAGTAGCGCACGATTGTCCAGTGTAGATCCCTTTGGCCCGCGCTAGGCCGATGGGGCTCGATCGCCGCCTGCGGGCGCATTGTTGCGGGATTGTTGCTGCTTTTCTTGTGGACGCCGCAGTGCCGGCGGGAACAGTACCCAGCCCAGGTAGGGAGTCTTACCGATCGCATAGCCGACTGCGGAGGCCACCACGCAGGCGCCGATGCCCCACCACAGCTGCCCGGCCACCGTGCCCAGGAAGGACAGGGTATCCGGGTGCGCCTCGGCGAGCGAGCCTGCAATTCCGCCGAGCAGAAACAGGCCCAAGGGGTGGAAGACGTAGACCTGCAGGGTGTTGCGGCCGACGAACAGGAACAGGCGGTTGACGTACGGGATGGCGCAGATCCAGACGGCAACCACGATGGCAAACGGCAAGGCAGCCAGGGAACGCACCAGGTCCGTTCCCAGGGTTATAGCCGCAACAGTGGGCGTCCAATCACCAAAGAGTGTCTTAGACAGCGTGCGCATCACGTACTCGGTGCCGAAGAACAACACCGCGCTGCCGATTACCACCCAGGGACGGAAGGCCTCGCGGGCTAGGCGGAAGAAGAAGTCGCGGTAGTGCAGGCCGATGAAGAACATCGGGGCGTACGTCAGCACATGGCGGAAGAAAATGTCCTCTCCGCCGCCCAGGAAGGCTCCGACGACCAGCGGGATGCAGGAAACCAGGATCGCCAGCCACGGCGGCTGCTTGCGCAACGTCCAGGCGAAGATGTTGTAGAGCATCAGGGCGTAGAGGAACCAGAGCCCCACGTTGCCCAGCACCATGGCTTTGACCAGCCCGATCCAGGAGAAGTTGTTGTCGATGCTCATGCGCGTCAGCGCGTGAAACGGATTGAAGACCAGGTAGGGCACCAACAGGAACCACAGTCGGCGGTACCACAGGTCGACAAAGGTGCGTTCTAGGATACGGTGCGCGAAAAGCCCGGAGACCAGGAAGAACAGCGGCATCCGCAGTGGGTCGAGGAAGCTGGAGAAGTGCCCGAGAGCCGTTTCCCCGCCACCGGGGACGCCGGTGACGACATGCATGATGCACACGCCAATGATGGACAACCCCTTGGCTGCATCAGCCCATTCGACTCTCGCTTTAGTTGCCATAATTCTTATAACAGAATCAGGTTCACGCCCGTGAAGTCAAACCAATGAGGGGCGCAAACGCCTGGTGAAAGCCCTACCGAGTAGCTACCTAATAGCTACCTAGCAGCTACTGAATAGCTAGCTGCGCGGCTCGGAGCCCGGCGGATAACCCTTGCCGGCCTCGAGGGACTTCTTCACGTCGGCGGCGTAAAAGTCCTTGACGTACTCCTGGCCGGACAGCTCGTGGAGAGCCTCCATAATCGCGTCGGTCAGAGCCCTGGCCTGCGCGTAATCGTCACCAGCTTCGCGGAAATCATCCGGATCGATCGGGTCGCCTATGTACACCCCACAGCGGGCGGGGCGCGGGATCCAGGTGCCGATCGGGTTGGCCTTGTTCGTGTTGATCATGGCCACCGGGTAGACCTTCTGGCCGGATTCCAGGGCGATGCGGGCCAGGCCGGTCTTGCCGCGGTATAGGCGCCCGTCCGGGGAGCGGGTGCCCTCCGGGTACATTCCCAGCAGATCCCCGCGCTCTAGCACCTTCAGGGCGGTGCCCATGGCGGCGTTTTGGGATTCCTTATCCTCGCGGTCGATCGGCACCTGGCCGACGGAGCTGAAGAAGAACTTCTGGATGCCACCGACCAAGCCCGGGGTAGTGAAGTATTCTTTCTTAGCCAGGAAGGTCAGTTGGCGCTTGGATACCAGTGGCAGGTAGAACGAGTCCATCACCGCCAGGTGGTTGGAGGCCAGGATGCCTGCCCCCTCCTTCGGCAGCTTCTCCAGCCCCTTGGTGAAGGGGCGGTTGTAGACGCGCAGCCACGGGCCGATGAGGATGTACTTAAAAAACCAATACGCCTTGTTCTGCATGTTCTAAAACTTACCGTCCCTTAGTGGCTTCCCTATTCAGCGCCACGCTCAAGCTGCTTGCGCGCCAGCAGCGCCACGCCGATCATACCGGCATCGCCACCCAGCTGTGCGGTTTTCACCTCTGCTACCGGGCGGTGGCCTGCGCCGACGATGCTGTAGTTCATCATCGATTCCGCCTGGTCCAGGAACAGGTCCGCGTCGGAGCTGACTCCCCCGCCGATCACGATCAGCTCCGGATCCAGCACGTCCTGCACCAGGGACAGGCCGCGCCCCAGCCACAGCCCCATGTCCTCGATGGCGGCGCGGGCCAGCGGATCGCCCTCCCGGGCCAGGCGCACGATCGCCCGGCCGGAGATCTCCTCCGGGTGCTGGGCGTACTCGCGGGTGATGGCCGAATCCGGGTACCGGCCGGTTGCAATCAGGTCCTGCGCCGTCAGCGCCAGCGCCGAGCCGGAGCAGTAGCGCTCCAGGCAGCCCTGCTTGCCGCAGGGGCACGCCCGCCCGCCGGGCATGACGGTCAGATGTCCAAACTCCGGGGCGGTGCCGAAAGCTCCGCGGTAGATCTCCCCATCCACCATCACGGCACCACCGATGCCGGTGCCCAGTGCGAACAGGACCCACGTCCCCGCGTTCTGCGCGGCCCCCAGGTAGAACTCCCCCAGCGCGGCCGAGTTTGCGTCGTGCTCCAGCTCCACCGGCAGCCCCAGCTTCGCGCTTAGCCGCTCGGTAACCTTCGCATTGCGCCATGGCAGGTGCGGGGCGAAGCGCACCGTATCGCGCTGGGAGTTAATGAACCCCGCCACGGCCAGGCCCACCGCCACGATGCCCTCGTTACGGCGTTGCAGGCAGCCGATGGCGTGCACCAGCGCGGTTTCCAGCGCGTACACGTTAGAGGGTGTGGGCAGCTTCTCGATGTCCAGGATCTGCCCGTCCGCGTCCACGACGGCGGCGCGCAGATTCGTGCCACCGATGTCCACGCCCACGGTTAGGGTCCCAGTCACTAGGCGTTCCACCCTCTCCACTTCGTCTGTGCTTGTCTGTACTCTTCTGTACCGATCAACCCCCTCATTCTAGCCAGCCGGACAGCACATAGAAATTCTGCCGCCGCCATCCCGGGCCGCAGGCGTATCAAGCAAAGCTGTGGCGCGGCGGAATGCCGCCGGTTCCGGCCATCACCGCACGGCACTGGTGCCCAAGGACTTCCCAGGTCCACTTCCCCGTCACGTACTCCCTCGCCGCGGTCGACAGGCGCTGGCGCGTGAGGGCGTCACCAAGCAAAGAAGAGATACGCCCCGCAACGTCGTCCAGGTTTCGAGAGTCCACGACCAGCCCGGTCTCCCCGTCGATCACCGTCTCGGGTGCACCGCCGCCATTGCCGGCGACAGTGGCCACACCGGCGGCCTGCGCCTCCAGAAAGACGATGCCGAGGCCTTCCACCGACAGCCCGCCCAGCTGCGTGCGCACCGGCAGCGCAAACACGTCGCCGGCCACGAAATGGCCCGGTAGCTCCTCTACATCGACGGCTCCGGTAAAGGTTGTGTTCTTTATGACGCCCAGCCGACGCGCCAGCTTCTCCAACTTCCCGCGGTACGTGCCGGGTCCGACGATCAGCAGGTGCGCATCCGGGTGCTCGCGCAGGATGGCGGGCAGTGCCTTAACCAGCGTGTCTTGGCCCTTGCGCGGAACCAGGCGGGAAACGGCGACGATGACCTTCTTATCCTCCAAGCCGTAGCGGGCGCGCAGGATGTTCCGCATGACTGGGTTCGGGCGGAACAGGTCGGTGTTCACCCCGCCGGGCATGGGTTCCCAGGCAACGGTGGGGCCGAACGCGGCGGCCATGCGGTTGCGGGCGTAGTGGGAAACATACGTCAGGCAGTCCACAGTGTTACCGATACGCCGCAGCACCTGGCGGGAGCCGGGGAACATGGACCAGCCGACCTCGTGGCCGTGCGTGGAGGCGACCACACGGCGGGCCCCCGCCGCACGTGCGGCCTTCGCCATCAGTGCCAGTGGCGCGGCGGCGCCGAACCAGACGGTGTGAATGTTGTGCTCGCGGATCAGTTGCTGCATCTTCCGCGCAGTGGGCGGGGTGGGCAGCATCACGCTGCGCGGCCAGCGCACCACCTGGTAGGGCTGTTGCGCGTCGAAGGCGCGCGCGTCCTCTGTGTTCTGCGTGGAGGCGAAGACAACGACGTTCTCCGGGTTCAGTGTGGAGAGATAGTCGCGCACGTAGGTTTGGATACCGCCGAGGGTCGGCGGGAAGTCGTTAGTTACGACGAGGACGCGCGGGTGGCTCTGCCGGTTCTCTTGGGGCTGGTCTTCCTTTGGCATACGCAAGGATGCTACCGCACGCTCGGATCCCCGACGGCTCGAACGGGCACCGATAGCGCGGTCAGGCACTGACAGACAGGCGCCCTAGTAGCGCGCCGCGCCCTGGATCGGCATGGAGTCCACCGGAACGACCTGGACAGGGATGCCGTAGTCGGAAGCGTGGACGATCTTGCCGTCGCCAATGTACATGCCGACGTGAGTCACGCCCGGGTAGTAGCCGACGATGTCGCCCGGCTGGAGGTCGTTGATGGAGACCGACTGGCCGCCCGCGATCTGGGCGGAGGAAGTACGCGGAATGGACTTGCCCTCCTGCTGGTAAGCCCAGAACATCAAGCCGGAGCAGTCAAAGGCGCTGGGGCCGGTGGCACCCCAGGAGTACGGAGCGCCCAGTTTGGACAGGGCGGCCGCAACCACGCCGGTGGCGTTGACCGGACCGTCGGAGCCGACCTTCTTCTTCAGGTCGCCGAGGAACTGCTCGACGTCCACGTCGATAGGCCCATTGCGGTCGACCCAGCGGCGACGATCCTCCGGACTCAGGCCGTCGACGGCCTTCATGACCTTGTCCTTCAACGCATCCAGCTGATCGTTACGCTCTTCCAGGTCCTTCTTTCGGTCGTTCAGAGTGCGCAGCTGGAAGTCGGCGGTGGCCTTGGAACGGCTGGCCTTGTTCTTCTCTCTGGCAGCTTCCTTGAGCTGTTGGCTCAGGGCGGTAACGGTCTCTGCACGCTTGTCGCCAATGGATGCCAGGTAGGAGGAACGCTCAACGGCTGCCTGCGGACCCTGCGAGCCAACGAAGGCGGAGACGGGATCCACGGTTGCGCCACGGTACATGGCCTTGGACACGCCGGAGACGTTCTTGCGGGAAGCCTCTACGTCGATATTGAGCTTGTCGGCCTTCTTCTGCGCGTCTTCGGCGGACTTGTTGGCCTTGTCCAGGTTCCCCTGTGCCTGGTCGATGTCGATCTTCAGCTGCTCGACCTCGTCGGAGGTCTCGGAGGCGAAGCCAGAGATCTTGTCCACGTGAGCCAGCAGGCCGTCCACGTCCTCCGGGATCGGCGCATCCAACAGGCGGCGGATCTCGTCGGCGCGCTTCTGCTCGGCCTTCTTGTCGTCCTTCTTCTCATCGCGCTGCTGCGGGTTGCCCTGCTGCTGATCCTGCTGCGGATCCGCCACGGCCTGCGGAAGGGAGGCGCCAACGGCGAGGGTTAGCAGAGCCGCGGTGGCGGCCTTAGCGACGGTGCGGGTGCCGACGATGCGATCACGGGAAGAGGAAGACAACACGTTCACGACTGGACTTTCTTTAATTCTCACTTAATCTAGGCCACCGTACGGCCAGGCAACGTTTATCAACGTTTGATAACGATAGACATTCTGCCACAAGAAAGGGCAAAAGTGGGACTGGCCCCAACCGGGTTCCAGCCCCACTCAATCACACGCTCACCAGCTGTAACACCAGCCCCGATTGCATCTGTCGAGCTGGCGAAACGCCGGGTGGGCGTCACCAAAAAATTTAGAAACGCACCGCGTTGTAAACCGGCATCATGTGCAGGTTGTCGATACGCACCGGGTTGGAGGAGTTCAGTGCGTGGACGATCTTGCCGTTGCCGATGTAGATAGCAACGTGGGAAGCACCGCCATAGTAGGAGATGACGTCGCCCGGCTGCAGAGCGTTCAGGGAAACCTTCTTGCCTGCGTTAGCCTGCGCGGAGGAGGTACGCGGGATGTTCTTGCCAACCTGGCGGTGAGCCCAGGAGGTCAGGCCGGAGCAGTCGAAAGCGTTCGGGCCAGATGCACCCCAGGAGTACGGAGCGCCAACCTTGGACTTCGCAATGTTAGCGATGCGCTGGCCAACAGAGGAAGCGGCAGGCTTCTTCTTAGCGGCCGGCTTGATAGCGGGCTTAGCCGCAGCGTTCTTCTGGCCACCGACGGTCAGGTTTGCCTGCTTGAAGTAGGGCTTGATGGTCGGCAGCAGGTGATCCGGAACGTCAACGGTGACGCCGGACGGGGTGTGGGTAACCGGAGCAGCCTGGGCTGCAGCGGGGTTCAGTACAGCGGCGCCCACACCGACAGCGGCGATCATTGCTGCGTTGCGGGGTGCGTTGTTCTTCTTCAGGCTGTGCTTGCCCATATAAGTCCTCAATTACCTTTCAATCCGTTGTCTGGGGTTCGGAACTCTTCCTTCCCCCTCGCCCGGTAGCTCTTGTGCGCTACCGCGGTTCGGTGAACTCTTTGTCGCTCACCCTTAAGGTCTCGAAAAGATTACGAAATGAACACAAGACATGTCCAGCTCTTCGCCAAAATTCCAGTAATTCAGCCCCCGACGTGCCGTTGTTATGGAACTGAGATTTTCTAAACCCTCAAGGCGAACGTGAAAGTTACCAAAGCTTTATAATTCGTTGACCTGCAGGTTTGAAAAACGCGGCTCTAGCGACCGTCGAAAAATCTCGTTCAGGATTTTTTAAGGAAGTCTTTTATGTGATCCTCGTCACACGCGCTGTTTCTGGCGTGTTTCTGTCCCGTTATTGACGCCCCTACGGCCCCGCGGCGCACCACTTCAGCCACCGCTGTCCTACCCGCCCGCTAGACTTACTCCCCGTGTCCCCTACCCAGCCTCACTCTCCAGATGAATCATCAGGTCTGCACAGCGGCAAGCTGCGCCTAGACCTGCAGCAGACCCTTGAGAACTGCATCGTCATCGACATTGAAACCACGGGGCTA
>NZ_CALLDG010000127.1 GCF_937999985.1 uncultured Corynebacterium sp.
CAGACTATCGACTAGCATGCAACGTGTGAGTATCTGGTACGGACTGGACAGAATTCCCGAACACTTGGCTGCCGGCGGCACCGTCGTGACCATCGGCGTGTTCGACGGCGTGCACCGCGGGCACCAAGAACTGCTGCAGCGGGCGGTGGACCTGGCGCGCGAACGGGGAGTGCCGAGCGTGATGTTCACCTTCGACCCGCACCCGACCGTCGTCTTTAAACCGGAGGCGGTGCCGCCGCTGCTGTCGAGCGTGCGCCGCCGCGCGGAGCTGGCGCACGAGTACGGCATCGACCACGTGGTCGTCGTTTCCTTCACCAAGGAGATCGCCAGCTGGTCGCCGGAGGAGTATGTGGACCAGGTGCTGGTCAAGATGCTGAATGCTAAGGCCGTGGTGGTGGGGGACAACTTCACCTTTGGTCACAAGGCGGCGGGCACACCCGAGACGCTGCGCGAGCTGGGTGCGGCGCGCGGCATGCGGGTAGACGTGCTGGAGCTGCTGGAAGACGGCGACCACGTGGTCTGCTCTACGTGGATCCGCCAGGCCCTGGCCGAGGGCAACGTGGACGGCGCGAACAAGGCGCTGGGTAGGCACTTCCGGGTAGCGGGGGAAGTTACCCACGGTGCTGGCCGCGGCGGCAGGGCATTGGGATTCCCTACGGCGAACCTGTACTTCGCCGAGAAGTTCGCGCTGCCCGCTGACGGCGTTTACGCTGGCTACGTGACGATCCTGCCGGGACACGGGATCTCCACCGGGGCGACCATCGGCACTATGCCGGTGGGCGAGCGGCTGCCGGCCGCGATCTCCGTTGGCACCAACCCCACCTTCGGCCATGAGCCGCGCAGCGTGGAGAGCTTCATCCTGGACCACGATGCCGACCTATACGGCCTGGACATCGCGGTGGAGTTTGTACACCACCTGCGGGGAATGGAGACGTACAACTCCCTGGACGAACTGATCGAGGCGATCGGCCGGGATGTCACCGAAACCCGCAAGGCGCTGGGCTAAGCGTTTTGGGAACTGGGGCGTGGGCGTGCTAAACTCCCCAGGTCTAGCGACTGTGGTCTGCGGTAGTCGCTGGTTAAACCTTTCGCGCGGACTGAAATAACTATCAAGGAGATTCATCCATGGCACTGTCCAAGGAACAGAAGACCGAGACTCTCAAGGAGTTCGGCCTGCACGAGACCGACACGGGCTCCCCGGAGGCTCAGATCGCACTGCTGACCGTTCGCATTCGTCAGCTGACCGAGCACCTGAAGTACCACAAGCACGACCACCACTCCCGCCGTGGCCTGCTGCTGCTGGTTGGTCGCCGCAAGGGCCTGCTGAAGTACCTGGCCGAGAACAACGTTGATCGCTACCGCTCCCTGATCGAGCGCCTGGGTCTGCGTCGCTAAAGCTTTAAATCACACGCCCGCCACCTCTCAAAGGACGAGGTGGCGGGCGTTTGTGCTATTTCGTGCTAGTCTTGATGCCGGTTAAATCATAAAAGCCAATCGAAAAGTTCAAGAAAAACTCCACGTCGGTGGCGTCGGCACCGAAGACCAGACGAACAGGCAACCGCCGTGGAGTGCAACGCAAGGTAACGCAGAAAGGCGATTGCGAAACTCCATTATGAGTACGAAGAAGCAGAACATCCAAGCAGAGCTCGTTGACCCGGATGCCGGTGTGTGGGAAGTAGAGGCCACCATTGATAACGGCGACTTCGGCACCCGCAGCATCCGCTTTGAAACTGGGCTGCTGGCCCGCCAGGCCGATGGGGCAGTGACGGCCTACCTGGATGAGGACACGATGCTGCTGTCCACCACCGCCGCCTCCCGCCAGCCTCGCGAAGGCATCGACTTTTTCCCGCTGACCGTGGACGTGGAAGAGCGCATGTACTCCGTCGGCCGCATTCCGGGCAGCTTCTTCCGCCGCGAGGGTCGCCCGGGCACGGATGCGATCCTGGCCGCCCGCCTGATCGACCGCCCGCTGCGCCCCACCTTCGTGCGCGGCCTGCGCAACGAGGTGCAGGTCATCGTGACCGTCCTGTCGATGGATCCGAAGGATCGCTACGACGTGCTGGCCATCAATGGCGCTTCTGCCTCCACCCAGCTGTCCGGCCTGCCGGTTTCCGGTCCGGTGGGTGGCGTGCGCATGGCGCTGGTCGTGGATTCCGACCACCCGGAGGGCCAGTGGGTTGCTTTCCCTACGCGCGAGCAGGAAGAAAAGGCCATCTTCGAGCTGGTCGTGGCCGGTCGCGTGACCGAGCCGGTGAAGCCCGCTCGCGGCCGTGGTCGCGGTCGCGGTAAGAGCGCGGGCAGCGGCGAGCCGAACGTTGCCGTCATGATGGTCGAGGCCGGCGCTACCGACACCGTCGTCGAGCGCATCGCCGAGGGTGCACCGGCGCCGACCGAAGAGGTTGTGGCGCAGGGTATCGAGGCCGCCAAGCCGTTCATCGCCACGCTCTGTGAGGCGCAGGACGCTCTTGCCAAGGCTGTGGACGCCGAGACGCGCGAATTCGAACTGTTCCCGCCCTACGGCGAGGACGTTTTCGCCTCTGTCCAGGCGGAAGCACTCGATGCGCTGGAAGACATCATGGCCATCGCCGACAAGCAGGAGCGCGACGAGGCACTCGCCGCGAACATGCAGGCCAGCGTTGACGATCTGCTGCCGGAGTTCCCAGAGCGCGAGGCGGAGATCCGCGCGGCACACAATGAGGTCACCAAGACCGTGGTGCGCCGCCGCATCCTGGAGGATGGCTTCCGCATTGATGGCCGCAACAGCACCACGATCCGCGACCTGGGCATCGTCGTCCAGCTGCTGCCACGCGCGCACGGCTCCGCCCTGTTCGAGCGTGGCGAGACCCAGATCCTGGGTGTGACCACGCTGGACATGCTGAAGATGGAACAGCAGATCGACTCTCTGGGCCCGGAGACCACGAAGCGCTACATCCACCACTACAACTTCCCGCCGTACTCCACCGGCGAGACCGGCCGCGTGGGCTCCCCGAAGCGCCGCGAGATCGGCCACGGTGCGCTGGCGGAGCGCGCATTGACGCCCGTGATCCCCAGCCGTGACGACTTCCCGTACACCATCCGCCAGGTCTCGGAGGCTCTGGGCTCCAACGGATCGACCTCCATGGGTTCCGTGTGTGCTTCGACCTTGAGCTTGTACAACGCCGGCGTGCCGCTGAAGGCGCCGGTGGCGGGTATTGCAATGGGGCTGGTGACCGGCAAGGCTGGCAAGGCCGGCAAGGACAAGTACGTCACCCTGACCGACATCCTGGGCGCCGAGGATGCCTTCGGCGACATGGACTTCAAGGTTGCGGGCACTCCCGACTTCGTGACGGCTCTGCAGCTGGATACCAAGCTCGACGGCATTCCGTCCGACGTGCTGGCCGAGGCCCTGCAGCAGGCGCGCACCGCGCGCCTGGAGATCCTGCAGCTGATGGGCGAGGCCATTGACTCTCCGGATGACATGAGCGACCTGGCTCCGCAGATCACCAGCATCAACATTCCGCAGAACAAGATCGGTGAGGTCATCGGCCCGAAGGGCAAGACCATCAACCAGATCACGGAGGAGACCGGCGCGAACATCACCATCGAGGACGATGGCACGGTGTTCATCTCCGCCGTCGGCGGCGAGGCCGCGCGCGAGGCGGAGGAGAAGATCAACGCCATCGCGAACCCGCAGCAGCCGAAGGTGGGTGACCGCTTCCTGGGCACGGTAGTGAAGACCACCGCTTTCGGTGCATTCGTTTCCCTGCTGCCGGGGCGCGACGGCCTGATCCACATCTCCAACCTGGGTGGCGACCGCCGCATCGAGCGCGTTGAGGACGAGGTCTCGGTGGGCGACAAGCTCGAGGTGGAGATCGCGGACATCGATAACCGTGGCAAGATCTCCCTGGTTCTGGTTGAAGACAACTAACCACTTGCTACGGGCTAAATTCGAGCTATAAAGGAGCGATTGATCTATGACTCGCATTGGTGTTTTGGGTGCCCGCGGGCGCGTGGGCAGCGCCGTTGTCGCCGCCGTTGAGGCTGACGCGAACCACGAGCTGGTAGCCGCCATCGACCACGGCGATGACCTGCGGACGCTGGTGGATAACAAGGCTGAGGTCGTTGTGGACTTCACCGTTCCGGATGCCGTGATGGGCAACCTGGAGTTTTGCATTAAGAATGGCATCCACGCCGTCGTCGGTACCACCGGCTGGACGGAGGAGCGTTTCGAGACCGTCCGCGGTTGGCTAGAGGAATCCCCGGAGACCGGGGTGCTCGTCGCACCGAACTTCGCCATCTCCGCAGTGCTGACCATGAAGTTTGCGGAGATTGCCGCACCCTTCTTCGAGTCCGCCGAGGTCGTGGAGCTACACCACCCGAACAAGGTGGACGCGCCTTCGGGTACTGCGGTGCACACCGCGGAAGGTATCGCGCGGGCCCGTAAGGCAGCCGGTTTGGCCGAGCAGCCTGACGCCACCACGCAGTCCCTGAATGGGGCGCGTGGCGCTGACGTACAGGGAGTGCCGGTGCACGCCGTGCGCATGACCGGCATGGTTGCCCACGAGCAGGTCATC
>NZ_CALLDG010000128.1 GCF_937999985.1 uncultured Corynebacterium sp.
CAGCCTCGGCGTCCGCGGAGCCAGCAGTAGTGGCAGCGGGGCGTAATGCAGCAGTGCATCCGCCGTCGAGCCGATTCGGAAGCGAGAATGCGGCGCGGCGGGGTGGGAGCCCAAGATCATCATGTCGGCGTTGAACTCGGCGGCGGCGTCAATAAGAGCCTTCGTTTCCGAGTGATCAACAGTGACGGTGGAGGGCTCGTCGGCGTCCAGCATCTGCTCCGGCAGCTTGGCCAGAGCGAGGGCCTTCTGCGCGGCAGAGGATACGGCCTCGGATTCCTTTTCGATCCACTCCGAGTAGCTGTCGAACTCCAGCTCCGGCTGCGCCGTCCAAGACCGCGAGATGACCGTGGCGGTGCGCAGGGCAATGGTTTCCGTGCGGGCGATCCAGGCGGCGACCTGCGCAGCCTCATCACCTGCGGATTCGGGGCGCCACGTGAGGAGTAGGCGGAGGGGGTCGGCGGACTTAGGGGTGTTGCTCAAGGAAGATTGCTCGCTAGCTCCAGCTTTAGTGCTGGTCGTTGTTCAGCTTTGCCTCTATAGCTTCAGTGTAGCGGCGCAGAACCAGCTCGATGACAGAGGTGGCGTCTGCAACTTCCTTGAGTTCTTCTTCGCTGAGGCTGTCCAGCATGCTGGCCAGCTGCTCCGCGCGCTCTTCGCCCAGGCGCTCGAGCTCCTCGCGACCCTTGTCGGTGAGGGCGACGCTCACACCGCGGCGGTCGGAGGTGTCGCGCACGCGGGTGACCAGTTCCATCGTCTCCAGCTGGTTGACCGCGTTGGAGGCGGTGGGCATGCGGATCGTCTCGGTCGCCGCGATCTGGCTGATGCGCATTGGGCCGTTTTCCTCGAGAATCATGAGGATCGACAGTTGCGCCATGCTGATGTGCGAGCTCTCCGTTTGGCGGAAGTACAGCAGGTACAGACGCGTCAACGGGAGACGCAGTTTCTTGGCAATTTCAAGAGATGTGGAAGCCATAGGTACTAAAATACAACAGTTTTGCAAGTAAATGCTCATGAGGGTCGCCTAGTACGGCTGTTTTGCCCCCACGCTCCCTGTGCCCAGCGCTTATGCGCCGTTGATGAACTCTTCCAGCTGCGCGCGGGCGACATCGTCCGGCAGCTGCGTCGGCGGGGACTTCATCAGGTAGCTGGAGGCCGCCTCAACCGGGCCGGCCACTCCCCTGTCCAGCGCGATCTTCGCGGCGCGCACTGCGTCGATGATGATGCCCGCGGAGTTCGGGGAGTCCCAGACCTCCAGCTTGTACTCCAGGTTCAGCGGCACTTCGCCGAAGGCTGAGCCCTCAAGGCGGACGTAGGCCCACTTGCGGTCGTCCAGCCACTCCACGTAGTCGGACGGACCGATGTGGACGTTGCGGTCGTGGACCTTGCCGGCCAGCGGGCTTTCCTTCAGGTTGGAGGTCACCGCCTGGGTCTTGGAGATCTTCTTGGATTCCAGACGGTCGCGGTCCAGCATGTTCTTGAAGTCCATGTTGCCGCCGACGTTCAGCTGCATTGTGCGCTCCAGGCGCACGCCGCGCTCCTCGAAGAGGCGGGCCAGCACACGGTGGGTGATCGTAGCGCCGACCTGGGACTTAATGTCATCGCCGACGATCGGCAGGCCAGCTGCGCGGAACTTTTCGGCCCACTCTGGGTCGGAGGCGATGAATACCGGCAGGGCGTTGACGAAGGCGCAGCCTGCGTCGATGGCGCACTGAGCGTAGAAGCGGTCGGCCTCCTCAGAGCCGACGGGCAGGTAGCTGACCAGCACGTCTACGTTTGCGTCGCGCAGGGCCTGTGGCACGTCGACGGGTTCCGCGTCGGATTCGGTGATGCTCTCCTGGTAGTGGCGGCCGAGGCCGTCGAAGGTGTGGCCGCGCTGCACGGTCACGCCGGTGTGGGGCACGTCGGCGATCTTGATGGTGCAGTTCATGCCCGCATCGATGGCTTCGGAGACGTCCTTGCCTACCTTGTCGGCGTCCACGTCGAAGGCGGCGGTCACGTGCACGTCGCCGACCGAGTAGGGGCCGAACTGGGTGTGCATGAGGCCGGGGACGTTCTCGGTCGCGGCGGCGTCGGAATACAGGTGAATTCCCTGGATCAGTGAGGTCGCGCAGTTGCCGAGCCCCACGATTGCGATGTTGCAAGTCTTAGATGTCATGCGGTCAACGCTAGGTTGTGGGCTGGTGAAAACCGCTCTTCGTCGGCAGGTTTACCGATCAAGCCGGGCTGGTTTATCGATCAAGCTTGCGCGCGGTGGGGGTTGTCCGGGCCGTGTTTAGAATGTGGGTGTGTCGATTTCGCGAAGGGTTATTGATAGGTCACTCGATCGCCGTCGCACTCTGTCTCGGGTGCGTGGGGTCGAGCGCTTTGTTGGTGACGCCACCCCGCGGCTCCTTTCGTCCGCGGAGGTTCTAGGTCAGGCAGTCGACCGTCCGTGCCCGGTGTGCGGAAGGCATGATTTAAGGGAAACGCAGTGGATTCACGGCGATGTATTAGGTGAAAAGTCGGGTACAGCGCGTAGTGTAAGAGAGATCAATGGTGTTATTGATGCGCTAGTGAATGTGCAACAGGATGCTGAGTTCTCGATACACACCGTTGAAGTGTGCATGAAGTGTAGATGGAATCACTTGATCCGAGAAGAGCTGATCGGGATCACGATCGACAATCAGGAGACTCGTCTAGTTGAGTAGCGACAAGCCGTCCAAGAACCCGTTCTCCCGCGATGGTGCCGGAAACTCCCGTGCCGGCCGTGGCGGACAGCGGAAGCCGGGGCAACCGGGTAGGCCTGGCCAGGGCCAGGGTGCTCAGTCAGGCAAGCGCCGGGCTGCGAACGGCAACCCCGCGCACGCTAAGCCCACGCGGGGCCGCCCCGCTCAGGGCCAGTCGGGTAAGCCAGGTAAGCCCAGCAAGCCAGGCCAGCCCGGCAGGCGCCGGGCTGCGAACGGCAACCCCGCTCACGCTAAGCCCACGCGGGGCCGCCCCGCTCAGGGTCAGTCGGGTAAGCCCGGCAAGCGCCGGGCTGCGAATGGCAAGCCAGCACAGGGCAGGTCAGCACAGGGCCGCCCAGTGCAGGGTCGTGGCACCAAGCCGGTGAAGTCCGGAGGTTCCCGCCGAGCAGCAGCCGCAGCGAGCGCTGGGGCTGGTGCTGCGGGGGCGGCGGCGTCACAAAGAAAGAGGCCGCAGAACAACGGCCCCAGCAAGAATGGGCCCAACAAGAATGGACCACAGACTCGCGTGAAGAAGAATGGATCCCGCTCAGTGGGCGATGGCAAGCTGAAGGCAAGGACGCGCAAGAAGCGCAGCTGGCGCGATAAGCGCACCCTGCGAAGCTTCTTCGCGGGTCTGGCAGCCGTCATGGCGGTGCTGATTATTGTGCCGCTGGTGGCGTTCTTTACGGCGTATTCGGTGACGAAGGTGCCGGAGCCGGAAGAGCTGGTGAACAACCAGATCTCCTACATTATGGCCAGTGACAACGACACTGAACTGGCGCGCATCGTGCCGCCGGAGGGTAACCGTCAGAACGTCAAGATCGACGAAGTCCCGATGGCAGTTCGGCAGGCCGTGCTGGCTGCTGAGGACCGCGAGTTCTACAGTAACCCCGGCTTCTCTGTCTCCGGCTTCGCCCGCGCGGCGATCGGCCAGGTGCTGGGCCGCGAGGGTGCCGGCGGTGGCTCGACCATCACCCAGCAGTACGTGAAGAACGCGCTGGTGGGCGACGAGTTTAGCCTGAGCCGTAAGGCCAAGGAGCTGGTAATCTCCGCGAAGATGGCCCGCGAATGGTCGAAGGACGAGATCCTCGAGGCCTACCTGAACACCATTTACTTCGGCCGCAATGCCTATGGCATCAGCGCGGCTTCCCACGCCTACTTCGACAAGGACGTCAAGGACCTCACGCCGGAGGAAGGCGCAGTGCTGGCCGCAACCATCCAGGCGCCCTCTGGCCTGGATCCGTGGACCAACCGCGAGCGTGCGGAAGCACGCTGGAACTACGTGCTGGATGGCATGGTCAGCATCGACGCGATGAAGGAATCGGACCGGCGGAACGCCGTGTACCCGAAGGTGAAGGATCCGGCGGAAACCGCGGAGAGCACCCAAGCCGTGGGCACCAACGGCCTGATCAAGACCAAGGTGATTGAAGAGCTGGAGCGCGCCGGCATCACCGAGGAACAGGTGAATACTGGTGGTCTGAAGATCACCACCACCATTGATGCGAAGATGCAGGCCGACGCGGTGGATGAGATCCACAAGAAGCTGGAGGGACAGCAAGAAGGCTTGCGCACCGCCGTGGTTTCGGTGGATCCGAAGACCGGTGGCGTGCGCTCCTGGTACGGCGGCGACGACCCAGTCGGCTTCGATTTTGCCGGGGCGGGCCTGCAGACCGGTTCTACGTTCAAGATCCTGGCGCTGGCCGCATACCTGGACCAGGGCGGCAGCATCTACGACCAGTTCGACTCCTCCCCCGTCATGACCGGTGACGCACAGGTGACCAACGTCAGCGGTGCCAGCTGCGGCACATGCAGCATCGCCGAAGCTCTGAAGCAGTCCCTGAACACCAGCTTCATCCGCTTGACGCAGTCGCTGAAGGGCGGCCCGCAGGACGTTGCCGACATGGCGCACCGCCTGGGTGTGTCCGAGGAGCTGCCGGGCGTGGGCAAGACTCTGCAGGAGGCAAACGGCAAGCCGGCAGAAGGCATCACGCTGGGCATGTATCAGTCCAGCCCACTGGACATGGCCACCGCCCTGGCAACCCTGACCAACGGCGGCACCTACCACCGCCCGCACTTCGTGGAGAAGGTGGAGAACTCCAACGGCGACGTGCTGCTGGATAACACCAACGACGACGGCGACCGCGTGGTTTCCGAGGAAGTCGCCAATGGCGTGATCCAGGCGATGCAGCCCATCGCGGCGTACTCCAACGGCAACACGCTGGCCGGTGGCCGCCCGTCGGCTGCTAAGACCGGTACGGCTCAGCTGGGCGATACCGGCGAGAATAAGGATGCCTGGATGATTGGCTCCACCCCACAGCTATCCACTGCCGTGTGGGTCGGTACCGCCGAGGGCAAACCGATTCACAACAGCTACGGCGGCGTGATGTACGGCGCCGGCCTGCCCGCCCAGATCTGGAAGGGCGTGCTGGACCGTCAGCTGGAGGGCAAGGATGTCGAGCAGTTCAGCACCGGCGCAGCGGCCTCCGGCGGCGGTGGCTACGTCGGCGGCGGAGCTGCCCAGGGCGGCGACAGTGGTTACCAGGAACAGGAGCAAGAGCAGCAGGCAGAGCCGGAGGCTCCGGAACCGGCTGCCCCGCCGGCGCCTGCCCCGCGGCCCGAGCCGCAGCGCCCGGCTCCGGGTGGTGGCAACCCACCGCAGAACAATGATCTACAAGACCTGATCGATGGAATCCTCAACCCATAGGAATCCGGCCGCCGGGAGTCCGGGCGCGGACTCGAGCGCGGAGCAGGCCACGCAACCGGCCGCGGGCCAGCGCGCCGAGCAGCACGCCGAGCAGCGCGTGCTGCCCTCCCGCACCGAGCCGATGGCCCGCGGATTCATCCGCTTCATCGGCGGCCCACCCGGCGCCCACGCCCTCATCGGCCGGGCGAACTGGTGGACTCCCCTGCGCGTCCTGCTCGCCACCGCCGCCACCCTCCTAGTATTCGGTTGGCTGCAAAAGGCACAGTGCATCCGCACCGGCTTCGACGGCGAGGGCAACCCCTTTGTGGACTGGTCCGGGAAGCGCCAATTCACCTCCGCCTGCTACTCCGACACAGTCTCCCTGTATGCGGGTCGCGGGCTGGATAAACTCGACTTCCCCTATTTCACCTCCTTCGTCGACGACGGCGTCACGCGGTACATGGAATACCCCGTGCTCACCGGCCTGTACCAGTGGCTGATGGCCGCGATCGCGCGCCCAGTGGAGGCCGTGTGGAACTTCCTCCCCCTGCCGCAGGCAGCACCCGCGGCGATCTACTTCGGAGTCAACGCATTCTTCCTGGCCCTGTTCTGGCTGATCGCCACAGGCCTGATGACGAAACTCACCGGCAACCGAGTGTGGGACACGCTGCTGATGGCGGCCTCTCCCCTAGTCATCGTCCACGCCTTCACCAACTTCGACCTGCTGACCTGCGCGGCGGCCGTCGCCATCTTCCTTTTCTGGGCCAACCGGCGCCCCGGCTGGGCCGGCGTGGCCACGGGCGTGGGCGTGGCGCTGAAGCTATGGCCCGCGTTCATCGGCGGCGCACTGATTCTGCTGTGCCTGCGCCAACGCGCCTGGGTTCCGCTGGCGAAGCTGGTCGGCTGGACTTTCGCCAGCTGGCTGATCATCAACCTGCCGATCATGGTTTTCGCGCCGGAGGGCTGGTCGCAGTTCTTCAAGCTGAACTCCGAACGCGGTTGGGAAGGCTCGACCATCTATGCCGTCATTGCTCACCTCTTGGGTAATGACGCCTGGAACGGCGTATCCCCCTCCAAGTCCGTCGAAGGCGCTGAAACTCTCAACCTGCTGACAGGCGTACTGCTGCTGATCACACTTCTGGCTCTGGCCTGGCTGGTCATCTTCGCAGCGCCGCGCACTCCGCGGGTCGGCCAGGTGGCGTTCCTGGCCACGCTGGCCTTCATGATCACCAACAAGGTGTGGAGCCCGCAGTACTCCATATGGCTGGTGCCGCTGCTGGTGCTGGCTCTCCCCCGCTGGCGATTGGTCTTTGGCTGGGCGGCATTGGAGACTGTGTATTGGTACCTGCGCATGTGGCAGTTCCTGCCCGCGAACCAGGCAGCACCGCACTGGCTGGTAGATACCGTGACCATCGTCCGGCTTGGCCTGCTGGTGTTCATGGCGGTGCTGGTCATCCGGCAAATCATGGGCCGCAGTCCGGATCCGATCCGCGAGGCTCACGGAAGCCGCGACCCGCTCGCCGGAGTACTGTCCGAGGAACCGGCTGAGGTACAGGATGGCGCGTTGGCCGGAACCAAAGCGGAGGAGTCAGCCGTGGTGCAGGATGGCGCGCCTGCCGAGGCACCGGCGGATGCGCCAACCAACCAGTCCGCGCGCGAGAACGGGAATGGTTTCGGCGGAGAAGTGGGCGTCAATAAGAAAGGCGCCGAAAAGAAAGAGAGCAACGATGGATAACACGACCATAATCATCACCATGGCCAGTGTGCTGGTGGGGTTCCTGTGCGTGGGCGGCAGCTTCGCGAGTTTCATGTACGGCAAGTCGAAGAAGCAGGTATGGACGCTTTTCAGCTTCGCCGTCTTGTTCCTGACCATCGTGCCGGTGGGGCTGGCGGTATTCGTCGCAGCTTAAGGAGTGTGTGGCGCGCGAGGGGGCATTTCTTAAAACGCGGGGGCACCAGGTAGGCTGAGAGAGTTGCTGACGCAACGACCCTCCTGCCATGCCCAAAAGGGGTATGGCCGAAACACAAGACCATAGGAGGTGATGAGGTCCGTGCGTCAATACGAGATGATGATCATCATCGACCCTTCCCAGGATGAACGCACCGTTGCCCCGTCGCTGGACAAGTACTTGGAAATTGTCCGCAAGGAAAACGGTTCCGTGGAAAAGGTTGATATCTGGGGCAAGCGTCGCCTCGAGTACCCGATCAACAAGAAGGACGAGGGCATCTACGTTGTTCTCGACCTGAAGTGTGAGTCGGCTACCGTGCTGGAAATTGACCGCCTGCTCAACATCAACGACCAGATCCTGCGCACCAAGGTGCTGCGGAAGGACCAGTAGCTTTCACAGCTGCAGGCTCCGAACGGACTGTACAGGCACCTTCAAACCACTAACCTAAGCACTGTAACCACTGTAAACTTTTTGGGCTTCTATTCTTTTTGACGCCCACACGTCACCACACAACGTTAGGAAAGAGACATGGCACAGGGAGATACCCAAATCACCGTGGTCGGCAACATCGTTGCGGATCCGGAACTGCGCTACACCCCCAACGGGGCCGCAGTGGCTAACTTCCGCGTGGCCTCCACGCCCCGTCGCTACGACCAGCAGGCTGGTCAGTTCGTCGACGGTGAGCCGCTGTTCTTGACCTGCAATGTGTGGCGCCAACCAGCCGAGAACGTGGCAAACAGCCTGAACAAGGGCGACCGCGTGATCGTGACCGGCCGACTGCGCCAGCGTTCCTACGAGGATCGCAACGGCGAGCGCCGCACCGTCTTCGAGATTGAAGTGGAAGAGGTCGGCCCTTCGCTGCGCTTCGCTACCGCGGATATCAACAAGGCATACCGTGGCGGCGGACAGGGCGGCAACGCTGGTGGTAACGGCGGAGGCTTCGGCGGCGGTAATGCCGGCGGCTTCGGTGGCCAGGGCGGTCAAGGTGGCCAGGGTGGCCAGGGTAATGGTGGCGGCCAGGGTGGCTTCGGCGGGAACGCCGGCAACCAGGGCGGCCAGGGTAATCAGGGACAGAACAACCAGGGCTTCGGTGGCCACAATGCGGCCATGGATGACGACCCGTGGAACTCTGCCCCACAGTCCGGTTTTGGTGATGGCGACGACGAGCCGCCATTCTGATCGGCTAGCTTAAAAGCTGCTGGTCAGCGTTAAATTTCTTGAACATAATTGGTCAAACCAAAGCACAACGAAAGGCTGGATCATGAAGCTGATCCTCACCGCCAACGTTGACAAGCTCGGTGTCCCCGGCGACATCGTAGAGGTCAAGGCTGGCTACGGACGTAACTACCTGCTTCCGCGCGGCTACGCAATTGTTGCTACCCGCGGCGCTGAGAAGCAGATCGAAGGAATTAAGCGCGCGCAGGAAGCACGACAGATTCGCGACCTGGATCACGCACGCGAGGTTAAGGAAGAGCTGGAGAACCTGAGTGGCGTGACCGTAGCGGTCCGCACCGCAGAGACCGGCAAGATCTTCGGCTCTGTCACTGCAGATCAGATTGTTGATGCAGTGAAGAAGGCCAACGGTCGTTCCCTGGATAAGCACACCATCAAGCTGCGCAAGGGCGATGTTAAGGCAACCGGCGTTTACTCTGTGGACGTTCAGCTGCACAACGACATCGTTGCATCCCTGAGCTTCGAGGTCGTTTCCGCGTAACTTCGCTTGGCTTGGTCGGCATTCCGGCCGGCTGGCATTCCAGTTAGTTGATACTTCAGTCGGCTGGCTTGGTTCGGCTGGCTTGGTTCGGCTGGCTTTCCAGTTAGTTGATACTTCAGTCGGCTGGCTTGGTTCGGCTGGCTTTCCAGCTGGCTTGGCTTGCTGGGCTGGCAGGGCTGATATTTCAGCCAGCCTGGCATGACTGGAGTGACATTTCGGTTGGCTTGGCTGGCTGGGGTGACTTTCCAGCTGGCTGGCATCACCGCGAGCTCCTGCGTCCTGTGCCTAGACACCACAGGTCGCGCGATCCGTGCCTAGACACCACAGATCGAGTGCCTAGTGTTTGTCTAGTGATAGGCGCCACTGATCGCGTGCTTAGACACCACGCGATGGCATTCACATTCCGGAGCTATGTAAAGAGCCGCTGAGCTGCGAAGATGCGCGTGCGACTATAACGCACCAGAAAACTTAACTTAGACAACAGCAGGTTGAGGCCCCGCGCATTCGTGCGCGGGGCCTTTTCCGTTGCCCGGTTTATGCTGCTTGGCTGTACTGCCAGGTTGTACTGCCTGGCCGTACTGCTCGACCACACTGCTTAGCCGTACTGCTCGACCACACTGCCTGGCTGTACTGCTTAGCAGCCATCGCCAGCGGCGCAAAGTGTCGGGAAAGTTGCATTTCTCAGGGCTAAATGTCGGAAAAGTTGCAAAACTAAGAAAGTCGTTGAAACCGCGAACGTCAGAAAACTCGCTGACCTGCATGTTTACAAAAGCGGAAATGGTTTGCGATAACGAATTGCAACTTTTCCGACATTTAAGTCTCCGCAACACAGGATTCAGGCTGCGCGGGGCTTCCGCTGGGCCGAAATGTCGCTAGAACGGGAATGCGCCGTCCGGATCAGGCTCCGCCGCGCTTCCGCTGGGCCGAAATGTCGCTAGAACGGGAATACGTCGGCCTCCGCGATGGCTTGCAAGATTCCGCAACGCTCTGACCTGCGCGTTTGCGGTATTGCAAATGGGTGCTTATAGCGCATTCCCGTTCTAACGACATTCTCCCGCCAGCTCCACCATCACCCGGCGCAGCGGCTAAACACGCAGCGCAGCTGCTAAACCCGCAGTTCAGCCGCCCCGCCGCCGCCCTCGCCAGCCGCCAGCGGTGCCGCCGCCTCCAGCGCATCCACGCCGAAGGCCATGTCGTGGGTATTATCCGCACTGGTGTAGGTGCGGCGCTCCTTGATGTAGTCGTGTTCCATCCGCCACGGATCCCCGGCGGCCTGGCGCGGCAGAGTCCCCACGCTGCGCTGGATATAGCCACTGGACATCTCCAGAAGCGGCAGGTCAGCGGGCTCGCCGTCGGGCAGGACCGGGCATGCCCACTGCTCGCCGCGCGAATCCATGTCCTTCCACAGCTGCACCAGGTACCGCGAGGTCATGTCCGCGCGCAGCGTCCACGACTGGTTCAAGTACCCAATGGTGTAGGAGAAGTTCGGCAGTCGATTAGCCATCATGGCACGATAAGCCACCAGAGATTCGGTGGGTACTGGGGCGCCATCGACTGAGAAGTTGGCGTCACCAAAAGCAAGAAGCTGTAGTCCCGTGGCGATCACCAAGACATCAGCCTCGATGTACCCGCCGGAGCGCAACCGCACCCCGCCGGCGTCGATGCGCTCGATGTGGTCGGTGACGACCTTCGCCCCGTCGCGCACAGCCTTGAAGAAATCGCCGCCGGGGGACTTGCAGACGCGCTGGTCCCACGGGCCGTATGGGGGAGTGAAGTTGCGGCGGACCTCGTCGGCGGGCAGGTAGAGGCGGTTCCAGCCGCGGAACACGAGCTTCGCGATGCTGGGGAAGGTCTGGCAGAGGTGGTATTGCGCCATGTCGCGGCCGATGTGCAGGGTGCGCGCCAGGCGGTGGCCGAATTTGCCGGGTTCGGTGCTTAAGCCCAGGCCGACGAGGGAGCTGATCGTGTCTGTCTCCGGCAGCGGCGCGATGTAGGTGGGGGTGCGCTGCAGCATTGTGACGTCCGCGCCCATCGAGTGCAGCGCCGGGACCAGCGTAATTGCCGTCGCGCCGGAGCCGATCACCGTGACCTTCTTGCCGCGCACGTCGAGGTCGCGGGGCCATTGCTGTGGGTGCAGGGCGGTGCCTTCGAAGGTATTGACGCCCTCAATCTCCGCCGTGAACCCTTCAGCATGGCGGTAGTATCCGGTGGCGAAGTGGAGGCGGCGCGTCCACGTGGTGATGGTCGGCTGCTCGGGGTTGGCGGAGGCGGCGGAGTCAGAGCCGTCGGTGCCCTCGGAGTTGGCGTGGCCGGGGCGGCCGACGCGCATGGTGACTTCCCACAGGCCGCGGTCGGTGTGGAAGTTCACGGATTCGACCCATGTGGATAGTTGCAGGCGGTCGAGCATGCCGATCTCCTGGGCGGCTTCGCGGCAGTAGTCGCGGATCTGCTTGCCGGAGCCGAGGGTGCCTTTGTGCGGCCACTTCTTGAATGGGAGGGAAAAGGTGGCCATGTCGGAGTCTGAGCGGATGCCGGGGTATTGGAAGGTAGCCCAGGTTCCGCCGACGTCGTAGTTGGAGTCCACGGCGGCCCAGTTCCAGCCGGGGAAGTTCTTGTTGACGTGGTAGGCGAGGTCGATGCCGGAGAGGCCGGCGCCGACGATGAGGAGGTCGAGGGGGCGCTCGGCGGTGGCTTCCGTGAGTGCGGGGAGGGTGGATGTGGATGGGTTG
>NZ_CALLDG010000129.1 GCF_937999985.1 uncultured Corynebacterium sp.
GTCGACCTTTTCCTTACCATGGAAACGCTCTGCCGACTGAGCTAAGGGGGCATCACTCCATTAACGCTGCGGATTTAATTTAACCGCATCGCTTGAAGCCTGAGTTAGCTTAACCACCCGGCGATACTTTACACAAATCGGCAGTTCAGCGGCGGGTTTTATACCTTCCAAACACTCTGCATCCCAACGTCTTCAATGCGCTTAGGCCAGCCTCTCGCCAACTTAGCCTCCAGCCCCTCAACAGCCCACTGAATGTCGCTATCCGTTGGGTTGAGTGTCGCTAGAACGGGAATTCGTTAGTGCACATCGTTCTCACCTTCACATATACACAGGTCAGAGAGTTGACCTATGCACGGTCTTGCAAGACTTGGTGACGTTTTCCCGATCTAACGACATCCCACCGTGCAGCCTCCCCGCTGCCTCATGCCCAACTCTCGCACTGCGAACAGCAAAACCCGGTGGTCACCCCCCCCGCATCGGGAAGCAACCACCGGGTTGTTGTTTTGCCATTCGGCGCTGTGCCAGATGATGGATTCGAACCAACGAAGGCAGAGCCGGCGGATTTACAGTCCGCTCCCTTTGGCCGCTCGGGCAATCTGGCATGCACCATTCGGTGCGCTGGTAACTCTACTACGAGTAGCCCCAACTTATGCAAATCGCCAGCTCAAGCGCCCCTCCACTGGTTACCCCACCGGGAGCCACCCCACCAGCTACCCCAGCCGCTCCAAGGCGAAGTCCATCAAGTGACGCAGCGCCTGAGTCACCTGATTCTCGGGCAGCTTGGCCAGCTCATCTTCGCCGTATTGGCGGTAGCGCTGCACGACTTCAAAGGACTTCTCACGACCTTCGGAGCCACGGATAAGCTCCAGTGCCTCGTCCACCAAGGCGTCGTCTGTGACAGGTCCGGTGAGGATCTCGCGCAGTCGCGCCCCTGTGGCGTCATCCTGCTGCATTGCGTAAAGAACCGGCAGGGTGAACACGCCCTCGCGCAAGTCCGTGCCAGGCTGCTTGCCGGAAACCTCCGGGTCAGCCCAAATGTCGATGATGTCGTCGACGATCTGGAAGATCTGGCCGACGTTGCGGCCGAAGCGGAACAGTGCCTCGCGATGCTCCTCGGAAGCGCCGCTGTGCAGCGCGCCGAGCCAGCCAGCAGAGGCGATGAGCACACCCGTCTTCTCCTGGATGACGGTCAGGTAGTGCTCGATCTCGTCCTCCCCATCGCGGGCGCCGATGGTCTCCCGCATCTGGCCGGTCACCAGCTCCTGGAAGGTCTCCGCGAAGTGCTGCACCGTTTGGGCGCCAAGCGTTGCCATGATGTCGCTAGCGATGGCGAATAGGTAGTCGCCCGCCAAAATCGCCACGGAGTTGTTCCAGCGCTTGTTCGCGGATTCCGCACCGCGGCGCTGGTCGGACTCGTCCATCACGTCGTCGTGATACAGCGTAGCCAGGTGGGTCAGCTCCACCACGGCAGCGGCCTCGTTTACCTCCTGGGCGGTTGGCTTCTCACCGTAATAAGCCGCCAGCAGGGCAAACATCACGCGGAAGCGCTTGCCGCCAGCCTCAAAAAGATGGCTGATTTTGTCGGTGAGGAAGGACTCGCCAACCGACAGCCGATCCTTCAGCAGCTGTTCGACCTGCTGCATCGACTGGCCCAAGGCCTCGTTTAGTTGCGCGTCCCCCACGTCAGGGAGCGCCGGTTTACGGGGTGTGGCACTTGGCATGTCCGTAGTCAGCCTCGACTTTTCCTCTTGAACTGCGCATGCGGTCTTTCACATGCGGTCTTTTACATGTCTACCGACACTTTAGTCCATTAACGTGGCGGTGTTTAACGCACATGCGATCTACGCCTCGACCTCCCCGCCAGCCCTTCCCCACCCCGTGGAACAATGGGGGTCGATGAATCCTCCCGCTTCTGAAACTTTCAACGCTGAGCCCCACGGCATCGAGTGCGATCTCGCCGTCATTGGAGCAGGCCCGGCTGGTTCCGCCGCCGCTTTCCACGCCGCCCGCGCTGGCCTCGACGTCGTGATGGTGGACATGGCTGACGTGCCGGGTTCTGTGCCGGACACTGCACCCAGCCCCCTCCCGGTCGGCCGCGATAAGACCTGCGGCGATGGCCTCACCCCGCGCGCCGTCGACGCCCTGGAGTCGATGGGCGCGCTCCACCTCCTCGACGACGCCCCGTACATTCGAGGGCTCAAACTGCACGGCTTCGGCGGTTCCATCACCGCGCCGTGGCCTTCAGGAAGCTTCCCGCAACGCGGCTCCGCCATCCCCCGCACGCGCCTGGATGCCGCCCTCGCCGGAATCGCTATCGCTGCGGGTGCTCGCTTTATTCAAGCGAAGATTAGTGACGCCACCTCGGACCCAGTAACCCAGCAGCTCAGCGAGGTCGCCGGCACTCGCACCGGTGAGGGCGTGCAAGGTTCATCCGCGCCCGTGAAGATCCGTGCGCGCTTCTTCGTCCTGGCCGAGGGCGTGCGCAGCGGCATTGCTCGCAAGCTGGGCGTGCAGTGGGATAAAGGGCTGGTCCACGGCATTGCGGCCCGCAGTTACATCAACACCCCCTTCGGCGACGAGCCGTGGATCCACTCGCACTTGGAACTCAACGACGCTTCCGGAACCGCCCAGCCGGGCTACGGGTGGGTGTTCCCCCTGGGCAATCCGGCCGAAGGAGCGGATCGCGGCCCGGCTGAAGGCATCGGCAAAGCAAACCTCGGCTGCGGAGTGCTAGCCACCACCAAGCGCCCCGCCAAGGTGAACACCAAAAAGCTGCTGCGCGACTACGCGCGCCAAGTCAGCGGCGAATGGGCCATCGAGGGAGAACCGGAATCCATCACCTCCGCCCTCCTGCCGATGGGCGGAGCCGTCAGCCGCGTGGCTGGCCCCAACTGGGCCGCCATCGGAGATACCGCCGCCCTGGTCAATCCGCTAAACGGCGAAGGCATCGACTACGCCTTGGAATCCGCCGAGTTACTGGTCCGGTTGTTGGTTGACCAGTGGGGCGTGCCGGAGAAGTGGGCGTCCAAAATAAAGGGCCACAACGGCGCCGGTATAGAGCCAGAATGGACGGATCAGCTGCAGAAACACTACGGCGAGGCGTTCGGGCTGGCGCGGCGGCTGGCGGTGGTTTTGACGATGCCGGGGCTGATGAGCGCGCTCGGGCCGCTGGGCATGCGCGGGCCGCTGGCGAACCGCGTGATGGGCGTGGCGACACGCCTGATGGGGAACCTCGTGAACCCCGCCGACCGCGACGTGGCCGCTAGGCTGTGGCGGGGTGCTGGGAAGGTTGTGAACCTCGCACCGATCGACGAGCCGTTCGCGGCGCGGAAGTAGCCGCCGCTGCTGGCCGCGCGGATGAGTTCCAGTTAGACGCGGATCGCGCTGTGAAGCGCCACGATTCCGCCGGTGAGGTTCTGCCAGCCGACCTCTCTCCAACCGCAGTCGCGGATCTCCGCAGCGAGTTCCTCCTGGTCGGGCCAGGCGCGGATAGACTCGGCGAGGTACTCGTAGGCGTCCGCGTTGGAGCTAACCACCTTCGCGACCTTCGGCAGGGCGCGCATCAGGTATTCCTTGTACACCGTCTTGAAGATCGGGATGACGGGGGTGGAAAACTCCGCGACGGCGAGCTTGCCGCCGGGCTTCGTCACGCGCGCCATTTCACGCAGGCCGGCACGGAAATCCACAATGTTGCGCAGGCCGTAGTTGATCGTCACTGCGTCGAAGGTCTCGTCGGCGAACGGCAGGTTCGTGCCGTCCGCGCACACCATCGGCACGTCGCGGTGGGAGCCAGCAGCGAGCATTCCGAAGGAGAAGTCGCAGGCGATGCAGGTGGCGCCCGTGCGGGCGAACTCTTCGGTGGATACGCCCGTGCCCGCGGCGAGGTCGAGCACCAGGTCGCCGGGCTTTAGGTCGAGGCGCTTGCGGGTGCGGATGCGCCAATAGCGATCCTGGCCGAAGCTCAACACCGTGTTGGTGAGGTCGTAGTTCTTGCCTACCGCGTCGAACATCGACGCGACTTCATTCGGCTTCTTTTCCAAACTTGCCCGAGACACGACTCACATCTTAGCGCGGGCGCTGCGTTTACTTAGCGGCGGGCTCAGCACCTTCCTTGACGGCGGGTTCAGTGCTGACCTGCGGGGCTGGCTCGGCCGAAGCCTCAACGGTGGTCTGGGCGGTGGTCTCAGCGGTGGTCTCCTCAGCTGCGGGGCGGCGCACCTCGCGCACACCCGTGAAGTCGCGCTGCGAACCCTTGCGCGGGGCCGCCTTGCCACCCTGCGCGATGGCCTGGCGGTAGTAGCCGAGCAGCTGGTCGCACAGGCTGGACCAGCTCTTGTTCTGCACGCCCTCGAAGGCGTTGTCACGGTAGGTATCCACGTCCCCGGCAAGGATGGTGTCCACTGCCTCGACCAGCTCGGCCTCGAAGTTCTCGACGTTCAGCAGGTAGCCGTTGTGGCCGGGCTTGATGAGGTCGATCGGGCCGCCGGCAGCCGGGCCGATGGTCGCCACGCGGGAAGCCTGGGCCTCCTGGATCGCCTGGCAGAAGGTCTCGTACTGGCCGGTGTGAACGAAAATGTCCAGGCTGGCGAAGGCGTGAGCCAGGTCCTCGCCGTACAGCCCGCCAGTGAACACTGCGGTAGGCATCCGGGACTTAAGGTCGTCCATCTCCGGGCCGTCGCCGACGATCACCAGCTGCACGTCGTCCCGGCCGTTCAGGGCAGCCATGCGCTCCACGGACTTCTCGGCGGCCAGACGACCGACGAAGCCGACGATGGTGCGGCAGCTCTCCAGGCCGGCGGCGTCACCCACGTTGCCACGCTTCTTCTCGCCTTCCAGCAGCCACTCGCGGCGCAGCTCCTCGGAACGCTTGGAGGGGTGGAAGCGTTCCGTATCCACGCCACGACCCCAGTGCGCCACACCCCGCACTCGGTTCTCTTCCAGCTCGCGCATCGTCACGGAGCTCGGGGCCAGCGTCATGGCGCACATGTTGTGCATGACGCGCACCCAGCGCCACGCCATCTTGGACAGGAACTTCATTTTGTAGTTGTTGGCGAAGCCCGCCACGTCGGTCTGGAAGATAGCCACGCAAGGCAGCTTCAGCGCCCGCGCCGCCACGGCACCCGCACCGCCGAGCACGAAGGGGCTGGCCAGGTGAACCACGTCTGGCTGGAACTTCTTCAGCTCCGTGTACACGCTCGGCATCGGCACGCCGATCGGCAGGGAGTTAATGCCCGGCACGTCCACGGCGGGCACGCGAGCGATGCGGTAGCCCTCGTAGGTTGCAATTTCCTCTTGCCCATTCGTTGCCCCCGGAGCTATCACTAGCGCTTCGTGTCCGTTGGCACGCAGGTGCTCCAGCACTCGGAGCACGGAATTGACCACGCCGTTTACGTTGGGCAGAAAGCTTTCGGCAACAATTGCAACTCGCATACCCTTCAGCATCCCTTTTTTAGTTCACGCCCGCGTTTCGTCTGGGTAAAAACATTAACAAGTCTAGGCAAACAGAAGGTTACTTTCATCGCTCAAAGTTTGTTTTTCTTCTGCCAGTGGCGGATCAGCAGCATCAGCATGGCGCACACGCCCAGCCCCAAAGCCATGGACGATAGTGCCGGCAGAAAAGCCAACGTCCATCCCCTCCCCTGCACCTTTACATTCTCGGGGTCGCTGACCTGGTACTCCACGCGCACGTTCTGCCCCTCCACTAGGCCGGAAGGGTACTTTAGCCCCTCCTCGGGCTGTTGGAAGTTGCCGTCTTCGTCACGGAAGCGAACGGTGGTCCGCAGCGTCTGCACCGAGACCACCTCCGCCGTCGCTTCGGCTTTGTCTCGCGAGATCGCAAAGTCATCCATCGCAGAGGTCACGATCATCCCGCCGCACACCAGCACCACTAGTCCCGTCAGGGCGATAACGGCTTGCTTCGCGCGCCGCAGCCTGCGCGCCGTGCGGATTTGTTTCGGGGTGAGCTCGTCGTTCCTCGCGGGGTCTATTGTGCTGCTCATTGCTTACCCGCAATTCTTTTTTCTATTTCTTGACGCCCGCGCCTGCTCACCTTCACTTCCAGCACCGTGATCCCGTTCCCACCGATTTCGGCGTGCTCGTCGATGGCTGTGGCGAGTTCCTCCACGCTGGTAGCCAGCTTGTGTTCCACCCCGAACCCGGCGCAGAGTTCCGCGAAGTCCAGATCCAGTGGAGTGCCGAAGACCCGCTCGAAGACGGCGGTGCCGTCGGCGAAGGTGCGCAAGCTCTCGGCCCCGGGCTCAAGGGTTTCGAAGATCCCGCCGCCGCTATCGTTGGTCAGCACGATCAGCAGGTTGTCGGGGCGCGGCTCGAGTGGTCCGATGTTCAGCCCGCCGAGGTCGTGGGCGAATGTCAGGTCGCCCATCACCGCAATAGTTCGGGGCGCGCGGATCGCGGTCGGGTCGGCGTGGGCGTGCGCCATCGCCGCACCCACGGCGGTGGAGATGGTTCCGTCGATTCCCGCCGCCCCACGGTTGGCGATCGCCTGGACCCCGTCGAAGGGCAGTCCGGCGCGGGAGGCATCCCGCACCGCCGTAGACGCCCCTAGTACAAGGAGGTCCCCGTCGCGCAGGGCGTCCGCAACAACGGCCACAGCATGCACCGCGGTGAATGGTTCGTGCTCGGCCAACCCGTCGCGCACCTGATTTACGCCCATGTCGCTGATGGCGCGGGCGACCTGCAGCCAGCTTTCCGCCTGCTCGCCACGCGGTCGGACGGTGCTTCCGACCTCGTCGACGTTGTCGAAAACGTCGGTGATGTTGCGGGTGTCGCTGAGGGCGATGACGTGGATGTCCTTGTTGGCCAGGAGCTTTGTGACGCCACGGTGGAGGGTTGGCCGGCCGATCACCACGACCTGTTCGGGTGTGGTGACCGCCGAGTGTTCGCCGTCGCTTATGACCTGGGTGCTGAACATGTCTACGGCCGCGCTGTGCACGGGGAAGTCGGGTGCCGGGGCGACGGGTTCCGCGATGGTCGGCACGTCCGCTAGTTCGTCCATGATCGAGCGTGCCCAGGCGACGTCGCTGACGGAGCCCGCGATGACTAGTGTGCGACGCGACAGGTCCACCTCGACCTGGCCATAGGGCAGCGTCCGGGGGCCGCGGGCGGGCTGACTGGGAGTGTGCGAGCCCTGCGGGCCTTCGGTCGCTTCTGCGTCTTCAGCAGCAGCAATTTCACCCGCCCACAGCGATAGCTCGTCCAGCGTTGGCGGCACGAGCGGTTCCCGCAGCGGCACGTCCAGGTGAGCCCCGCCGCCATCGATGGGGTCCGTTGCTGCAGCGATTAGCTTGCGCACCAAGTCGCGGAGCTCCGCTGCGGCATCGGTGCCCCTGGCGGCTTGACCCGTGCCAGCGTCGGTAACGGCGCCTTCCAGCGCCAGCTCGCCCGCGTTCAGGGTGCACACGGAGTGGGCGCCGAAGATCTCCGCCTGGTCGATGGTCTGGTTCGCTCCCGAGCCCAGCATGGAGAGCGGCCGGTTCGCCGAGAGCACGACCAGCGGCACGCCGGAAAGTGTGGCCTCCACCATGGCCGGCAGGCAGTTGGCCACGGCCGTCCCGGACGTCATAACGACCGGCACCGGCTTGCGCGATACCTTCGCCAGCCCCAGCGCCAGGAAAGCCGCCGAACGCTCGTCGGTGCGGACGTGCAGGCGCACCCGCCCGACCCTTTCCGCTTCCACGAACGCCAGGTTCAGCGGCGAGTTCCGCGAACCGGGACACAGCACCGCCTCCCGAACACCGCTACGAATCAGCTGGTCGACCAGCACCAACCCCGCACGCACTGCAACGGGGCTAGTCAGTGCAGCAGAGTTTGCGGCAGAGCGTGTGCCAGAGCCTTGAGTCGGATCCTGAGCCGGATCCTGGGAAGAACTATCAGCGTTAGTCACAGTTCCACAATCTACCTTCCGCCCGCTAGGTAGCCATAAGCCGCACGCAAGCGGTCCAGCCACCAATCACGCCGCTCGCCGGTGAGGCGGAACTCCGCCACCCGATCGGCATCTGGGGTTACAGCGCCGGTGTGCATGCGACCATCGACGATCCGCCGTTCTGCGAGGTCGTGTTCGAAGAGCGTGCCGGTGGCCAAGCCTGCGGCATTGGGTTCGGCGACCATGCCATCGTCATCGATGTGCACCAGGCTAGCGGCTGCCTGCAGGCCGGCACCCAGGCCAACTGCGGTATCCAGGGCCGAACTCACCGTGATGGATACGCCGCGTTGCGCGACCTCGCTGGCCACCCGACGGAGCTGATCCACACCGCCGAGCGGCGGCACCTTGAGCACGGCCACGTCGCACGCCCCCGCGTCGGTAACCTCCTTGACCGCTGTGATCGGATCCGCGCTCTTGCGGATGGCCTCGTCGGCCGCAACGCGCACGAACAATCCCCGCCGCATGAGGCTCCGGCGCACCTCCGCCAGCTCGGCGACGGTGCGGCAGGGCTGCTCCACATAATCCAGCGGACCGTCGGCGGCGAGGGTTTCTACGACCTCCAGAGCTTGCTGGACGGTCCAGCCACCATTGGCGTCCATGCGGATCTTCGGGGCACGTATTCCCTGGTCCGCATACCACTGCCGGACCGCACGGACGCGCTGAATGTCCTGGCGCATGCTGGCGGCCGGGTCGTTGGCCAGGGCTGTCTTCTCCGCGACCTTAACCTTCACAGTGGTGCAGCCCGGGTAACGCTCCATGAGCTCGCCGATGATCCCCGGCTGGGCGTCTACGTCCACCGCGGGGATGGTCGCGTTGACGGCCACCCATTCGTCAGTGGGGGCTGAACCGCTAGTTCCATAGCCGTACTGGATCGCCGAACGCAGCCACAGGGAGGCCTCGGCCGGCTCGTATTCCGGGAAGGGGGCAAACTCGGCCCACTGGTACGGGGCATCAATAAGAAGGGCCTCACGTACAGTCACGCCACGGAAGGGCACCCGCATCGGCAGGGCAACCACGTCGGCGCGCTCGAGTAACTCGGCGAGCGACGGCAGCGGAAAAGACAGGTGGGAAGATGCGGCGGAACTGTTCATGCTTCCTACCTTGCCAAAAGCGGCCGGCCGATAGAATGGCGGGCATGACTGATTCCAGCAACAACCCCTTCAAACCCGAGCTGTGGCGCCCGGTAGATGCGCCGGGCGTAAACAACTTCACGGACATCACCTACCACCGCCATGTTGGCGAAGGCCGCGCCAACGGCATCGTGCGCATCGCCTTTGACCGCCCCGAGGTGCGCAACGCCTTCCGCCCGCACACCGTCGATGAGTTGTACCGGGCGTTGGACCACGCGCGCCGCACTCCGGACGTGGGCACCATCCTGTTGACCGGCAACGGGCCTTCCCCGAAGGACGGCGGCTGGGCATTTTGCTCCGGCGGTGACCAGCGCATCCGCGGCCGTTCCGGTTATCAGTACGCCACCAACCACGATTCGGACGTCGCTGCCGCTGGCGCAGAAGGGGTGGACGAGGCCCGCGCGAAGGTGGAGGGCGGCCGCCTGCACATTCTGGAGGTGCAGCGCCTGATCCGCACGATGCCGAAGGTTGTGATCTGCCTGGTCAACGGCTGGGCCGCCGGTGGCGGGCACAGCCTGCACGTGGTGTGCGACCTGACCCTGGCTTCCCGCGAGCACGCGAAGTTCAAGCAGACGGACGCCGACGTCGGCTCCTTCGACGCAGGCTATGGCTCCGCATACCTGGCCAAGCAGGTGGGCCAGAAGTTTGCCCGCGAGATCTTCTTCCTCGGCGAGGCCATCGACGCTGAAACGATGCACCAGATGGGTGCCGTGAACCGTGTGGTGGACCACGCGGATCTGGAGGACACCGCCATCGAATGGGGCCGCAAGATCAACACCAAGTCCCCCACCGCGCAACGCATGCTGAAGTTCGCCTTCAACCTAACCGACGATGGGTTGATGGGCCAGCAGGTTTTCGCAGGTGAGGCTACGCGCCTGGCCTACATGACCGACGAGGCCGTAGAAGGCAAGGATGCCTTCCTGGAGAAGCGCGAGCCGAACTGGGACGATTTCCCGTACTACTACTAACTAAGGCAGTCCGGGGCTCTCTAAGACAAGTCTTCTTGGACAATTCTGCGCCCTTGGCGAAGCCCGCCTGTCGTCCAATGACTCAGGACGCACAGCGCCAAAGCAAGAACTGAAGTGAGTACGACATGCGGCTCCGTGGGCGCAGGTATCAGCCGAGAGTCCCCTAGAGGAACTAAAGAACGGTAGGCCGGCATAAACCCCTGGATTGCGATACAAGCCGCATAGAAGCCCAGGGAGCTAACTCCCGCCCAGTAGGGACCAATCCACGGTGATAACCCGAGAGTCACCGATGCTACAAGGGTGCTGCTTGTCAGCATCATCAACACTACGATGTTGGCAGGGTAAATTCTCAATAGCTGCCCCATTGCCACCGCCGCCACAAGCCATATACCCACGAAGGTGACGCACAGGGAAAACAATGCAACCCCTCGTGCACGTGAAGAACTGCCTTCCCATTGAGCACTTAGAGGTTCAATCAAAACTGCCGCCACAGTACTCAAAAGTAGGAAGACCAACTCCATGTAGAGCACGTATTTAGGCTCATATACCGTGTCCCAGTTCACTTGAAATCCACCATCGCCAACCAAGACAACTGCAAACATTGCCAGGAGGGAGGCGCCCACAACCCAACTCAGTCTTCGGGTCTGCCAACCGTACTTAAGAACCTGCATTAGTACCGCCAGAATAACTGCAGGTACTCAGTTCTTCACTGTGGTCCTGCACGATCGTTTCCATCTGAACGTCATTAAACTGTCGCTCTTTAGGATGGTCTGGTTCGCTACTAAAAGTTTCACGGGCCGTGACGGGAACCCTAGACAACAGCCAGTCGTTAACTTCGAAAGAAGTGTTGACAGCAGACTCGGAGGATTCCGGTCCACACACTAGAACCCCGGAAATAGCTTCGATCAATAAAGCACCAAAACGAGATCCTTGACCAGGCTTAAGCTCTACAATTCCAACGCCATAAGGCAAAGGCTTCGCTGTATCGACCAGGGACGAATCTTTCATTTCATAGAAACCCGCCCTCGACCTCCCTACAACATCATCGACTGCATTGAGCGAGGTTCTAATTCTTACTAATTCGGGCTGGTTCTCCTCGTGTACACACACTGTGCGCTCACCGACTACCTCACAGACCTGTTTTTCTCTGGCAGAGGCAGAATACTCAAAAACCTCCACGGGGCCGGTAGGCGAAACCAAAGCGATGATAAACACGGCAATGGGGGCAGCCAAGGACATAGTCACTCTAGAAATGACTCCCCGAGACCTCGTAGCGCCAGCACTATAGAGAGTAAGAACCAAAATCACTATAAAGACAAGCCCCAACAGTAATTGACGGTTCAGCCAAATATCTGAATAAATGAAACTAGGTAGCTTCTCAGCCGGAAGTATCGGAATAAACCGCAAGGTCGAAAATCCATTAACTGCAGACATGGGAAGCACGGCGAGAAGGGCAACCGCAATCAGGGATACTTTCAGATCAGCAGCCAGGTAGCCAATGACATGACCAACAAACCCCGAAAAAACAATCGATCCTAAGATGGCCAGGTAAAGTTTAAACTCCGGTGTTCCACCCCCAGCTGTTGCAATAGCAAAGCCGAAGCAGATAAGCAGTACGGCAACAACGCTAACTATAGAGACCGCTAACCACGTTAATGTTGTCCAGATAGACTGCCCGTAAGGGCTAACTCGAGTTCCAGCCATAGTGCTTATCCGCCCCGGAGAGTGCCCGACGACCTGCAGCACCGCAGCTATCCCGCCTACGAGTGGCATCACGACGACAAGTGAGTTCGACAAGTTCGACTCAATAAGACCCCACTGCTGATAGGGAGCCTTCAACAACTCAAGTTGAAAGAGGACTTCCGTTAAGGTAATTACAACGGCACCCGCAAGCATGATCCAACCGAGGGAAGACCGAGCATACAATCTAATCATGCTTCGGATACTCCCCATTCTGGGATCGCAGGCTCTGAACCAAATCCGAGTATCCAGCTTCAAACTCAGTTCCATATCGAAGGTCATCGCTGGTAGCAAGACCCTCTCCCATACCCTCGAGAGACCCGGAGTACAGGAGCTGCCCCTCTGCTATGACCCATACATCATCAGCCAGATACCGAAGATCTTCCATATGGTGGGTAGAAATAAGGACGAGCCTGTCATCGCTAGCAGCGTCGGCAATGCATTTCCGCATTAGCATTCTCGATTCCGGATCCAACCCCGTAGTGGGCTCGTCGAGAATCATTACCTCCGGCTCGTGCACAAGGACGCACGCGAGTCCAAGCCGTTGCCGTTGTCCACCCGAGAGCGCACCAGCCTTCAGCACTTGCTGCTCATTCAGACGAACAACATCAAGCGAATTTTCCACAGCACGATTAAGTTGCTTCCCCGTTAGACCATTAACCCATCCAACATATTCAACAGTGTCTTTGACACACATCCCGGGAACAAACGTGAAACGCTGCGGTAAGTAGCCAATAGAAGAGTTTCTCTGATACTCATCCATCGTTTTCCGCCCTTGCTCTGTCACCAGGTAGACTGAACCCTTCGGTGATTTCAACCGACCAGTGACAATATTCAGCAAAGTACTCTTACCGGAACCATTCGGCCCCAAGATACCCGTGACACCTTCATTAAAAGTTCCAGTAATGGAGCGCAACACTGGCTTCTTACCAAAGATCTTCCTATACGAGAAGCTCAGTTCTTCTAATGATAGTTTCATGCGTCGGAACTCAACCTCACAGGAAAGTTAGCAACGCACACCGCGATCTCCTTGCTTCTTATTACCAGTATCGCTTCTGGCCAAGCCTGCAACCACAGCTTTCATTTTCACCTTTTTGGATCCATCTCCTTTTCAACATCGGGGCAGCAACTCCACCCTCAAAGGCATTAAATCCCAACAAGGACGAGGCATCAATAAGATAATTAAACCTAACCACTTTTGGGGGGCAAAATTGATTGGGCATGAACACCCCTCCACTAACCCCGCAGCTTATTCCACGCCGGGGGCATCGGGGCTTGCACGTCCAGCACCTCGCCATCCGGCAGCGGCACCACCAGCCTGCAGGCGTGCAGCATCAGCATCCGCACCCCCTTTTCCGCGGCCGCCCGGTTAGCGGCGGGTTTCCCGTAGCGAGAGTCCCCGATGATCGGATGGCCCAGGTGCTGCAGGTGCACGCGGATCTGGTGCTTCCGGCCTGTCAGCAGCTGTGTCTCCACGAGGGCACCCGCAGTTCCCCACGGCTTCTTCACCCACACCTTCGTTTCCGCCCGCTTCCCGACGCGGCGGTCCACCACCGTGGCCGCCCCGGTTTTGCGCAGTGGCGCCTCTATCCGCTGCGGTTGTCTACCGGTCCTTTTCACCCCACCGGAAACCACCGCCAGGTAGTAGCGTTGGATGTCCTCCCCGCCGGCACGCAGAAGCTCCTGCAGGTGCCGCAGCATCTTCGAGTTCTTGGCTACTATCAGTAGCCCGGAGGTTTCCTTATCAAGCCGGTGTGCCAGCTCTAGTTCCTTTTCCTTCGGCCGTAGCACGCGCAGCGCCTCGATCACCCCAGCCTTGACCCCACTGCCGACGTGCACGGCGATGTTGGCAGGCTTATTCACAACGAGCAGGTCGCCGTCTTCAAAAACGATATGCCGGGACAGCCTGCGGGCCAATTGTTCCGCCGCCTTGCGATCCCCCGTAGGCGTCGGTTTCTCCGCGGCGACTTCCAGGGCGGGCAAGCGAACCTTGTCGCCGGCAACGGTGCGCTGGTCGGGTTTGCACTTGGCGCCGTTCACGGTGATCTGCTTGGTGCGCATCAGGCGGAACAGCACCGTGGCGGGTACGCCCTTGACCTGCGAGCGGATGTACTTATCCAGGCGGCGATCCGTCTGCGAGTCGCTCACGATCAGGGTCTGAGGTTCGGAATGATTCATGGTGGCTCTGGCCTCTATCTGTAGCAGATTGACCTGCCACAAGCCCGGCCATGCCACCGCTAAGTTGGTAGCGTTAGCGACATGAATATTTTTAAAGATGTTTGCATCACGATTTCCCGCATCCTCGTGGGCATCGTGCTGATTGCCCACGGTTGGCAAAAGTACGATTCCTGGACCATCGACGGCACTGCACGATCCTTTGAATCCATGGGCGTGCCGTGGCCGAACGCTTCCGCGCAGATCGCCACCTACTTCGAGCTCGCCGCGGGCGTGCTACTGATCCTCGGCCTGCTGGTTCGGATCGTCGGCCCGCTGCTGTTTATCCAAATGGCCTTCGCTTTTGGCTTCGCTCACTGGGGCAAGGGTGTCTTCGTCGCCGATGGCGGTTGGGAGCTCGTCGGGGTTCTGGGTGCGGCGGGCCTCGCCCTGGCCGCGTCCGGCTCGGGTCGCTTTAGCTTGGACTATCTCTTTATGACGCCCGTACGTGCCCGCAAGGAACGTAAAGAGAAGGCGGCGCAGGAGGCCAACGGTAGTTATGCTCCCGCAGCCGCGCCTGCCGGAGCGGCTGGAGCATCGAATGCAGCTCCAAATGCTGGGCAGAGCCCATTCAGCAGCTATGGGTCCGCCAACCAGGGTTCCAACTTCCAGGGCTCCAATTATCAGAATTCTAATTTCCAGGGCTCGCCCGCGCAGGCTCCCAACAACCAGGGTTCCAACCTCTGGGGCAACAACCAGGGAAATAAGCCTCAGAACAATAAGCCCCAGAACAATACGCCCTGGAACAATCGAGGAAACGACGGCTACGCTGGCTACACCATCGGTAGCACGGACAGCGCTGGCAGTGCTGGCGCCGCTGGCGTTGCCGGTGGCGCCGGTGCAGCGGGCATGACGAACGGCAGCGACGCTGATGCCCCTACCACCCAGTGGAACAGCGACCAAAGCAGCGGCCCCTCCAGCAACAACAGCTTTGGCGGCTTCTCCAACTCCGGTTCAGATTCCGGCTCGGACAGCGGCTCCAGCGGTGGAGACGGCGGCGGAGATGGCGGCGGTGGCGACTAAAGGCCACAGTCCACCCGCGCCCTGCATCTGAGCAGTTGAGCATCTGAGCATCACACACTACCCCGCAGGAGGGCAGAAACCCTCCCCTGCGGGGTTTTGCTTTTGAGTTCTCTTAACCCAAATAAGGTGGGTAGAAAAAATCCTTGACGTTTCCAACAATTGTTGATTACCCTATGTTTTAATGTTGAAAACCCACGGATTCTGAGGAAGGAGAGAGCGCATCATGTTCAACCCATTTAGTCAGCTCCGAGCAAAGCTCTGGACAACCGACACCACCGGGGGACCCGATCCGGCACCCCTCGATGCGACCGATGCCCCCGATGTCGTCGATGCGTTCCCCCTCCCCGAGGAGTACCGCATCTACCTCGAAGCCAACCGTGACCTCCCTACCCCCTTCTTGAACGCTTTGGACACCCGCAGCCCCTCTTACCTCGATATCATCGCCTACCTCATCGACACCGGAAAGACTCCCGCCACTCGCCAGGATGTGCAGGCCAGCTTCCTCGCCGTCCACAAGCGCCTCCCCGGCCCAGCGGAGCTGGAATCCACTGTGAAGCGAGTCCAGGAGTTCGGCCTCGAGGCCAGCTAGCCTCGGCCCATCGTTATCCGAACCGGGATGACTGGGGCGGGCTGTCCAAGCCGACTTGTACATTGGTCAGCATGACCGGAAACTCCTCCCTCGTCCCACTGCAGCCGACCGTGATCAGCGCGGCCTCGCCCGAGCTTTTCACCACCTCCCTGGAGTCTCTAAAGCGGCTGCTCGCGGGCGAAATCTCCATCCTTCCCCTCCCCGCAGATTGGGAACAAACTTGCCCCGACCTGCCGGAACAAATGCGCGCGGGGAGCTCCCTTAAAGACGATCTGGTAGCGCCCGGCACACTCATCGCCTGCACCTCTGGTTCCACAGGAACACCGAAGGGTGCGGTGCTCGGGTCGCAGCAGCTCGCCACTAGTGCGGACGCCACAGCCTCCTTCATTGAGCGCCATTATCAAGCACAGCCGGGGGCGTGGCTACTCACACTTCCGGCCCATCACATCGCAGGACTGCAAGTGATGCTACGCAGTCTGCGGGCGGGCTACACTCCCCTGGCCGCCGCGCACCTGCAAGCTCAACACCTGCAAGCCCAACGCCTACGAGCTCAGCGCCCGCACGCCGGCGCGCGCTTCACCGCAACCGGCTTCATCGCAGACACAGAAGCATTGGCGGAAACCTACCCGGACGTGGACCTCTACACCTCCCTCGTACCCGCACAGCTAGAAAGAATCGCCGAATACCCCACCGCCGTTAAGGCGCTGAAACGCTACGCCTGCGTGCTGGTGGGTGGCGCGGCGGCGCGTGAGGGCGTCATAAAAAAGATGGCCGAGGAAGGAGCACAGATCGCGCTGACCTACGGCTCCAGCGAGACGGCGGGTGGGATGGTGTATAACGGCCGGTGCCTGCCGGGGGCGCGAGTGCGGATCGACGGCGCGGACGAGCGCGGGGCCGGGCGTGTGCGGACCAGCGGGCCGATGGTGGCGGACGGGTATCGCAACGTGGATTCGGCGGAGGCGTTTCCGGTGGCAGGTGAGTTCGTGACTTCCGACATCGGGGTGTTGGACGACGGCGTTCTAGAAGGCGACGGCGAAGATTCGAGCGGCACGCTGCGGATTCTCGGGCGCGCCGACGGGGCCATCAATACCGGCGGCTACAAGGTGCTTCCGGAGGAGGTGGAAAAGGCCATCTGCCAGGAAGTTCCAGGGGTCACGGTTGCGTTTGCGGCAGGCGTAAAGGATCCCAAGTACGCGGAGTTCGGCGAATCGATCGGGGCACTGGTGGTGCTGCGCGAGGTTAGTAAGGATACGGTCGAGCACCCTCGCGAAGTGACCGAACTGGTGCGCGAGGCAATGCGTGGGCAGGCGGGGCCAGGCCTTCTGCCCCGGCGTGCCTGGGCTATCCACGAGATGCCAACTACCGGGCCGGGAAAGACTAATCGGCAGCAAGCCGCCGCGATGCTGAACGAGCTCTACGGGCAGCCACGCATCTAAAGGCACGGGCACCTGCACGCCCCGGCACCTACGGACTTGGGCTCCGGCGCCCAAAGACTAGACTAAAGAGGTTTGCGGCACCCCACACTCACGGGCGCCGCTCCCCAGTGCGAGCCCCAAGAAAGGCGGACCATGACTTCCACACCCAGGCAGTACCCCGGCGCGACCCCGGCCCAGTGGCTGGAGGGAGCACGCCCGCACACCTGGGCGAACGCCGTTGCCCCGGTGCTGGCTGGCACCGCGGCGGCCACCCTGGCGAGCGAGGCAAACCCCCTGCGGGCCATACTGGCCGGGGTTGTCGCCCTAGCGATGATCGTCGGCGTGAACTACGCGAACGACTACTCCGATGGCATCAAGGGAACGGACGACGACCGCTCCGGGCCACTGCGCCTGACCGGCAGCGGACTCGTGGAGCCGAAGAAGGTCAAGTGCGCGGCGTTTGCCTCCTTCGGTGTGGGAGCGGTCGCCGGCATCGCGCTGAGCTTGCTGAGCGCTTGGTGGCTGGTCCTCGTCGGTGCGGCCTGCATTGCCGGCGCGTGGTTCTACACCGGCGGCAAGAACCCCTACGGCTACCGAGGACTGGGCGAAGTCGCGGTGTTCGTGTTCTTCGGCCTGGTCGCAGTGCTGGGAACGGAATTCACCCAGACCGGCAGCGTGAGCTGGCGCGGCCTGCTGCTGGCCGTCGCCGTCGGCAGCCTCTCCAGCGCCGTGAACCTAGCCAACAACCTGCGGGACATTCCTACTGACGCCGCCACCGGCAAAATCACCTTAGCCGTTCGCCTGGGGGACGCGAACACCCGCCGCCTGTGGGTAGGGCTGGTTTCCCTGGCGGTAATCGTCACCATCGGCATCAGCATCGGCCACTGGTGGGGGCTTATCGCCCTGCTGGCGGTTCCGCTATTCGTAGTAGCAGCTCGCCCGGTGACCGGCGGCGCGCAGGGCAGGGCCCTGATCCCCGTGCTGGGCATGCTGGGCCGCGGAATGCTGCTGTGGTCGGTCCTGGAGTTTGCCGCCGCCCTGCTGGCCTAGCCTGAGCAGCCCTGCTGATCCAGGCAGAACTAGCTTTGGGTTACGCGGGAGCCGGGCCGAAGGCCACCCCGCGGAAGCGGACATTGTCCGCGATCTGCTGGGTCAGGCTATCCCGCCAGGCCATGGGAACAGCGGAGCCCAATTTAAAGGTCACCCCTAGCACATCAACCGAGTAAATTCCTCGTGGCAGGTGCGGCACTAATGGCACCCCCGGCGCCGACTGAATGCGGTATATTTCCAGTGCAGACTGCGTCGGTACGCCAGGGCGACCAGGGCTACCGGGGCGGAGCACCACCTCAAGTGCAAACTCCCCATCCAAGACCCCGGCACTGCGTGTCCACTTATCGGCAAGCTCGGGGCCCAGCCCCACCGACTCCGGCCCCACACTTCGGTAGCGAGTGCTGATCACGTTCACCCGCGCAATGTCGCTCCATGGGATCCGTACAGCCGCATCCCCTACTCCCGAATCGTCCACTACAAGCGCTGGGTTGATCGTTGTACTGGACGTAGCCCGCGCGTTGGCCTGTCGCTGGCTGGTGTACCAGCCGAACATCGCAAGCCCCACCAAGGCGAGGGCCACCAGCGGAATCAGAGTCTTCTCGACCACCATCATGGCCACGCATCCCGCAGCGAGGGCGACGAATACTAGGCCAATAGCCAGCCCGCCGAGCTGCTTGCCACGTTGGGTTCGCGGGTTTACCCACACCACGACGTCCTGGGGTCTGCCATACATGGCAGTCAGTTTAATCGCCTTAGTCGTCCAGGCGCTCCCGCAGCTGGTTACGCAGCTCCTGCTTGTGGGCCTGCCTATCGGCATCCCACGCCGCCACCTGCTGTGTCACCCGCAGCCGCAGACCCTTGAACATGAACATCGACAGCGGCAGAGCCAGGATCAGCGCCAACGTCATGCTGATCAGCAGCGGGAAGTAGTTCGCCATTCCCAGCAACACCACGACCATGTGGATGATGAACGTCAGCACCAGGAACAAAACCAGTCGTAAGAAGCCGTACAGTGCAATGTCGCGTACGGCCTTGCCCTTGTCGACCGACGGGCCCTTAGAGCCCGCAAAGCCCTTATCTTCCGCCGTGTCCTTTGCCTTCACATCATCATTAGTCACACCCCCAACACTACGTTCACCCCCTGGATAACGGGTAATCACCGGCCGGAATTGAACGCGGGCGAATCCTCTATGCTGGAGGCCATGGGT
>NZ_CALLDG010000130.1 GCF_937999985.1 uncultured Corynebacterium sp.
CGCGCAGCTCCAAGATCTCCCCCACGCGCTTGCGGATCTCCCGCTGCGTCTCGATGGCGGTGCGCTCCGCCTGTCCGTAGAAGCGCAGGCGGTAGGTGCAGTCCAGGTCCCGGGAAACGCGCTGGACGTCCGCCACCGGCTCCAGCAGGCGCAGGTCGCCGAAGTACGCGCCCTGAGCCACTGCAGCCAGCACCAGCGCGGTGGTGCCGAACTTCAGGTAGTTGGAGAACTCGCTCAAGTTCGCATCCCCGATGATCACGTGCAGGCGGCGCCACTTGTCGGCCTCTGCGTGTGGCTCGTCGCGGGTGTTCACGATGCCGCGGTTCAGCGTGGTCTCCAGCGAGACCTCCGTCTCGATGTAGTCAGCGCGCTGGCTGATCTGGAAGCCCGGCTGCTCACCCTGCTGCCCCAGCCCGATGCGGCCGGCGCCGCAGAAGACCTGCCGGGTGACAAAGTGCGGGATCAACGCCGCATGCACGTCCTCGACGTCCAGGTCGCGCGGGTACAGGTAGTTCTCGTGCGAGCCGTAGCTAGCACCCTTGCCGTCCACGTTGTTCTTGTAGATCTTCAGCTCCGGCTCGGCTGCCTCGGCGGCGCGGTGCATGATGATGTCCCCGGCCTTGTCCCACACCACCGCGTCGCGGGCGGTCGTGGTCTCCGGGGAGGAGTACTCCGGGTGCGCGTGATCCACGTAGAAACGTGCGCCGTTGGCGGTGATGACGTTCGCCGCGCCGAGGGCGTTCGGATCTAACACCGGGGCGGAACCACGACGGTAACGGCGCAGATCGAAGCCGCGGATGTCGCGCAGGGGGGATTCGTTCTCGTAGTCCCAACGGGTGCGGCGGTTCACCCCCTGGCCGCTGTGTTCGGCATACGCCACAACAGCCTGGGTGGAGGTATGAATCGGGCTGGCCGACGGATCATCCACGGCGACGATGCCGTACTCCGTCTCCGAGCCAATGATGTGCGGGCCAAACAAACTTGTATCCTCCCTAGACCTTGTGCACGTCGATGTCCACGACGCGCTTCGTGCCGTGGCCGTAGATGCGCGCCCACTCCGCGGGGTTGGTGGTATCCGGCAGATCCTCGGAATCCCCCACCTCGGCCAAAACGGCCGCGTGCACGTGCTCGGGACGCAGGCCGTCTGTGCCGTTTGTGCCGTTGTGCAGCGCGTCCTTGATGGCCAGCGTTTTTGCCCGGTCCACGATGTTCGCCAGCATCGCGCCGGAAACGAAGTCCGCCCAGTACAAGTCCTCGCGGCTGCCGTCGGCGTAGTGGAGCGTGACATAGCGGTGCGCCTCGTCGCGGGTAAACAGCTCGTCGACGATGCTCTGCCGCAGGGCCTCCGCTGCCGCTTCGTTGGAACCGGCGGCGGCGGAGAAGTCGGCGTCAATAGGTAGAGAAGCATCGAGGTGCTTCGACAGGATGGCAGCCGCACCGAAAGCGTCGGGCCGGGCGATGCGGATCTTCACGTCCAGGCGGCCGGGGCGCAGGATGGCCGGGTCGATGAGCTCCTCGCGGTTCGAGGCGCCGATGACGATGACGTTGCCCGCGGCCTCCACGCCATCGAGCTCGGCGAGCAGCTGCGGAACGACGGTGGACTCCATGTCGGAGCTCACACCCGTGCCGCGGGTGCGGAACAGCGCCTCCATCTCGTCGAAGAAGACGATGACGGGGCGGCCGGAGCTGGCTACGCGGCGGGCCTGTTCAAAGATCGCGCGGATCTGGCGCTCGGTCTCGCCCACGAACTTGTTCAGCAGCTCAGGGCCCTTGATGTTCAGGAAGTACGGGGAATCCGACTGCGCCAGGGAGTTCGCCACGGCCTTCGCAATCAGGGTCTTACCGTTGCCGGGCGGGCCGTAGAGCAGCACACCCTTCGGCGGGCGCAGGCCGTAGCGGGTGTAGATCTCGGGGTGCAGGAAAGGCAGCTCGACCGCGTCGCGGATCTGCGTGATCTGCTGGCCCAGGCCGCCGATGTCGTCGTAGGTGACGTCCGGGACCTCCTCCAAGATCAGGTTGTTCGTCTCCGCGCGGGGCACGGCCTCGAAGGCCCAGCCGGACTTGCGGTCCACGATCACGGAGTCCCCAGTGACCACATCGCCTGCCAGGTCGCCGGCGGCCTTGACCACGTATTCCTCGCCCACCTTGTCGGCGATGATCAGCCGGTCGCCGGTGACCTCCACGACCTGTGCGATGTCGCCGAAGTCCGGCTGGCCGGTGACCTCCACGACCTGCTGGCCCTCCCCCAGGCGCACCATCACACCGGGCACCAGCTCGTGCTGCGGGACGTGCGGCGAGACCATCAGGCGCATCCGGCGGCCGGCGGTGAAAACTTCGGCCGTGAAGTCCCGGTTGGCCTGCAGCAGCGTGCCGTAGGTGCTCGGCGGTTCGGCCAGCGCTTCCAGCCGACCGTTGATCTCCTCCAGCTTCGTGCGGCTGGCCTGCAGCAGCTCCACGAGCTTCGCGTTGCGCGCGCCGAGTCGTCGGTTCGCGATCTGCAGCTCGCGCAGAGTCTGTGGCCCTTCCGCTGATGTGTTCTCGGTCATACTGACCAGTCTACTAACGGCGCGCGCGGCGTTGCGGTCGAGGTGCGGTGACGCCATCAGCCAGCCTGCGCGCCAGGATCAGAAATGCCGTGTGCGCGTTCATCCGGTGCTCGGGGCGGGTGGCCAGGCCATCGACCTTCCACTCACGCACCAGGGATTCCCAGGCCTTCGGCTCGGTGAAGCAGCCGGTCTCGCGGATGCCTTCCATGACCTTCATCAGCTGTGGGACGGTGGCGACGTACGTCATGAAAACCCCGCCGGGGATCAGCACGTCCTTGACGGTGTCCAGCATCTCCCAGGGCTCCAGCATGTCCAGCAGCACGCGGTCGACGTCGCCGACATCCTCCTTGGTGACGGTCTTCAGGTCGCCCAAGCGCAGGTCCCAGTTGTCGGGGTGGCCGTCGAAGTAGTCCTCCACGTTCTCCTTGGCGTAGGCCAGGTGATCTTCGCGGATCTCGTAGCTGATGACCTTGCCCTTAGGCCCTACGGCCCGCAGCAGCCAGGTGCTCATGGCCCCGGAGCCTGCGCCGGCCTCCAGCACCGTGGCGCCAGGGAAGATGTCGCCTTCCACGAGGATCTGGGCGGCATCTTTCGGGTAGATCACCGCCGCCCCGCGGGGCATGGATAGCACGTGATCGACCAGCAGGTGGCGGAAGCACAGGTATTCGGCGGCTCCGGAGGACTTGACCACGGTGCCCTCATGCTGGCCGATGATGTCGTCGTGGCGGATTTCGCCCTTGTGGGTGAAGAAGCTCTCGCCCTTGGCCAGGGTGATGGTGAAGTGGCGGCGTTTGGCGTCTGTGAGCTGCACGCGGTCGCCTTCGGTGAAACGGCCGGAATATGCCATATGGTCTTCCTTCCTGCTTTAAGAGATCCGGTTCATTTTACTAGGGTGGGTCGGGTGACTACGAAACTAGCTCTTTCCCCTTCTCGCGCCAACGACTACAAGCAGTGCCCGTTGCTGTACCGCTTTCGAGCCATCG
>NZ_CALLDG010000131.1 GCF_937999985.1 uncultured Corynebacterium sp.
CGACACTTCCGGCGCGGACTTCCGCGCCGGTGGGATGGGGTGGCGCTCCACGCTACTGCCGCTACTCATACAGCTAGTCGCTGCCTCCTTAGGCTTTGGCCAGGCTTGCCCCGGCCTGCTTAGCTTACGAAACCGACAGAGTTCTTGGCCTCTGCGCCGACCTCTACGTAAGCGATCTGTCCACGTACCAGCACGTAGCGCGCCCCCTTGGCGCCTTCAATGGTCAGCGTCTCATTCTCGCCGGAACGCAGGAAGTTCTCGATCTCTGCCACGTACTCGTCCTGGGACTTGGCCTGCTCGCTCTTGGTGTCGATGGCGATAGCCAGCTCGCGGGCGTTGTGTACGAATCCGACCTTGATCTGCATGGGAAACCCTTCCTTCATGTTCGTTCTATACTCACGTGCAGTATTGTGACCATCATAGCTATCAGGTCGAGCAAGGAAGGCAGGTGCTGCAGGTGCTGATGCCCTCTGGGTCTTCTGGATCCCGCCCAACCTTCAGCTCGCTCGGCGTGGCCGCGGAAATCACGGAGGCTCTGGCCACGGCCAACATTACGCGCGCCTTTGCCATCCAGGAATACACCCTGCCCATCGCGCTGAAGGGCTCCGACGTTATCGGCCAGGCGCGCACGGGTATGGGCAAGACTTTGGGTTTCGGCATTCCTGTTCTCGATCGGGTTTTTGATGACGCCACCGTCACCGCCCCGGACGGAACCCCGCGCGCCTTGATCGTGGTGCCTACCCGAGAGTTGTGCCTGCAAGTCACCGACGACCTGACCCTGGCCGCCCGCAACTTGCGTGTGCCGGTGGGGGCCGAGGGGGCGTCCCAAAGAAAGAAGAGCAAGACCCGTGCCCTGCAGGTACAGGCGGTGTACGGCGGCGTGGGCTTCGAGAAGCAGACGGCGGCCCTGGAGCGCGGCGTGGACGTGGTCGTCGGCACTCCGGGACGGCTGCTGGACCTGGCGAAACAGGGGTATTTGCAGCTGCAGACGGTCGAGATCGTCGTGCTGGATGAGGCGGACGAGATGCTGGATCAGGGGTTCCTGGACGATGTGCGCGCCATCATCACGCAAACCAGCCCACAGCGGCAGACGATGCTGTTTTCCGCTACTATGCCGGGGCCGATTGCGGCACTGACTAGGACGTTTATGCGGCACCCGGTGCTAATCCAGGCGGATAGCGCGGCGACGGAGGCAACCCACGAGTCGACGAAGCAGGTGGTGTTCCAGTCCCACAAGCTCGATAGGCTCTCCGCACTCGCCCGTATTCTGCAATCCCCCGGGAGGGGCCGCAGCATCGTTTTTGCCCGTACGAAGCGGCAGGCAGCGGGCGTGGCCGAGGAGCTTGCCAAGCTGGGCTTCCGCGTAGGCGCAGTACACGGGGACATGCGGCAAAAAGACCGCGAAGAATCCCTAGACGAGTTCCGCCGCAACGAAGTGGACGTGATGGTGGCCACCGACGTGGCGGCGCGCGGTATCGACATCGAGGATGTCACGCACGTGATCAATTACCAGGTCCCGGACGACGAGCGCACCTATGTTCACCGCATCGGCCGTACGGGGCGCGCGGGCAACACGGGCACGGCGGTGAGCCTCATCGGCTGGGATGAGGTCGCGCGGTGGAACGCCATCAGCGACGCCCTGGGGCTGGACTTGCAGGACCCACCGCAGTGGTTCTCTTCCAGCGCGGAATTTCTGGCTGAGTTCGACCTTCCCGGCGATGTTGGCGACCGGGTGGGGGCACCGCGCGGCGTGAAAGGTGCAGCTCTGAAGGTGAAAAAGTCCCGCAGAAGGCCGCGCCCATGAGCCGGCGCATCCCCTCCCCCGAGCGCGCCCGTCGCGGTGACCACATCGTCGCAGCCGCGTTGGCTTGCGGACTGCTTGCCCTCGGCGGGATCACGTGGCTGGATTCCGACGCCCGCGAGGTCGACCACCGGGTCGCCGATCACCCGATCGAGGCCGAGGACAAGACCCTCGCCTCTTCCGACTCCGCCAAAGGAGACCGGCAGATTCCTGAGCATCTGCGCGAGCTGTGGGATGCGAGGACGGACTCCGCCGACCTGGTGGTGGATCAGGGTGGGGTCGTTCTAACCTCCGGCAACAAGGCCACGATGGTACGGGGCGACGATGGTACCGAGGTCTGGCGCTATAAGGCACCCCACGACCTGTGCGCCGTCGCGGCGAACTGGGGCAAGACGAATCTCTTCCTGCAAGGACCTAAAGGGTGCGGACAGGTAGTGGCACTGGATAGCGGGACCGGCGAATACCGCCACACCCGTGACATGCTGGCCGCCGACCACGTGGAGTTGTTCCAGAGCCGGGACAACATCGGGATACTCTCCCCCACGCGCACGGAACTACTGCGCTCGGACGCAGTGCGGCGCGTGGAGGTCGGCGACAAGCTGACGGCAGTCAAACCGAAAAAGCAGGCATACACCGAGTGCACCTTTACTTCCGCACTGACGCGCAGGGATCTGCTAGTTACGGCGCAGACGTGCCCTAATAGCGAGAAGAAGCTGATCCGGCTGCTTAAGACGAACCCGGAAGACTCGGATGCCCCGGAGAAATACCACGAGTACGAGGTTCCCGCGAACAGCGAGCTGGTAGGCGTGGGGCTAGATCGGGCGGTGATCTACGCCCCCGGTAACGGCACCCGCGCGAAGGACGAGAACGATAACGAAGGTTCGCGCTTCCAGGTGCTGGATAAGGAAGGCGACTTCCAGCAGTTCCCCGCCGACCCCGCCCCGCTACTGGATCCGCAGCAGCGGGATGGCACGCTGTTCCGCGCCCAGACCGCGGATTCGGCGCACCTGATGAGCTGGTTTGATGGCTCCCGGGTGGTGACTTTCACCCCTTCAACCATGGAACCTGCGTTCCAAGTTAATGGCGCAATCGGGCCCGCCGCTCCCATGGGCGGGCGACTGCTAGTTCCCACTACTAAGGGGATCGCAGTGGTGGACTGGGATAACGGCAAGGTCCTGCGCACCATCCCGGTGGACCGCAAGGGCTATACCGGACAGGTGACGCTCAAGCTGGCGGGTGAGGTGCTGGTGGAAAAGCGTGGGGATTCCGTCGTAGCGCTGGGAAATGCCATCCAATAACCGCTTTCCCCTGGCATACCAAATCATTTTCTTGTGATGCTCATCACAATTTGAGAAAAAGCTCTAGCCAAAGCGCGAATAACGTGCAACAATCGTCCAAGTAACCGATAAGAGGCCAAAAGGTTAACAACAAACCAACAAGGCCTTAATCGCAAGGCGAGAAGCCGCCGCGACCCCCTCTACACACAGGTCTGCACGCCACTTCGCCACCACCACTTTTGCCTGAATTTGCCTAGAGATTCTCTAGGTCAATTCGTCGAGCCCAACTTCGATCACCGGCCAAAGTGCCCACACCGACTGCAAGCAACCAAGACGACGCACTTCGGACATCTTTTGTCTGAAAAAATAGAAGGGAAACACAATAATGGATTGGCGCCACAAAGCCGTTTGCCGTGAAGAAGACCCAGAGCTGTTCTTCCCCGTTGGAAACTCCGGCCCCGCCCTGGCCCAGATCGCCAAGGCCAAGCTGGTCTGCAACCGCTGCCCCGTCGCTTCCCAGTGCCTGAACTGGGCCATCGAGTCCGGCCAGGATGCCGGCGTGTGGGGCGGCATGGCCGAGGACGAGCGCCGCGCACTGAAGCGTCGCACCAACCGCGGCCGCACTCGTACCCGCAAGCGCATCACCGTTTAAACCCCAGCCTTTTATTCAGCTATTTTGTCCAGCTACGCGCCCCGGCTAAGCTGAAAAGGTTGAAACTGTCCCCTTAAACACCAAGGAGCTGCACAATGAGCAAGCGTGGCCGCAAGCGCAAGGATCGTCGCAAGAAGAAGGCTAACCACGGCAAGCGTCCAAACTCTTAAGCCGTAACGCAAAAGGTCGGCAGGTGCACCGCATAAGACGGTGCCTGTCGGCCTTTTGCTTTGCCTGCTACTCCTCCACCCGGTAGCTAATCACCCGCAACTGCGTGCAGATCCGCGCCCGCAGCTCCACCGGCGCGGGCTGGCTACAGCAGCTCCGCAGCAGGTCGCGCACCTGCTGCTCGAGCCCTAGCTGCCGCAGGCACTCCGGGCAAGCGTCGGCGTGAGCGCGCAAACGTTCGCGGCTCTCACAGTCGGCGTCATCATCAGCAACCTCGTACAGGGCATCCAGCAGGTCGTCGCAGTCCGTCTTTCGCGAATTGTCTTTGCACATGTGCTCTTATCCCTTCGCTTCCGTCAGCTTGTTCTGAGCCATCTTGTTTTGTGCCGTCTTGTTCTGTGCCGCTTCCGTCACGATCCCGTGCTCCGCCGCCACGTCCTTCAGCTTGCTGCGCAGCTGCTTGCGCCCGCGGTGCAGCCGCGACATCACGGTGCCGATGGGAGTGTCCATGATCTCGGCGATCTCCTTGTATGCCAGCCCCTCAACATCCGCGTAGTACACGACCATGCGGTAGTCCTCGCCCAGGCTCATCAGGGCATCCTGGATGCGCTTATCTGGGATGTTCCTCAGCGCCTCCACCTCGGCGGATTCCAGCCCCACGGAGTCGTGCTTCGCCGTCTCGGCCAGCTGCCAGTCGGTCATCTCGTCAGCGCTGGATTCCGTCGGGCGCCGCTGCGCCTTGCGGTAGCTGTTGATGTACGTGTTCGTCAGGATTCGGTACATCCACGCCTTTAGGTTCGTGCCTTCCTTGAAGGAACCGAACGCCTGGTAGGCCTTCATGTACGCATCCTGCACCAGATCCTGCGCGTCGGCCGGGTTGCGCGTCATCCGCAACGCCGCACCGTACAGCTGATCCAGCAGGGGCAGCGCGTCAGCCTCGAATCTTTGCAGCAGCTCGTCTGCAGTGTCATCGCTGCGTTTCATTCGCTCACCTCTCACCTTTCTTCCAACGCAATTCTATCGCCGGTTCATTCCCACCAGTTCCGGGAAGTTATTCGCCACGGACCCGACCTTCCTGTCCGCCTTCCTGCTGTGTACTTCTGTTGCCTTGTTTGGTGACGCCACCAGCTCCGCCCCTGCACCCTTCAGCCAAATTTCTAGCTCGTCGCCCACCAGGATCCTGGGCATGCGGCTGTGCAACCATTCGAGTTCTGGCAGGGCCGCAACGGTAATGATGGTGCCGTAGAGCTTGCCTTCCACGGCCTTGCACAGCCCGGCGGCGTACAGGGGGTGGCCGTCGGTGGCGGTGGTGAACCAGGGTTGCTTCTTGCCATCCTCCCCGACCGTCCACTCGTACCAGCCGTCCATCGGGAAAGCGCATGGCAGGGAGCCAACAAACAGGGGTTTGGAGAATGCGGTCTCTCCCCGCGCGTTGAACACCGTCTTCGGCGGGTAGCCCCAGCGTGCGGGGCCGATCGCAGCCTCGCTTCTAAACTCCCGCACGATGGGCACCTCGGTGGTGGGGGCCACGTTGTAGTTAGCGGGCCACTCCCCGGCCCCGGCGCGGCGTATGCGCGGGGCTCCCAGCCGTCGTTGCAGGTCACCCGAAAGCTCTTCTAAGGAGCTGAACAATACGTATCGGCCACACATACTCGCCCATTATGCCCACCCCGCACTTCTTTTCCAGCGAAAAAGTGAGACAATATGGGTATGTCTGCAGGTATGTCTGAACAACTCTGGCCGGCTCCGGTCGCCACCGAGCCCGTGCAGGCCACCGTGGCTATCCCCGGCTCGAAATCCATTACAAACCGTGCGCTGATCCTCGCCGCGCTGGCGAATGCGCCTTCCACCATCACCGGCGGTCTGGTTAGCCGCGATACGGAACTGATGATGTCGGCTCTGCGTTCCATGGGAACCCAGATCCTGTTGAAGAACGACCAGATGTACGTCACCCCGGCGGAGAAGCTGCACGGTGGTCAGGTGGATTGCGGCCTGGCTGGCACGGTGATGCGCTTCGTCCCGCCGATCGCTGCCCTGGCCACCGGCACGGTTGCCTTCGACGGTGATGTGGAGGCCCGCCGCCGCCCGATGTCCACCACCTTGGATTCCCTGCGAGCCCTCGGCGCCACCGTGAACACCAGCACCGAGTGCAACCCGGAGGGGCTGCCCTTCTTCGTGGAGGGCTCCGGGGAGATCCAGGGTGGGGAGATCACCATCGATGCCTCCGAGTCCTCCCAGTTCGTCAGCGGCCTGCTGCTGGCCGTCGCGCGCTTTACCGAGGGCGTCACCGTTATCCACGAGGGAAACTCCC
>NZ_CALLDG010000132.1 GCF_937999985.1 uncultured Corynebacterium sp.
ACCAAGGGTAGCCAGCACGTGCAAGGCGGCCAGCATGCCGGAGTCCGCGTTGAAGAAGTCGCTGAAGTAGTAGTGGGCGGAGTGCTCGCCGCCGAAGACGGCGCCCTCCTTGGCCATCTGGGCCTTGATGAAGGAGTGGCCCACGCGGGTGCGCACCGGCTTGCCACCCTTGGTCTCCACCAGTTCGCGTACGGACTTGGAGGTGATCAGGTTGTGGATGATCGTCGCGCCCGGCTGCTCGTCCAGGTATCGCTCGGCGATCATAGCGCAGATGGTGGAGGGGGAAACTGCCTCGCCCAGCTCGTCCACGATGAAGCAGCGGTCTGCGTCACCGTCGAAGGCGATGCCAAGGTCCGCGCCTTTGTCCACGGTGAACTTCTGCAGGTCCACCAGGTTCTTCGGATCCAGCGGGTTGGCCTCGTGGTTCGGGAAGTTGCCGTCGAGCTCGAAGTAGAGGTCGAAGATCTCCAGCGAGTCCTGCTTCAGCACGGCGGGAACGGTCAGCCCGCCCATGCCGTTGCCCGCGTCCACCGCGACCTTCAGGGGGCGGATGTTCAGCGGCACCAGGTTGTTCAGGTACTCGGCGTAGCCTTCCAGCACGTCCTCGGTGGTGTTGGTGCCAGGTTCGCCGTCGTAGGCGGGGATGCCCTCGACCAGTTCGGAGGAGATGCGGTCCAGGCCGGAATCCTGCCCCACCGGGCGGGCGCCGGCGCGACAGAGCTTGATGCCGTTGTACTTCGCCGGGTTGTGGGAGGCGGTGAACATGGCACCCGGGCATTCCTTCACACCGCTGGCGTAGTACAGCTCGTCGGTGCTGGTGAGTCCCAGGGTGATGGTGTCCAACCCCTGCGCGTTCACACCTTCGGCGAAGGCGGTGGCCAGACTCGGAGAGCTATCGCGCATGTCGTGGCCGATGACGATCGTCTCCGCACCCTCCTCGCGCATCAGGCGGGCGAAGGAAGCGGCCACGTCGCGCACGAACTCCTCGTTGAGGAATCCGGCGCCCTCGCCGACAACTCCACGGACGTCATAGGCCTTGATGGCCGCTGCTACGTCTTTGGGGGAATGGGTAGCCATGGGGTTTCCTTTCGCTAGTGCTGGTCGCGAACCGCGCGCAGGTGGCGGCGCGGCGTGGACCGGGGCAGGTTCTTCATGGAGGGATGGTGCGGCGTGGCTTCGGGGATCTCCGAGCGCCGGTAGAGCCGCGGGGCCGGTTGCGCCTCCGCCTGCTTCTCGTGCTCGGCGGCCTGCTGCACGGCCTCGGCCAACGCCATCAAGTCTTCTTCGTCAGCTTCGGTGGCCGCGGGTTCGTCGGCGAACTCCAGCGACCAGCCCTGCGGCACAGTGGTGCGGCGGGCGTGGCTTTCGCACAGGTCCCACCGGTGAGGGTTTCCGCTAACGCTCAGCGGCCCCACGATGGCCAGCTGCTCTGCATAGTTGAACTCCAGCGTGGCGACGGCAGGCTTGCCGCAGCCGGGGCGAGAGCATTGTCGGATAAAAGTCACGCGCATTAGTGTAACCCTTTTACTCTAGCTTTCGAGCGTGCCCTCGTGGCATGTCGCCGCAGCGCGGTTAAGATGTGTTCTTATGAAGCAGGACGCGCGCATGAGGCAGGATCCCCGCGGCAGGGGCATCCGGGGCATCTTGCTGCCGGAGGTGCCGCGGAATAAGTCGCGTTCGGAGCGCTTCGACGATGCGGTTTTGGATGCGTTCGAACCTATTTTGGAGCGTTTTGACGCCGAACTTTCCAGCCTCGACGTCGCCGTCGACGTCGTGCCGCGCATGCGGCTGAGCGCAGGTTACCGGCAGTGGCCGGAGGATGTGGTCGCCGATGGTCAGGTTCCGCTGGGCCGGCTGGTCACCGCCGGCGTGGACAACACTGGCGCCCCTACCCGCCCGCGCATAATTATCTTCCGCCGTCCGGTGGAGTCTCGCGCGGCTTCCGCGCGGGAGCTGCAGGACATCCTGCGGATGATCATTGTGCGCCTGGTGGCCTGCTATCTTAACGTCTCCCCCACTCAGATCGACCCCCGGCTTTAGTTAGCCGATACGCTTCTTCAGGCGGCGACGCTCGCGCTCGGAGAGCCCGCCCCAGATGCCGAAGCGCTCGTCGTGCTCCAGTGCGTATTCCAGGCATTCATCGCGCACGCCGCAGGCCTGGCAGATGCGCTTGGCCTCGCGGGTGGAGCCACCCTTCTCCGGGAAGAATGCCTCCGGGTCGGTTTGCGCGCACAGCGCCTGCTCTTGCCAGTCCTGCTCTACAGCATCGAAAAGCAGGTCGAAGTCCTGCGTCAGATCGAAGAGATTCTTCTGGCGAGCTTCATTGTCCACGTTCGCCTCCTGCTCTACCGCCGAGGAACCGTCAGCAAAGTGGCCACGAAGGGCGGTGTCTACTGACTTGTCCACGGGGAGTCTCCTCATCTGATGCCTGTCTTTATCGGTCTACTGAAGATTA
>NZ_CALLDG010000133.1 GCF_937999985.1 uncultured Corynebacterium sp.
GACGGCCATGTCCTCCACCAGCAGCTGCACCATGTCGGGAATGTTCAGGTCGTCGGTGCAGGTGTCCGGCACATTCTCGATGTAGCGGATCATGTCGTAGCCCATGTAGCCCACCAGGCCGCTAGTCAGCGGCGGCAACCCCGGCATCGGGGCGGTCTGCAGGTGTGCCAACGTGTTGCGGATTGCATCCAGCGGGTCGGTGCCTGCGGGAATATCCACCGGAGGCTGGCCGATCCAGCGTGCCGCGCCGCCGTCCACACTGTCCTTGGCTGTCAGGGCGCAGCGGGCTCCGGTGCCGATGAAGGAGTAGCGATCCCACGACTGGCCGTGCGCCGCCGATTCCAGCAGGAACGTGCCGGGCCGGCCGTCGGCGAGCTTCCGGTAGGCGGACAGGGCGGTCTCTCCGTCGGCGAGCACCTTGCGAACCACGGGCACCACGCGGTGCTTTGCCGCAAGCTCGCGGAAAGTCTCAAGGCTTGTCAGGTCGCCGATGGACTTACTGGAAGTGTTGTCACCCATGTCTGACATGTTAGGCCAAGCGGTCGGCGTCAAAACAAGTGCGGTCGCCGGTGTGGCAGGCCGCGCCAGTCTGCTCAATCTTCAGCAGCACCGTGTCGCCGTCGCAATCCAGACGCACTTCCTCGACGCGCTGTGTGTGGCCGCTGGTCTCGCCTTTAATCCAATAGGACTGGCGGGACCGGGACCAGTAGGTGCCCTTCTTGGTGGCCAGGGTGTGGGCCAGGGCGTGGTCGTTCATCCACGCCATCATCAGTACGTCGCCGTTGGTGATGTCTTGGACGATGGCGGGGACTAAGCCGTCAGCGTTGAAGCGGACGCGCTCGGCGATGGCGGGGTCTAGCTCGTAGGTTGCCGGGTCTGTGTTGGGGCCTGTCTTGGAGTTTGTTGCGCTCACAGTCGTACCTCGTAACCCGCATCGGCCAGGGCCTGCTTGACCTCGCGGATCTCCACCTCGCCGAAGTGGAAGATGGAGGCCGCCAGCACGGCATCCGCGCCTGCCTCCACGGCGGGCGGGAAGTGCTCCGGGGCGCCCGCGCCACCAGAGGCGATGACGGGGATGGAGACGGCCTTGCGCACGGCCTGCAGCATCTCGATGTCGAAGCCGGCCTTGGTGCCGTCCCCGTCCATGGAGTTCAGCAGAATCTCCCCCACGCCCAGCTCCTCGCCCTTGCGAGCCCACTCGATGGCATCTAGCCCGGCGGACTTGGTGCCGCCGTGGGTGGTGACCTCAAAGCCGGAGGGGTACTTGTCCGCCTCCGCGGGATCCTTTACGCGGCGCGCGTCCACGGACAGGACGATGCATTGCGCGCCGAAACGCTGGGATAGCTCGCGCAGCAGCTCGGGGCGGGCGACTGCCGAGGAATTGACGCTGACTTTGTCCGCACCGGCGCGCAGCAGGGCGTCCACGTCCTCCTCGCTGCGCACTCCCCCGCCGACAGTCAGCGGGATGAACACCTGGTCGGCGGTGTGACGCACGACGTCCAGCATGGTGCCGCGGCCGTCCTTGGAGGCGGATACGTCCAGGAAGGTCAGCTCGTCGGCGCCCAGCGCGTCGTAGCGCTTGGCCAGCTCCACGGGGTCGCCAGCGTCGCGCAGGCCCTCGAAGTTCACGCCCTTGACAACGCGGCCGTTGTCCACGTCCAGGCACGGGATAACGCGCACGGTAACGCTCATCGGATGCCTCCTCGGTCGCGAATCTCCTGGGCGTTGCGGGCGGCGGTGCCGATCGGCACAGCCTGAATGTGCTGCAGGAGGGTGGCGTGCACCTCTGGCTCGCCTGCGACCAGGCCGGAAACGCCGGGACGCCACGGGTTACCAGCGAAGTCGGTGGCAATGCCACCGTTTTCCTCCACGGCGAGGATTCCCGCCGCGTTGTCCCACAGGTTGGGGCTGAAGGTGACAGTGCCGCCGAACACCCCGGCGGCGGTGAAAGCCAGGTCGATTCCCACCGAGCCGGTGACGCGCATGCGCGGGTAGGACTTGCCGATCTCGTTCAGCATGTCCTGGCGGTAAGAAATCGGCAGGTTACCGCGTCGCTGCGACAGGATGGAACCGAAGCTGATTTGGGTTACGCCTGGATCCGATGGCGGCATGGCGCGGGCCGGGTGGCCGTCCACCAGCAGCCCCTCGCCCCGGCGGGCGGTGATGCGCTTGCCCAGCAGCGGCATCTCGGTGACGGAGACCATGGTCTGCCCCTGGTGCACCAGGGAAACCAGGATGCAGGCAAAAGGATTGCCCACCGCGTAGTTGGCGGTGCCGTCGATGGGGTCCACCACCCAGAAGGTTTCCGGCAGTTCCTGGTCCCCGGCTTCGAGAGACTTACGGCGCGGGCCGTCCAGGCCGTCCGCCATCGCGTCGTTGGGGTTCGGCTCGGTGATGTTCTCTCCCGGGATCTCGCCGGGGCGCACCGTGCCGAACTCCTCGCCGTGCACGGGCAGGCCGGTGTATTGCGTCAGCAGCGTGCGCAGCTGGCGCTCGACGCTTAAGTCCGCCTCGGTGGCGAAGTCGCCGGGAGACTTGATGACCTCCGGCTCCGCGCCGACGGCAGCGGTAAACGTCGTCTCGGCTTCGTCCACCGCCGCCTCGGCGATGGCCAGCAACGAGCGGGTATCCAGTTCCTCCGGTGACAGTCCGTGGAAAGCTGTCATTAGCTGTCGCTCCCCCTTGCCACTTCCTGGGCCGCTTCCTGGGCCGCTTCCAGGGCCTCCTCCAGGGTGAACTTGCCCGCGTATAGTGCCTTGCCCACGATCGCGGAGTCCACGCCCTCGTGTACCACGGCAGCCAACGCGCGGATGTCGTCCAGGCTGGAGATTCCGCCGGAGGCCACAACCGGCGCGTCGGTGGCAGCCGCCACCTCACGCAGCAGATCGATGTTCGGGCCGTTCAGCATGCCGTCACGGCTGACGTCGGTAACCACCAGGCGGGAAACGCCCTGGGAATCCAGGCGCTCCAGCACCTCCCACAGCTCGCCGCCGTCAGACGTCCAGCCGCGGCCGCGCAGGCGCCATTCGCCATCGATCTCCCGGGTATCCAGGCCGATGGCTACCTTGTCGCCGTAACGGGAGATAACGGACTCGCACCAGTCCGGGTCCTCCAACGCTGCGGTGCCGATGTTTACGCGGCGGCAGCCGGTGGACAGGGCGCGCTCCAGCGACTCGTCGTCGCGGATGCCGCCGGATAGCTCCACGTTCACGTCCAGCTGGCCGGTGACCTCCTTGAGCAGTTCGAAGTTGCTGCCCCGGCCGAAGGCTGCGTCGAGGTCCACCAGGTGGATCCACTCCGCGCCCGCGTTCTGCCAGGCCAGGGCGGCCTCGATCGGTGCTCCGTAGCTGGTTTCCGTGCCCGCCGCGCCCTGTACTAGGCGGACGGCCTGGCCGTCGGCTACGTCGACGGCGGGAAGCAGGGTCAGGGCACGGGAATTATCAGTAGAAGCCATAGGGAGAATCCTAACGTGTATCGAGGCCGGCGAAGATTAAATCAAAGAAAACTAGTGCTATTTCTAGAGCTAGAGCGTGTTCACCCAATTCTGCAGCAGCTTAAGCCCTGCCTCGCCGGACTTCTCTGGGTGGAACTGTGTAGCCCATAGCGGACCATTTTCCACGGCTGCGACGAAGCGGCTGCGGCCGTGGGTCGCCCAGTGCACCAGCGGCGGCTCGGTGCGCCCATCGGTTAGCAGTTCCCACTCCTGCACACCATAGGAGTGGACGAAGTAGAAACGCTCGGACTCCTTGATCCCGGCGAACATCTTCGTCGGTTCGGCAGCGGGCTTGCCCAGCGCGCTAGCCGACGAGCCATCACCGACCTCCACGGTGTTCCACCCCATGTGCGGCAGCACGTCGGCATCCAGTTTCTCCACGGTGCCGGGCCACTCGCCCATGCCCTCCGTGAAGGCACCTTCTTCCGTGCCTTCCGCGAACTCCACTCCCCGGGCGAAGAGAATCTGCATGCCCACGCAGATGCCCAGCACCGGACGCCCGCCCGCCAGTCGCTGGCCGATCAGACGGTCCCCGTACACGCTGTGCAGCTGCTGCATGCACGCGCTGTAGGCGCCCACGCCCGGCACCAGCAGCCCGTCGGCCCGCTGTACCGTCTCCGGGTCGCGGGTCACCTCAACCTCGGCACCCGCTCTTTCAACCGCTCGCTGGGCGGAGCGTACGTTTCCGCTGCCGTAGTCCAGGAGGGCGACATGTGGGCGTCGAGAAGAAAGAGAAGAATTCATAATTGGTTATCCTAGCCGGACTTACCTGGGCGCAGTTCACGCCGTCGCACTCGACGCAATGTTTCGCGCACATTGCCGTACTCGGCGACGCGGTGACGCCCCACAATCCGGTCGAGGATAGCCACCACAAAGCCGAACGCGGCGACCACCCCGGCGGTAATGAAGGCCCCCTGGTAGGTGAGCGCACCGGCCACAAAGCCCAGCAGGATCGCGCCCACGCCGGTGCCGCCGTCGAAGGTCATGTTCCACAGCGCCGAGGCCTTGGCGGACTCGGCTCTGGGCAGGCGGTCAAAGAGCATCAATAGCGCCTCGGTCTGGTTGATGCCGAAACCCGCGCCGAAGAACGCAGCCGACAGCAGTGACCAGAGCAGCAACAGCCCGCCCGTGGGGTGCACGGCCAGCATGATGGCTGCGGAGGCCAAGCCCACCACGCACAGCACGAGACCCAGCGCGTTCAGGCGCCCCGGCTCGCCCACGCGGTCGGCGTACCAACCGCTGAACAGGCGGGACCCGATCTGCATCAGGCCCACTACGCTCAGCGCCAGGCCGGAGATAGTGGCGGCCACTGCCGCGTCGATCTCGCCGGCGGCGGGCGCCAGGAACGTGCTGAACCCGGCGAAGCCCACGGCAGCCGCGCCGATGGAAAGCCCCGGCACGGTAGCCAGCTTCCACGTGGCTACGCGCGGAGCCTCCGGCGTGTAGTCCGTCTGCGAGGTTGCGTTGTCGGGAATATCGGCGGCCACACCGGGCGAGTTCTCGCGCTCGACCTTCGGCAACTGCAGCGCAGCCAGGGCACCCACCGCCGAGTACAGCGCCGCGGCCAAGCACACTCCGGCCAGGCCGAAGCTGCCGTAGAGCCACATGCCCAGCGGGAAGCTAATCAGCTGCGTCACGCCCACCGTCGCACCGAACACGCCTGACGAGCGTCCCACCAGGCGCGGTGGCACCAGCTCCGCGATCAGCGCGGCCTCCGTCACCGTCACCGCACCGAAGCCCACGCCACGCACGGCGGCGATGGCCAGCACCGTCACCGCGGACATGTCGGCCACGTACACCAACGCTGGGAAGCCCAGCAACAGCGCGGCGCCCAGCATCACGGGCGCATAGCCCACGGCGCGCAGCAGGCGAGGGGTGAAAGCCTGCGTCAGAACGGTAGCGGCCATGAACACGCCCGTGGACAGGCCCGCCACGCTATCGGTTCCGCCCCCATCGATCACGGCCAGGGGGATGACCGGCAGGAGTAGCGCCCAGCCACCGAACGCACAGAAGACCGACACCAGTGTGGCAATAAGGCCGGGGGCCTTCCACACGGAATCGATCTTTTCTAGTTCTTCAATGGTCAGCGCCTTCGGGCGCGCCATTACAGAGTTCCCTTGGTCGACGGAACCCCGCCCACGCGCGGGTCGTCCTCCACCGCGGCGCGCAGCGCGCGGGCCACGGCCTTGAATTCTGCCTCGGTGATGTGGTGCGGGTCGCGGCCGTACAGGCAGCGCACGTGCAGGGCAATGCGCGAGTTCAGCGCCAGAGTCTCGAAGAAGTGCTGGTTGATGACGGTGGCGTAGTGCCCTCCGATCACCGCGCTGAGCATCTGCTCCGGCTCCCCCACGCCCACGTAGTACGGGCGACCCGATACGTCCACGGCGGCGTGCGCCAGCGTCTCGTCCATCGGGATGAAAGCATCGCCGAAGCGGCGGATCCCCGCCTTGTCGCCCAGCGCCTGCGCCAGGGCCTGCCCCATGACGATGGCGGTGTCCTCGACGGTGTGGTGCGCGTCGATCTCCACATCACCGCGGGCGTGCACCTTCAGGTCGAAGGAGCCGTGTGCGCCGAGGGCGGTCAGCATGTGGTCGAAGAACGGCACGCCTGTGTCGATGTCGGTCTTGCCGGTGCCGTCCAGGTTCCACTCGACCTGGATGTCTGATTCTTTGGTGGCGCGCTGGGCCTTCCCGATGCGCGGGGTGGGGTTCGTGGCCACGGTGGCTTTGCACCTACCTCTCTGGTCTCTCTGGGATCTCTGGTCCCATTCTCTAAAAGCTCTTGAAACGTCTGTCTAATGTGTCTAATCGTCCATCATCTTGGCGGCGGCGGCAAGGAACGCATCGTTTTCCTCCGGCAGCCCAACGGTCGCGCGCAGCCAGCCGGCCACGCCGACGTCGCGAATCAGCACCTCCTGGTCCAGGAAGCGCTGCCACACCGTGGCCGAATCGCCGACGTGTTCAAAGCCGCCGAAGAACACGAAGTTCGAGTGCGAGTCGATCACGTCGTAGCCCAGCTCGCGCAGTCGGGCAACCACCCGGTCGCGCTCCTGGCGCAGCTTCTCCACCGTCTGCAGCGTGGCTGCGGAGTGCTCCAGCGCCACCTCCGCCGCCGCCTGCGACAGGGTCGCCAGATGATATGGCAGGCGCACCAGCATCACGGCCTCGATAAACGCCGGGTGAGCCACGAAGTAGCCCAGCCGGCCACCGGCGAAGTCGAAGGCCTTGGACATAGTGCGGGAGACCACCAGCTTGGTCGGGTACTGCTCCAGCAGCCCCACCGCACTTGGCTCGTCGGAGAACTCCGCGTAGGCCTCGTCCACAATCACGATGCCGGGAGCTGCCTGCAGGATCCGCTCGATGTCGGCCAGCGGCGTGCTGTTGCCGGTGGGGTTGTTGGGCGTCGTAATGAAGATAACGTTCGGCTGGCTCTCGTCGATGGCGGCAACTGCCTCGTCGACGTCGATGTCGAAGCGGTTCTCGGCGCGGCGTTCGACCGAAATGAAATCCGTTTGTGTGCCTGCCGCCAGGATCGGGTGCATGGAGTAGCTCGGCACAAAGCCCATCGCGCTGCGCCCGGGGCCACCAAATGCCTGCAGGAGCTGCTGCAATACCTCGTTGGAACCGTTGGCTGCCCATACCTGTTCTTTAGTGACGCCCACACCCGTCTGCTGGCTCACGTACGCCGCTAGGGCCTCGCGCAGCCCCACTGCGTCGCGGTCGGGATAGCGGTTCAGCTGCTTGCCCAGCTCCGCCACGCGGCGGGCGATGCCCTCGACAATCTCCGGCGACGGCGGATAGGGGTTTTCGTTGGTGTTGAGCTGGTTGGCTACGGAAAGCTGTGGGGCTCCGTAGGCGGACTTGCCGCGCAGCTCTTCGCGCAGCGGCAGGTCGGCCAGGGAGATCTGGTTGTTCTGCTCGACCATGGTCTAGGCCTCCGTTCCGTTGGTGTTTGCGGTGTTGGTGCGTGCTGTGTTTGTACGTGCACTGATGGCTTCGCCGTGCGCGGGCAGCCCCTCGGACTTAGACAGGGTGATCACCGTGTCGGCCACGCCCCGCAGGCCTTCCTCGTTGTAGTCGATGACGTGCACGGACTTCAGGAAAGTCAGCGTGGAAAGTCCCGAGGAGTGCCGCGCCGTGCCGGAGGTCGGCAGCACGTGGTTGGAGCCCGCGGCGTAGTCGCCCAGCGGTACGGGGCTGAAGCGGCCAATGAAGATCGCCCCGGCGTTGGTGATCTGCGCTGCAACCGCGTGGGAATCCTCAGTGTGGATCTCCAGGTGCTCGGCGCCGTAGGCGTTCGCCGCGCGGATGCCCGCAGCGATGCCGTCCACCAACACCACGCCGGACTGCTGTCCGTTGAGGGCCTCGGCGACGCGCTCGGAGTTTTCGGTGATGTGATAGCGCTCGTTCATCTCCGCCACCACCTCGTCGGCCAGCTTCACACTGTCCGTGATCAGCACAGAGGCCGCCATCGTGTCGTGCTCTGCCTGACTAATCAGGTCGTAGGCGATCTCCACCGCGTTGGCGCTCTCGTCGGCCAGCACAGCGATCTCGGTCGGCCCGGCCTCGGAGTCGATACCCACCACAGAGCGGCACAGCCGCTTGGCGGCGGTGACGAAGATGTTGCCCGGGCCGGTCACCATATCCACCGGCTCCAGCTCCTCGCCGCCGTCCGCGGTGGAGCCGTGCGCGAGCAGCGCCACGGCCTGCGCACCACCGACGGCCCAGACCTCATCCACGCCCAACAGTTTGCAGGCAGCCAGCACGGTCGGGTGCGGCCAGCCACCCTCCTGCGGCGGGGAGGCCACCACGAGGGACTCCACCCCAGCCTCCTGGGCCGGCACGACGTTCATGATCACGCTCGACGGGTACACCGCGTTGCCGCCCGGCGCGTATAGACCCACGCGCTGGACGGGGATGAAACGCTCGGTCACAATGCCGCCCGGTGCGACCTCCACCTGATTGTCTTCAGGTCGGATGGCGGAGTGGAATGCACGCACCCGCTTGATGGCCTCTTCGAGTGCTGCGATCACATCGTCGGCCAAAGTCCCCACGGCGGCGTCAATAACCTCTGCAGGAACCCGCACCGAATCCGGGGTCACGCCATCGAAGCGCTGCCCAATCTCCAGCGCCGCGCGTGCCCCGCCCTCGCGCACCTGGTCGACGATCGGTGCGACGGTGGGGATCACCGAGTCCACGTCCGTTCCCCCGCGCGGCAGCCGATGGCGCAGCTCAGCGGTAGTCGGGGCCTGTCCCCGCAGATCGATCCGGCTAAAGTCCAGCTGGGCGCTAGTCATCGTGTACGCAGCTTCCTTACTGATTAATACTGAATAATTATGTGCGGTTATGTACTGGGCTAGAGTTTACGCCATGGCCCAGACACTCCATTCACTGCTCCGGGACAGCCGCGTCGCCGCCCAATCGGGTGCTTCCGCCGCGACTAGTTGGCGCCTGGCCAGCGACTTCGCTCGGCAGTACTGGCTGGCCACTCCCGACGAGGTGCCGGACGAGCTGGTGGGCGAGTTCTACAGCATGCGGGCCAGCGCCGCGGATCACCTGGGTTTCGCCGACGAGGCCATCGCCGCCTTGCGAGATCTGCGGGCGTGGGCGCGCAGTAATGACGATCACGCGCTGGCGCTGGAGGCTTTGGCGCTGCTGGCGCACCAGTCGCTGACTCTGGAGGAGCGCCCCAGCACCTTGGCCGAGCTACATTCGCCGCGCGAGATGTTGGCGCAGCTGGCGCAGGGCTTCGCGGACTTTCGCCTGGATCCGGATTCCCCCACCCTCGCCGAAGCTCCGCACATCACCCACCGCGACCTGCCCAGGTCGATCGCCGCGCGGTTGACCTCGGCCGCCACGACGGGCTTTGCGGTGGCCACGAATCTTTCTGATTCTTCCGATGACGCCGATGGGGGCGCTGATAATGACGCCACAGCCTTCGACTTCGCCGACACCTTTGCCCAACTCGTGCGGAGGTTCGGCTCGAAGCCCCCGAGCACGGCCGACCGGCAGCTGTGGTTCGCCCAGGAGGCCTGGTTCCGCGGGCGGCGCGAGGAGGCCTACGACCGGGTGACGGCGCTGATTGACCGGCTGGAGGAGGATTCTCTGCTGGGCGGCAATACAGACGCGCAGATAGTTTCCCTCTACGAGGCGCACGACATGCTGGCGCACTTCGAAATGTTCCGCGCCACCGAAAGTGTCAGCGATGATTCCTCCCTGGCCGCCGTGGCGGATCATTGGAAGGAGTGCGCGCGCCTGGCCGGGAAGCTGGACGCGGAAGTGATCGCCCTGCAGTGCGCGGGCCTGGCGGCGATGGCCCTGCTCGGCGAGGGGCGCGAGGGCGAGGCCTGGGAGCTCGCCAGCGCGGAGCTGGCCGCCACGGAGGGGTGCCCCCTGTCCCCCGCCATCCTGAACCTGCGCTACACCCTGGCGGAAGCAGCTTTGAACTGCGGGCTTTTTGATGAAGCCCTGGCGAATGCGCGCCTGGTGGCGGAGTGGTCGGAGTTCAGCGCCGACGACGAACGCACCATCGGCGGCTACTCCATGGCCTTGGTCGCAGCCACGGAGCTGGGCTACGCGGACATAGCCGCAGAACTCGACGAGCGCCGACGCGCGGCGCTGGAACGCTGGGAATCCTAAGCGGCCAAGAACTCTAGTCCAGGCCGATGTCCAGCGCCCGCACGCTGTGAGTCAGCCCGCCCACGGCCACGGACTCCACGCCCGCGGCGGCGTAGTCCCCGGCGACGTCCAGAGTGAGCCCGCCGGAGGATTCCAGCAGCACCTGCGGGGCCAACTCGTCGCGCAGCTCCACGGCCTTACGCGTGTCCTCCACCGTGAAGTTATCCAGCAGCACCTGCGGCGGGTGAGCCTTGCCCTCCGCCAGCAGGTCGGAGAGTTGGTCCAGGGTATCCACCTCGACCTCTACCCACGTGGTGGCGTCCTCCCCCAAGAAATCCCGCACCCGCGCGTACGCCTCAGCGGCGCTCGAGAGCTCCACGTGGTTGTCCTTGACCATCACCTGGTCACCCAGGTTGTAGCGGTGCGGGTACCCACCACCGTGGACGATCGCGCGCTTTTCCAGCATGCGCATGCCGGGCAGGGTCTTGCGGGAATCGCGGACTTTGCAGCCACGCGGGCTGGTGGCCGTGGCCTCGACCGCATCGACCCATGCGCGGGTCTGCGTAGCGATGCCGGAGGCGTGGCTCAGGATGTTCAGCAGAGTGCGCTCGAGCATGAGAATGTGCTGGATTTTGCCCTCCACCCGGGCAATCTCGGCCCCGACCTCCACGCGGTCACCGTCGGCGACCAGCGGGACGAGCTCCACGTGCCGCTCGTCGGCGACCTCTACGACGATGGACAGCGCATCCAGCCCGCTGATCACGCCGGCCTGGCGGGCGCGCATAACCTTTGCACCAGTGGCGTCGGCGGGCACGGTCGCCAGAGTGCTGACGTCCGCGCCGTCGCCGAAGTCCTCCTCCAACGCGACCTTCGCCATGCGCAGATATGCTGCGCGGATGCGGGTGGGATCGGTCAGCTGTGCCGGGTAGGGAAGTTCCACTGCTTGCTGTTCCACGCCTACTCCCCGCTTCCCGGGTTGCCGATGGCGATCATGCGCTCCACGGAACGGCGGGCCGCTGCGGCGGTCTCTTCGTCCACCGTCACCTCGTCCTCGCCCAGCGCCAGGCAGCGCAGCAGGGCCGCCGGAGTGATCATCTTCATGTACGTGCAGGCCGCCCGGTCGTTCACGGCGCGGAAATCTACCTCGGGGTTGGCCTGGCGCAGCTGGTGCAGCATCCCGACCTCGGTGGCGACCAGCACGGTGGACTGGTTGGTGGACTTGGCCTGCGAGATCATGTCGCCGGTGGAGAGCATCTTCACCCGCTCCGGCTCCACGATGCCCTCGCCCGCCAGGTAGATGGCGGAGTTGGCGCAGCCGCACTCCGGGTGGATAAACAGGTCCGCAGTCGGGTTGTCGTGCGCCTGCTGGCTCAGCTCCTGGCCGGAGATGCCGGCGTGCACGTGGCACTCGCCCGCCCAGACGTGGATGTTGTCCCGCCCGGTCTCGCGGCGCACGTGCGCGCCGAGGAACTGGTCGGGGCCGAACAGCACCTCTTGGTCCTCCGGCAAGCTGGCAACCACGTCCACCGCGTTGGAGCTGGTGCAGCAGATGTCCGTCAGCGCCTTCACATCGGCGGTAGTATTCACGTAGCTGACCACCACGGCCCCCGGGTGCTCGGCCTTCCACTCGCGCAGCTCGTCGGCGCTAAGGGAATCGGCCAGGGAGCACCCCGCATTGGCGTCAGGAATAAGAACAGTCTTTTCCGGCGACAGGATCTTCGCCGTCTCGGCCATAAAGTGCACGCCGCAGAAGACGATCACGTCGGCGTCCGTCTCCGCCGCGATGCGCGACAGCGCGAGGGAATCGCCAGTGTGGTCGGCAATGTCCTGGATCTCCGGCAGCTGGTAGTTATGCGCCAGGATCAGCGCATTCTTTTCTTCCTTCAGCCGGCGGACTTCCGCGGCCCACTCGTCGGTGGAGATGCTGTCCGGCATGGTCCAGAGGCCATCCACGCGAGTGATACTCTCTATGGTTTTGTTTAGCATTCCCCCACTTTAGTCCCTAGCAGCACTTTTCTACCTAATCCTCAAAGTCCTCCGGGTCGGCGAAAGTCGCCGCCATCCAGTAGACAATCAACGCCAGCGCCGGAGCCACGACCATCCCTACCGAGGGGCCCGCGGCGTCAAGAATGTGGAAGACATCTCCCGCCTGCGGGTGCTCCGGGAGCGGGTCGGCGTGCAGCCTTTCGGCCACGCTGACGCCCACTGCCCAGGCCGCCACGGCGCCCCACAGCACAGCAAGGGTGGTCCACAGCATCATCAGCAGCCCCCGCATGCGCGTGCGAAACGCCCACAGCGCCACCGCGATGCCACCCAGCGCCGTCAGCGCCACGTAGTAGGTAAACCCGCGGAACGAGGCATCCTCGGTTCCCGGCGCGATGTCCGCACCGCCGCCGGCGGCCACCACTAGCTCGGAGGTCGGGTGGATCACACCCCACAGCACTCCCAGCAGCAGGAAACTCACCAGGGTAATAAAGAGGACCTGCGCCGCCTCCCCGATCGGGCGGGGGATCTTAAAAGTTCTGCTCAATTCGCTAGACCTACTCGCCATCCTGGGTTTCCGCGGTTTCTGGCATGCCCACGGCGTGACAGAACTTCCACTTCTCGTCCTCGCGCTTGAAATACATGCGGTTGGAGTCCTCGCGCTCGGCCTCGGAGATGGTGACCGTGGCGTGTGCGTTGTCGCCCTCGGCCATCACTTCCTGAATGTCGGTGATATTCGGGGTGCGGCCTGGCTGCTCGTCGAAGTTGCCCTGCCCGGCGGAGGCATCGGCCTGTTCGCGCGCCGCTTCCTCGCCGCCCTGCTGCTCGATGTCGGCTCGGCAGGTGTTGTCGATGGTCCAGTGCAGGTACTCGTCCATGGGGCGGGCACCGTTGCTCAGCCCGTGCAGCAGGTCGACGATCTGCTGCTTGTCTTCGTCGCTAGCCGGGGTTTCATAAACCGGCCCTTCGGGCATCGCTTCTTCAGCGTGGTCAGCTTGGTCGGCCTGGCTAGCTTCGTGCGCTGGACTCGACTCGCCGCTGTTTTCTCCGTCGTCGGATCCGCACGCCGTGAGTGCGAGGGGCAGGGTGCACAAGGCGGCTAGGCATGTCTTCCGAATCTTCATGTCGCTCACCCTACGGCAATGTAGTCCACTACCCTTGGACACCGTGCAGTTAAACCGCAAGAAAATCGTGAGTACCGCAGTCGACATCCTGCAGCAGTACGGCCTGGCCGACCTCACGATGCGGCGGCTCGCCCGCGCCCTCGACGTTGCCCCTGGTGCCCTGTACTGGCATTTCCCCAACAAGCAGGCGCTTTTGGGAGGTATTGCCGAGTCAATTCTCACTGCGGTACCTGCCCGCCCCGGAAGTGCGACGGATTATTGTTCTTTTCTTTTTGACGCCCTCACCTCCCTGCGCGATGGTGCCGACATCACGCTGGCAGCGGTGGCCAGCGGGACGCTTGACCGGGACTTAGCCGAAGAGCTCAGTGCAGAGCTGGATGCAGAGCTTAGCCACGAGGGTGCCTGCAGCGCGTTGGACGGCGCGAAGCTCCTCCTGCGCTTTGTTTTCGGTTCTGTGCTGGAACTCCAGGCACGCCAAAGCGTCGCCATGAATTTGGGGGCACCAACGGGCAAACAAGAGCAGGAACAAGAACAGGTACAAGGCGCGCATTCCGAGGCTCGCGCACGTCAGGAAGTAGTGCTGGGAGTAGAAACAATACTGCGCGGTTTTAGCCGTTAGAATGGAGCCCATGACTTTCGGACTGTCAGATAAAAGTGGATTGCGTGCGCCCGGCGAACCTATGATCGGGTGGCCTGGAAAGCCCTACCCCCTTGGCGCCACTTTCGACGGCAACGGCACCAACTTTGCCCTATTTACAGAGGTTGCGGAATCGGTCGAGCTCTGTCTCTTCGACAGCCAGGGTGCGGAGACCCGGGTGAAGATGGAGGAGGTCGACGCTGACATCTGGCACTGTTACCTCCCCGGCATCGTCCCCGGCCAGCGCTATGGCTACCGAGTCGACGGCCCGTGGGACCCCGCGCGTGGCCTGCGCTGCGATCCCTCCAAGCTACTGATGGACCCCTACGGAAAATCCTTCGACGGCGCCTTCGACGGCGATGCCTCCCTGTTTAGCT
>NZ_CALLDG010000134.1 GCF_937999985.1 uncultured Corynebacterium sp.
CGTGCCCGCTGTGCTGACAGCGGAGCTGCGCAACCGGCGGGTCGACCAGACGCAGGACTAAACACCGACGTAACCAGACCGACCTAGTAGAATGCCTAGCCATGGCAGCAGATAATGGCTTGAGGACATTCGGCAACGGCATCGTCGCCGTGGAGTTAGAGATCACCAGCGGCACCTGGTACACCCTGTGGGCCCCGAACTGGCTGGTCAAGGGTGAGCGCTGGCAGGGCTTCCTGGGCGATGACGACGATCTTTTCGTCTTCGACTCCCCCGCCAAGCTCCTGGCTTTCCTCGAGGACGGCGGCCGCAACGAGCTGGCCGAGCACCCCAAGTGGGCACAGTTTAAGTCCGACTTGGTCACCAATGTGGTGCCCACCCGCACCGGCAAGATCAGCCTGGTCGAGGTACCCCGCAAGCTGGCTCAGCGCCCGGGCTATGAATCCACCTCCACGGTCGCTCGCGGTTTCGATCTGCTGCGCTCCATGGGCAATGTCCTGGGGCTGAAGAGCGTGAACAATTGGTTCCACTCCTACTCCATCCTGGATAACGTGCGCCGCGGGCCGGACCACTACCAGTCGCAGAACGGCCTGGAAGAGTGGTCGGGAGTTGGCCGCACCGTGCTGGATCGGTGGAAGGGCATGCTCGATGACGTCGAAGTGCACCTGACCGAGCCAGAGGTCGACGAAGCGAAGGTGGAGGACGCACAGAAGCGCATCGACGAGGCCAAGGAGGCTCGCGAAAAGCGTCAGAAGGAGAAGGAGGCCGAGGCGGCGGCTGCGGCCGAGGCCACCGAGGGCAAGGACGTCGATCCTTATGACAAGACCATCTGGGCCGACGCCGGCATCGATCCGATCCGTATCAGCCTGAACGGCCAGTACGTCTACACCCTGCGCTGCTACGTCGGCGACAAGCCGCGCTTCCTCGGCCGCCACGGGGAGATCAACACCTTCCCGAACTCTCGTGCCCTCGTGCGCTGGATTATTGACGCCCACGATCACGACCTCGAAGAGTTGGATACTTGGGGCGACCTGGTCAGCGCCGCCAACGCCGGTGAGCTGGAGGTCACGGTGCACGACTCGAACCAGTACTCCTTCGCTGGCCTGCACGACGACATTTCGGAGTCCCTAGACGCTGTGGATTCCGACCAGCTGGGTCGCGCTTACGAGCTGCTGGCGGATGCTGCGGACTGGGCGGGCGACGACGGCGTGAACAAGATCCTGCTGAGCTACCCGAAGCTGCAGAACTACCTGGCTTACATGCTGGGCTCTCCGTCGGACGCACAACCATCCGCCCCCTTCGACGAGGAGGCGAAGGGCTGGAAGGCCCTGGAGGAAGGCCTGATCAAGCGCTTCACGCGCTTTTAGAAATTAGATGGCTGGCCCGGCCAGCCCCAGGGCATCTTCGCCTGGCTGTTGTATTTGAAAAGCGCAAATACACCAAGAGAGACGGCCGCCAACGAAAGGGCGATTGCAAAATAAACGCCGATTTCTGCACTCCCTTGGAAGACCTCCTCGAAAACCAGGCCTTCTTCCCGCAGTCGAGCACCCTCTTCCCTCTCCATGGCCTTCAATGCTCGCTGGATCTTCATAATCGACCAAATCGCCCAGCCTAGACCCACCAGACCCGCGCCGATAAACATGGAAGAGGCCACACGCGGCTTCACCGTCTGCCACAACATGACGGCACCCACAATCAGGAGCGACAGGGCTGCGACATTGGCTGGTACGCCGACTCCGGCACTGCTGAACTTCGAATCAACAACGTCAGCACCCTCCGGAGCGCCTGTGATGACAACCCTGCCCCAGCCGTTCACATTCAGCCTCATAATCCCTTCATCGTAGTTAAACCTCAGCTCCGTCCAACTGAGAAAGCTCGCAGTAAACATAAGCAAGGCTAAAGCTGTGGCGCCGCCGGAGACGAGCAGCATCCATGTGCTGGGACGGGAGCCATACGACGGGTTTAGTTGCGGACGGTAGCCGTATCCAAACTGAGGGTTTCCACCCATCGCGCCGTAGGGATTGGGGTTGTTCATGGATCAATCACTTCCGGTCATTCAAGGGCAGCTACTAACAAAAGAGCTCGTCTGGGCTTACCATGACGAGCTCTCTTGCGATGTAGAAAGGTTCTTACTGTCCCGGCTGGTTAAACGGGTTCTGGCTACCTGGCTGGCCGAACTGACCCTGCTGATTTGGCTGGTTCTGTGGCTGGCCAAACTGCGGCTGTTGGTTCGGCTGGTTCTGTGGCTGGCCGAACTGGCCCTGCGGGTTACCCGGCTGGCCGAACTGGTTCGGCTGGTTGTTCCCCGGAACATTCAGCTGCTGGCCGAACTTCACAATCGCCAGCACGCCGAGCACGATGATCGCCAGAGCAACGATGATTGCCAGGAAGACCGCGAACTTCGGTCCGCCGTCCAAGGTGATGCCAGATGCGAACCCGTAATTACTGCTGGCGGACTGAGCTGCCTCCAGCTCGTCCTTTGCCTCCTTGTAGGGGCCATTGAAATCAACGATCGTCCAGATCGCCCAAATCAGATGCACTGCACCACCGGCGATGCCGAGGTAGACGGCCACGCGCGGCTGGATTTTCAGCCACAGCATCACGGCCGCGGCGATCAGCAGGCCCAAGGTCAAGAGCATGAAGAGCACGCCCAGGCCGGTGTTACCGAAATCCTCGGCGAAATCCTGCTTATCGGCATTGTCGCTCACCGAGAGCATGCCCCAGCCGTTCACACCAGCGGTGTACTTATCCTCACCGAGAGTGGTTGTAAGACCGACCCACTTGAAGAAGCTGAAGAACAGCACCAGCAGCGCTGCGATGCCAGCCACGCCTGCGGCCAGCTGGTTCCACGCGAGCGACTGCAGCCCCTGCTTCCCTGCCGGACCAGGCTGACCCGGCTGTCCAACCTGATTCGGCTGCCCTGGCTGGCCAAACTGGTTCTGCTGTTGCGGCTGCGGCTGGTTCGGCTGCTGCGAGTACGGATTCTGACCACCGGGGTTCGGTCCCGGCTGGCCATAAGGATTCGAATTGCTCATGGGCGAATACTCTCAATCTTCTCTGCGAATAATTCCTATTTAGGATTCGCCTCATTATTGCAGCCCACTACCGAATCGGCGACCGAAACGGCGTTATCGATCAACCACAAAGAATTGGTCGAACTCCACGTTGCTGGCCACCTCACCGTGTTCGTAGACTTTTAGGTCTTTTTGGTTGATCTCGATGCGCGTTCCACCCCCGACCGGCACGCTGTAGCTGCCGCGGCTCGGATCCGCGTAGGACATGTCCACGTCCTTCTCGATCGAATGGCCACCGACATAGCTTCGGTAGTAATAGTCGCCGTGCTCCCCGACCTTGCACACCACGACGTAATCGCCGTCGCCATAGGCCGCGTACAGCCACTGGTCGTCAGCATTGCAGTGCGCGGGGCTGCCCTCCCAGCCATAGCTGCTCAACCTATATTCTGGGCTGGAAGATCCACTGCCTCGCGGCTCCTCCGGGGTTGGCTCTTCCTCCGGGGTATCCGGGGTTGGCTCCGCTTCGCTGGTCTTCGTCTTTTGGCGCTTGGACGCCACCGTCTCCGCCGCTACCGGCGATTCCTCACCGTCACCGCCGTCCTTCCCCATGACTGCCGTGGCCGTCAGCACGCCGGCGACCAGCAGCGCCACCACGGAGATTGCGACGATGGAATACACCCAGGGAGAGGTCTTATTCTGCTGCGGCTGCGGAGCGTGCTGCGCAGGATAGTTGGGGTTCCAGTTATTCCAGTCGGTGTTGCTCATGGGGTCTTCCAACCGTTAGCGGTCCAACTTTTGTACGTTGAGTAGCTTCGGGCCGTTGTTACCGATGCCGAAGAACAGCAGGCCTTTCAGCTTGCCGTTGTTGTCCTTCACGGAGACCAAGTAGAAGTTCTTGTAGCGGTCGATCTGATCCTCGGGCAGGACAAACCGAGCGAAATCGTTGCTCTTGGTGATTTCTCCCGGCTCGGGAGCGAGTGCGTCGAACTCCTCATTCATGCCCTCGTATCCGCCGTCGTCCAGGTCGAAATAAAACGAGGCATCAGGCATGGCATCCTTGCCAAGGTTATCGTCCAGCCACATCTGGGTCTCGCCCTTCTTGCGCAGATCCAGAAACTCCTGGGAAAGGTTCTTCACATCTCGCGCATCGCTGAAGAACCAGCTCACGCCCTTGTAGGCTCCGAACAGAACCAGGACTGCGAGGAGGGGGACAACAGCAGCTAGGGTGAGCGCCAGCTTCGAGGAACGGGCGAACTCGCGCTTCAGTTTGGACGGCTGCTTAGGTTGCTGTGGTTGTTGCGGCTGTCCGGGCTGCTGGAACTGCTGGGAAATGGGCTGTGCCTGCGACTGCTGCTGTTGCCCCTGCGCCGGCACCTGCAGCTCACCCAGATCGCGCAGCGCGGCAATGTCGATCTCGGGGGCGCTGGGATCGTCCAGGCGGGCATCGTACATGCCGCGCTTCGTCGGATCCGCAATCACCTGACGCGCTACCTGCAGCTCGTCCTCCCCACCCGGGTTGGAAGTGTTCCCCGTGCTCAGGCGCTTATCGATGTCCTCCGCGATGTCCTGAGTACTTGTGCTCCGGTCAATCCCAAGTGACTCGTACAGGTTGTAATGCGCCACGGCTTCGGTCAGCTCCCATCCTTAGAACTTCGTTATACAGGCATTTAGCTTAACTTAAATCCCGCAGCTCGTGGTTGAGAGAATCCAATTCGCCCCCGCCGGCCATCTCCAGCGTCAACTGCTCCAGAGTGACCTCGGAATAATCCGCGTCCAGAGTCTGCTCGCCCATGTTCAGCAGCACGAAGTGACTGCCCACCAGATACGCATGGTGGGGATTGTGGGTAATCAGCACCACACCTACCCCACCTTCGGCGGCGGACTTGATGAAGCGCAGCACCATGCCGGATTGTTTGACGCCCAGCGCTGCGGTTGGCTCGTCCAGAATGATCACTCGCGCGCCGAAGTACACAGCCCGCGCAATTGCCACGACCTGTCTCTGGCCACCGGAAAGGTTGGCAATGGGCACCTCGACATCGTCCAGGTGCACTCCCATTTTCTCCAGTTCCTCGGACGCGATACGGCGCATCTCGTCGGCGCGCAGCATGCCGAAACGCCCGGTGAGCTCCTGGCCCAGGAAGAAGTTGCGCCACACGGACATCTGCCCGACCACGGCCAGGTCCTGGTACACGGTGGCGATGCCCTTATCCAAAGCATCCTTCGGGCCGTTGAAGTGGACCTCCTCGCCGTCGACCAGAACCTCGCCACTGGTGTGCTTGTGGCGGCCGGCGAGGATCTTGATAAGGGTGGACTTGCCCGCGCCATTGTCGCCCAGGATGCAGGTCACCTTGCTTGGGTAAATATCCAGGTCAATGTCCTTCAGCACGTGGACATCGCCATAGTCCTTGTCCACATTGCGGAGGCTGATAATCGGGGTGGCGTCAATAGAAGAAGACATTTAGCTGCGACCTCCAGAAGTGAACTTGGAGACAGAGTTGTTGGTGAGCACCGCAAACAGCAGCATGGCCCCCAGGAAGAACTTGAACCAATCCGGGTTCCAACCTGCGTAGACGATGCCTTGATTCGTCATACCGAAGATCAGCGCACCGATGGCCGTACCGATGGCGGTGCCGCGCCCACCCGTGAGGGCACAGCCGCCGATGACCGCGGCGATGATGTAGAGGAACTCGTTGCCCACACCCTGGCCGGCCTGGATGGAATCGAAGGCGAAGAGGTTGTGCATGCCCACGAACCAGGCGGCGAAGCCGACGAACATGAACAGGATCACCTTCACACGGCGTACCGGCACGCCGGTGGCACGGGCGGCTTCGGCATCGCCGCCGACGGCGAAGATCCAGTTACCGAAGCGCGTCTTGAACAGCAGCACGCTGGCCAGGGCCACGAAGAGGAGCCACCAGAAGACGATGGTCTTAACCTCCACGCCGAAGATGTTGATCGAGGAGGCGAAGACGGCCTTGGCGGATTGGAAGCCCTCCATGTCGGCAATCGACGGGGTGGCGACCTGGCCGGTGACCAGCTTCGTGACGGCCAGATTGATGCCCTGCAGCATCAGGAACGCGGCCAGGGTGATGAGGAACGACGGGATGCCCGTGCGCATCACCATCATCCCGTTGAAGGCACCGATGGCCAGGGCGATCAGCAGGGAAAGGAATATGCCCACCCAGGAGTTCAACCAGAAGTTGTAGTTCAACATTGTGGCGGCCAGGGCGGCGGTGGTGACGGCCACGCCGGAGGACAGGTCGAACTCGTCGCCGATCATCAGCAGTCCGACGGCCAGGGAGATGATACCCATCGTGGAGCTGGCGTACAGCACAGTAGAGAACGCATCAAGGGAGCGGAACGACGGCGCGACGATCATGAACAGCGTGAAGATCAGGACCGCGCCGAGAACCGAGGTGAACTCGGGGCGCTTGAGCATACTCATCGCTTTCATCGCAGTCCTTCCTTGGCCGCGTCCGCGATGGTGTCCACGTTGGACTTATCCACGAACGACGGTCCGGTGAGGACCGGCTGGCCGCCGCCCACGGTGGATCCGTTGCGCTTGGCCAACCAAAGCGCGTCGATGGCCATGTAGCCCTGCAGGTAAGGCTGCTGGTCCACGGCCCACTCGATGGTGCCGTTCTTGATTGCGGCGACGAGCTCCGCGTTGGTGTCGAAGGTGGAGATCTTCGCCTTGGAGCCGGCCTGCTCCTTGGCCTGCACGGCCGTCAGCGCGACGGGGGCGACCAGACCCATGACCCAGTCGATGTCCTTCTGCTGCGCCAGCTTGGCCTGCACTGTGGACTGCACGCTGGTCAGATCCATGCCGTTGACGTATAGGTTCTCCACGGAACCGCCGCCGAGGCCCTTCTTGATGCCCGCGCAGCGAGACTCCTGGCTGGGGTTGCCCTGCTCGTGGATGACGCACAGCACCTTCTTGGCGCCGTCCTTCGACAGGCGCTCGCCGGCGCGCTCGCCGGCGACGGACTCGTCCTGGCCGAAGAAAGCGCTGACGTCGTACTTCTTGTAGTGCTCCATGCCAGAGTTCAGGCCCACCACGGGGATGTCGGCCTTCGCCGCGCGCTTCGCCACCGGCCCCAGAGCCTCCGGGGTGGGCATGGTCAGGGCCAGGCCGTCGACGTTGGAATCGATGGCGTTCTGCACCAGGTTCGCCTGGTCAGGCGCCTGTGGGGAGGAGCTGTAGCGGAGCTCCAGGTTGTTCTTCTTGGCGGCATCCTCCGCGCCCGCGCGGACGAGATCCCAGAAGGTATCGCCCGGCGCGCCGTGGCTCACCATCGCCACGGTGTAGCGCGGGGTATCCACTCCCCCGCCGCCGTCGCCGGACGCGCCGCCGCGCGGTCGGCCACCGGTCTCTGAGCACGCGGCAAGCACCGCGCCCGTGCAGATAATCACCAGCATCGCCACTGCGCGGCGGAGGTTAAACCTAATTCCCCAAGAATTCTCCATGCAGAGCATTTTGCCAGTTCACAGGGGTAAAACCCAACCCTAAGCGGGCCAACTTAAAGCATTCAGATGCTTCTAGCTGGAGGTTTGATCGCCTGCTTCGCCATCGCTTTCCTCATCGTCCAGGCTAAGGCCCAGCTCCTCCAGCTCGGCCTTGAGGTTCTCCATGGAAAGCTCAATGTCCTGCTGGCCCGCACCCGCTGCAACACCCGCGCCGTGCGGCTGACCGTGGCCGTGCAGGCGCTGCATACCGTTGGAAAACTCGGTGCCCTCCGCGTCGCCTGCGTCCAGGGCCTCATCCGGCAGACTGTTGCCAACCTCGGCGTAGGCCGGGTAGATCACATTGCGCTCCAAGTCCTCGCGCAGCCCCTCGTCGCAGTAGGCCACCTGAAGCGCATTACTCGTAAGCTCCAGCAGCTGCCACAGCTCCAGGTCGCAGTGCTCGGCCAGCAGCTCGAACTCGCGGGTCATCGTGGTGCCGGAAACCAGGCGGTTATCCGTGTTCACGGTGCAGAAGAAGCCCATCTCGTACAGCAGGCCAAACGGGTGCTCCGCCACGTCGTCGCAGATACCCGTCTGCGTATTAGAGGTCGGGCAGATCTCCAGGGCAATGCGCTGGTCGCGCATGAAGCGGGCGACTGGACCCAGCTCGATACCACTCATGGTGGCATTAAAGTCCTCGTACACGCGCACGCCGTGGCCGATGCGTCGGGCACCCTGCGCTAGGGCGTCACGAAGAGAGTCCACACCGGCAGCCTCACCAGCGTGAATGGTGAAAGGAACGAGGTTCTTACGCAGCAGGTCGAACGCAGCGGCATGCTTCGACGGCGGGAAGCCATCCTCGGCACCGGCGATGTCGAAGCCCGCCACGTAACCCTCGCCCGGGGTGTGCTCGCCGTAGTTGTCCACCGTGAGCTGAGCGATCTCCTCGGAGCGGTCCGCGTGGCGCATGGCGCACAGGATCAGGCGCACGTGGATGCGCCCGCCGCGCTCGGCGACCAGGCGCTCGCCCTCCTTCACGCCCTGCACCGTGGCCTCGACGACCTGCTGCAGGGAAAGACCATCGGCCTGGTGTTGCTCCGGGGCATAGCGCAGCTCGGCGTAGCAGACGTTGTCGGCAGCCAGATCCTCGACGGCCTCGCGGGTGATGCGCACCAGCCCCTCGGCGGTCTGCATGACGGCGGTGGTGTGGTCGAAGGTGGTGAGGTAGGTCGGCAGGTCGCCGGAGTTCGCCGCCTCGTAGAACCACTTCTCCAGCTCTGCAGGGTCGGTGGTGGGCAGCTCGTAGCCGATCTTCTCGGCGAGCTCGACCAGGGTGGCGGGGCGCACGCCGCCGTCCAGGTGGTCGTGGAGCTCTACTTTGGGACGGGACGCGATGATGTCAGAGTCAATCATGTCTAAAGATCCTAGCTGCATCCGTGTCCCACGCTCGCAGCTGGCCGCTAGCGCTTGAAGATCTTGGTGACCAATCCGCCGACGACCACGCCCGCGGCCGCGCCGACACCGAGCAGGCCGGCGCGGTTGGCGTCGGTGCTACCCGCACGCACCTCCTGGCGCACGCGAATGACGGCGGCCGGCGGCGCATCCGGGCGCAGGTTAGCCAGGGATTCCGGTGTGGTCGCAGCCCACGCGGAGCAGTACAGCAGGATGCGCCAGATGAAGTACATCAGCACCATCACACCGATCACCGGGCCGAAGGCGGCGCCGGCGGGGTTGGACAGTGCATTGGAGAAGAACACGGTAGCGAACTGCTTGAAGATCTCGAACAGGATCGCGCCGATAATGGCGGCCTTCACCGCGGACTTGCGGGGCACCTTGGTGCGCGGCAGGTAGAGGATCATCCAGAAGAACACGCAGAAGTTGGCGATCAGCGCCACCAGCAGAGCCACCGCGAAGGTGATGTAGCGAATGCCCGGCACGTCGGCCAGCCCGACTGCATCCAGCAGCTGGGTAGTCAGTCCGGAGTTACCGATGGTGGTGATAGCAAAGGCGACGATCAGGGAGACCAACAGGCCGATCAGGCCGATCAGGTCCTTGATCTTGCCAGATACGAAGCCGGCAGGCTTGCCGTCGACCTTCCACATCTCGGAAACGCCCAGGCGCAGGTGGGCGATCCAGCCCAGCCCGGTCCACAAGGCCAGCAGAAGACCGATGGAGAACACGGACTTCCTCTGTTCGATGGACTGTTCGATGATGGTCTGCAGCACTTCGCCCATGTTGCCTTCGCCCATGTTGGCGACCTTGTCCATGACGTCGTTCAGCAGCTTCTCGTTGCCCGCCAGAATCATGGCCATCACGGCCAAGGTCAGCATCATCAGCGGGAAGATCGTCATCACTGAGAAGTAGGTGATGCCAGCGGCGTACTGGTTGCCGCCCTGTTCGGTGTACCGATCCTGCATCCGCAGCACGTGATCCAGCCACGGCCACTTGTCGCGGTACTTATCCAGCGGGCCTGGATCGTCCTTGCGGGATCGCTCCACGCCGTAGTTATCCAGTTTGTTTTTATCAGGATCGGTGGTCGCCAAAGGGACGGCCCTTCCTTCCGGTCGTCTCGTCTTGAAGATTCTCACATTAGTAAAGCACGGCGGGGGCTGCCGTGCTTTACTGTTTCGCGTTAGTTGTTCCGCGTTATTGCTTCGCTACTGCCTTACTTCCGCCAGGAAGCCCACGCGCTCGTAGACCTGCTCGATGGTCTTCGCCGCGATCTCGCGGGCGCGATCCGCACCACTTGCGAGGATGCGGTTCAGTTCGGCGGGGTCGGCCATGTACTCGTCGTAGCGCTGGCGCAGCGGGGTGCAAAACGCCTCCAGCACCTCGGCCGTGTCCTTCTTCAGGTCGCCGTAGCCAGAGCCGGCCTTCTGGTAGCCCTCCACCAGTTCGTCGATGCTCTTATCCCCCAACGCGGATTGGATGACCAGCAGGTTCGATACGCCCGGCTTGTTTTCCTTGTCGTAGCGGATCTCACCATCGTTATCGGTTACCGCCGAGCGGATGCGCTTGGCCGAGACCTTCGGGTCGTCCAGCAGGTTAATCAGACCCTTGGGGTTGTCCGTGGACTTCGACATCTTGGCCGTCGGGTTCTGCAAGTCGTAGATCTTGGCCGCGCCCTCGGGGATGAAGCCCTCGGGAACCACGAAGGTCTTCTTGTAGCGGGAGTTGAATCGCTCCGCCAGGTTGCGGGTGAGCTCCAGGTGCTGGCGCTGGTCTTCGCCGACCGGCACCAAGTGCGGGCGGTACAGCAAAATGTCTGCGGCCATAAGCATCGGGTAGGCGTACAGCCCGGAGGTGGTATTGTCACCGCCCTGCTTGGCGGACTTGTCCTTAAACTGCGTCATGCGGCGCGCCTCACCATCGCCGGTGATGCACATCAGCACCCATGCCAGCTGGGCATGCTCCGGCACGTGGGACTGCACGTACAGGGTGGAGCGCTCCGGGTCGATGCCCAGCGCCAGCAGCTGTGCCACGCCCGCGAGGGTGCGTTTGCGCAGATCCTTGGGGCTGTAGCCGGGCACGGTGATGGCGTGCTGGTCAGGGATGAAGTAGAAGGTCTCGTAGTCTTCCTGCAGCTGTATAAACTGCTTGACTGCTCCCAAGTAGTTGCCCAGGTGGTAGGAATCGCTTGTCGGCTGCAGGCCGGAGACGACGCGCTGTTTCTTCGCAGGTTGGTTCATATTATGTAACCTTACTCGTCGCTGTTCCGGGGTTCTTCGGGCGGGTTTTGTGACGCCTGCTCGTCCCCGTATTCGTACTCTCCCCGATCGACCAGTTCGAACCGGTTTTTCCTCTTGCGCTTCTTCTGCCCGGACTTGTCCTTCGGCGCCTTCGGAGCGCCAACGCTGCGCCGACGCATCTCGCGGCGCTGCACTCCGGCTTTGTTGAGCGCCCACATGGTCAGTCGCCCGGCGGGGTCGCGGACGTATTCACGCTCCTGGTATTCGAAAACCGGCAGGGAAATGCGGTAGAAGATCGCCAGCAGGCGAAGGCCGAAGGCGAAGATCAGGCAGATGACGATGACCAGCTGGCTACCGATGGTCTCGTCCAAGTTGAAGTGCAGCATGCCCATATACATCACCGCTACGAGGATGGCGATGGAGGCGTATAGCTCTTCGCTGAACACCAGGGGAACCCGGTCGCACAAAACGTCGCGCAGCACACCGCCGAACACGCCGGTCACCACGGAGGATACGACGACGATCAGGGGGTGGTAGCCAAGTTCCAATGCCACCTGGGCACCCAGTAGTGCGAAGGTGGAAAGGCCCACCGCGTCGAGCACCAGGAAGATGGTGCGGAAGTAGTCCATCAAGAAGCTGACCAGCACCGTCACCAGCGCAGCGCCCAGCACGATGGCGAGGAAGATCGGCTCGTCCACCCAACGCAGCGGGTAGTGGCCGAACAGCAGGTCACGCACCGTGCCGCCACCGAAGGCGGTCACGGAGGCGATGAGCATGACGCCGAACATGTCCATCCGCTGACGTCCCGCAGCCAACGCCGCCGTCATTGATTCGGCGGTGAGCCCCAGGACGTAGAGGACGGTCAGCATGCGTACTCCACCAGTACCGGCGAGTGGTCGGACCAGCGCTGGTCGTAGGCCGCGGCCTTATCCACCCACACATTGTTGGCGGTCAGCGCGCGTTCCAGCATGCCGCGGGTGGCCACCTGTAGGTCGATGCGCCAGCCCGCGTCAGTATCAAAGGCCTGGCCACGATAGGTCCACCAGGAGTAAGGCCCGGCCTGGTCGGGCAGCACCCGGCGCATCACGTCGAAGTACTGCGGATCATCCACCGCGCCGGCGGCCAGGCGGGCGCTTGCAAGATCCCCCGGCACGTAGTCCACTGCCCCGAAGAAGTCCCCGGCCACGCCTGCGGGGTTACCGTTGCGGCCGGAATCCTCGGCATCTGCGACCTGGGTGGATTCATCCGGGAAGGTGCCCAGCAGGGAATCCATAAAGGCCCGCTCGTCGGGCAGGAAGCCGGACTTCTTGCGGTTGGTCTTCCAATTCTTCAGGTCCTCGCGGCGGTGGCAGATGTTCCAATCGCCGCCGACCACCAGCTCGAGGTGTCCGGCCTCTTCATCCTGTGCCGCCTGGTTTTGCAGGTACGCGCCGAAGGAATCCAGGAAGCGGTACTTCTCGTCCTGCTTCTCCGTCCCCGCCGAGCCGCTGGGCAAGTATAGGGAGGCCACACGCACCGGCAAGTCCCCGGCATCCACCGTGGCTTCGATGTAGCGGCCAGCGTCGGAAAACTCCTCGCTTCCTGGACCGTCACCGAAGCCAATCTGCACGTCCCGCAGGGGCAATCGCGACAGGATGGCCACCCCGGCTCGCCCCTTCGCGGCGGCTGGCGCCTGAGCCAGGTGCCACTCGTCCAGTACGGGCTCCAGGGCAGCGCGCGTCTGCTTCTCGTCCGCGCGCACCTCCTGCATCAGCACCACGTCCGCTGGCGTGGCTTTAAGCCATGGCAGAATCCCCTGGTTGTCCTCGTGGCGCACCTTCGCTGCCGCCCGAATTCCATTGACGTTGACCGTTGCAATAGTCAGTGACTTCATGAGTCCCTACCCTACTAACCCGGACTAGTAACCCTCGCTTTCCCTTAAAGCTTTAGAACCTACGCCCGGGCAGCCGCAAGCTGACGGCGTCGTAAATAATAGGCAGGAATCCACAGCAGAGCGCCACAGGCGGCCATAGCCGCACCGGCGAGCGCAGGGGTTGAATAACCATAACCAGCGGCGATGACGGCACCGCCGACCGCAGCTCCCGCCGCATTGGCCATGTTCAACGCAGAGTGGTTAAGCGCCGCGGCGAGGGTCTGCGCCTCGCCCGCCACATCCATCAGGCGGGTCTGCAGGTTCGGCACCAGGGTGGAGCCCAACAAGCCGATCACACCGAAGTTGATGATGCCCGCCACCGCGTTGTGGGACAGGAAGTAAAAGGCGGAGAGGACGACGATCAGGGACAATAAGGTGCCGAGGATCGCGTACTCCAAGTTCCGGTCGGCCAACACACCGCCGATATACGTGCCGATGACCATGCCGATGCCGTAGACCATCAGCGGAATCCAGATGAGGTTTCCGTTGAAGCCCGCGTTCTCCGTGAGCGTCCAAGAGATATAGGTGTAAACCGCGAACATGCCACCGAAGCCGACGGTGCCGATGGCGAGGGTCATGAGTACCTGCGAGTTCACCAGCGCGCCGAGCTCCGTCAGTGGCTTCGTGCGCGGCATCAGCGTCATGTGCGGCACCGTGAACCACAGGGCGACGAAGGTGACCACGCCGATAGCCGCGACCATCGCGAAGGCCGCGTTCCAGCCGAAGGTGGAGCCCAGCCACTGCGCGATCGGCACGCCGATGACGGTGGCGATGGAAAGCCCCATGCCCGTCAGCGCCACGGCTTTACCGCGCTTGCCGTTCGGCGCCATGGACGCGGCGATCAGCGCCGTGACGGAGAAGTACGCGCCGTGCGGGAAGCCCGCGATGAAGCGGGAGAGCATCAGGATCCCATAGGAATGCGCGAAGACACTCAGGCCGTTGCCGATCACGAAGGCGCCCATCAGCAGCAGCGCCAAGCGGCGGCGCGGGATGGAACCTGTAAGGGTGGTAATCAGCGGAGCGCCGATGACTACACCCAGCGCGTAAGCGGAAATCACGTGGCCGGCCTGATCCTCCGAGATGGAGAAGTCCTCCGCGATGAGGTTCAGCAGCCCCATCGCCACAAACTCCGTGGTGCCGATGCCGAAACCGCCCAGGGCCATCGCCACCATGGCGATGTAACGGTGGCGGG
>NZ_CALLDG010000135.1 GCF_937999985.1 uncultured Corynebacterium sp.
GGAATCGCCACCGAGAATCCGGCGGTGGCTGCCCGCGTTAAACGTTGAACTTGAACTCCACGGATTGTCGAAAGACTATAACCTCCCCCGAGCCGCCAAGCCCTTTTCCGTATTACGATTATGTTCATGAAAACTATCAACGGAAAGCCAGTCAGCGAAGAGCAAATCGATGCGTGGGTAACCGAAGCCGAGAAAGGCTACGACGTAGAAATACTTCGTCGACGAGGAAGGAAACCTCGCAACGAAGATACTGCGAAGGTTATCTCCATTCGGCTCTCTCCTCGCGAAATCTTGGACCTCGACAAATACGCAGCCGCCCACGGATGGTCACGGTCCCAGGCAATCCGCGAAGCGCTAAAGAATGCTATTTAGAAATGCACGTAGCAAGCGTCAGATCCCATCCTCATAATAGAGACCATGAATGATGCCAATCTCACGATCCGGCAGATCACCTTCGACTGCCACGATCCCTCAAAGCTCGCCAAGTTTTGGTCCGCCGCAACCGGATGCGAAATCGCCGCGGATTACGGCGATTTTGTGATGGTTGATTCCACCCCGGCGCTGGGATTTCAGCGCGTCAAGGATCCGACACCTGGGAAAAACCGCATGCACATCGACGTTGGCGGGGCGGAGCGCGAAACTTTAATAGAACGCCTCAAAGACCTAGGCGCTACCGAACTCACCACCCACGAGGCGCCGGGATTGGTGTGGACTGTCATGCAGGACCCGGAAGGCAACGAGTTCTGCGTGGGTAACCCCGGGGACTAGCTACACTACGCGGAGCGTCTCTAGGTCCAAGGCTGGCGTCAATCTGTGATGTCGCTAGCGGGAGACACAGTCAATGTCGCGAACTGCGCCCGTCAGGCTGCGGTGGATCAGGCGCAGAAAGCCACCGAGAAAATTCGCGACATGAACGACGACCGGCTACTTGCGAAGGCCGCTGAAATCGAAGCCCGACGGGAGAAGGAAGAGCAAAAAGCACTCGACTCAACCGACGACGAGAATAATTCTGAGGCTGAACCCCGTCCGTCGCGACGCGGCCTCCGCTTCCGCCGAGACAAGAACGACTCGTAGGGCACCTAGACTGGGCTGCATGAAAGACCTGACCATCGCGCCCGGCCCGGGGATCCCCGACGGTGCAGTCATCGCCGCTGCCGACCTAACGGAGCGGTTCGCGAAGTCGTCGGGTCCGGGCGGCCAGGGCGTCAACCCGACCGACAGCAAGGTCCAGCTTTCCATCGATATCGCTGAAAGCGCATCGCTTACCGACGCCCAACGCCGCCGCATCTTGCGCAACCTCGAGCACCGCTTGGACGGCTCCGTCCTCACCGTGTCTGCGTCGACCCAGCGGTCGCAGGTGCGCAACCGAGCTGAGGCACGCGAACGCATGGCCGCCCTGTTGCGCGAGGCCCTAGCTCCGCCCCCTCCCCCGCGGCACAAAACGAAGCCGACGAGGGGCTCGGTACGGCGCCGTCTCGAAGCAAAGAAGCGGCGCTCGGAGCTGAAAGCGATGAGGCAACGGCCCCAAATTCCCTAGGTGCGGCCTACGCCGAAGCAGCTTGGACCGGCTGAATCCGCTCGATCTCGGCGAGGATTTTGTCTTCTGCCACATCCAGGTCGTACTGGGTCTGCAACCCGAGCCAGAACTGGGGGCTCATCTCGAAAAACTTCGCTAGACGAAGGGCCGTGTCAGCGGTTACAGCGCGCTTACCGTGAACAATTTCGTTGATCCGGCGGGGCGGAACGCCGATGGAGACGGCGAGCTTGTGCTGGGTGATCCCCATTCCCTTGAGAAAGTCCTCCATTAGGATCTCACCGGGGTGAACCGGAGGGAGCTTGTCAGTGGTAGTCAACGATCTCAACCTCCTCTGGCCCCGCAGCGGACCACCGAAAACAGATCCGCCACTGGTCGTTGATTCGAATGCTGAACTGACCCCGCCGATCACCTTTCAACGCCTCAAGCCGGTTTCCCGGGGGAATCCGTAACTCATCAAGAGTCTGCGCGTACCCAAGCTGGCGAAGCTTGCGCAGCGCTACTGAGTGAATGCGGGAATCGATCGAGCGAACCCGCTCTCGATTCCACAGACGCTCAGTGTCCTTGTCAGCGAACGACTGGATCATGCTTCACCCTATCCCCCATAACGCGAAGCGTCAATAACGTTACACGTTAAATTTGAACTCAACGGTATGTCGTTGCAAAGTTACCCCCTCTCGTTAACACCATCAAAAGGAGTGTTATTCAATGAAAGCGATCGGCTTCTTAAGCTTCGGGCATTACGCCTTCGGCAGCTAGTGCGGGCCATCTGCGGAAAAGATCGCCAAGACTCGTCTGGAGATCACCCAGGCTGCGGACGAAATCGGCGTGAACAACGCGTCCTTCCGAGTCCACCACTTCGCGCTGCAGGCCTCCGCCCCGATGCCGCTGCTGTGTGCTATCGCGGCCACCACCAAAATCATCGAGGTGGGCACCGGCGGCATCGACATGCGCTAGCGCATATCGGGGTTGTAGCGTTTGAGTCATTGACTCCCGCCGTCTACAAGTACCTACACACTTGATCGGTGCTGCACGTTTCAGGATCCGGGTGCGCGGCGTCCTGGCTAAGGTCCGCGATAGTGTCGCGCAGCACGGAGAGCTGCGCGATCTGCTGCTCGATCTCAGCGAGGCGCACGTCAAGCAGGTCGCGCACGTGCTCGCAGGGCGCATGGCCGCCGTCGCGGATGTCGAGGATCTGGCGGATCTGGGCGAGGGTGAGGCCCGCGGCCTGGCCGCGGTGGATGAAGTCGATCCGAGCGACCGTCTCGGGCGCGTAGTCGCGGTATCCGGACGGCGTGCGCTCGGTCGGGGGCAGAAGGCCCTGTTCCTCGTAGAAGCGAAGGGTCTTCGCGGTAGTGCCTGCCCTCTCGGCGAGTTCTCCGATCCACATTGCTGTCTCCCTCCGTGGCCGCGCTTGACCTTCCCCTGCACTGGAAGGTCCAGTATGGCTGAGACAGAGCAGAAAGCCAAGAGTTGACAGGAGTAGCGATGCCTACGAAGTACGATCTCGCCATCATCGGATCGGGAGGCGGCGCGTTCGCCGCTGCGATCCGCGCCAGCACGCTCGGGAAGTCGGTGGTGATGATCGAGCGCGGGACGCTCGGCGGCACCTGCGTGAACACGGGCTGCGTCCCGTCGAAGGCGCTCATTGCCGCGGCCGGCGCGCGGCACGTCGCGGTCGACGCCGCAACCCGGTTCCCCGGGATCGCGACGACGGCGGATCCCGTCGACATGCCCGCGCTGATCGCTGGGAAGCAAGCGTTGGTGGAGTCGCTGCGCGGCGAGAAGTACGCCGACGTCGCCGACTCCTACGGCTGGCAGGTCCTCCGCGGCGACGCCTCGTTCGTGGGCACCCCTGATGCGCCGGTTCTCGATGTTGCCGGATCCGACGGAAGCGTCGAGACCATCGAGGCCCACCACTACCTGGTCGCGACTGGTTCTCGCCCGTGGGCACCGCCGATCGACGGCCTGGAGGAGACCGGATACCTGACCTCGACCACGGCGATGGAGCTGACGGAGGTCCCCGAGTCGCTGCTGGTGCTCGGCGGCGGCTACGTCGCCCTGGAGCAGGCGCAGCTGTTCGCCCGCCTCGGCTCGCAGGTCACGCTGCTCGTGCGGTCCCGGCTCGCCTCGAAGGAGGAGCCGGAGGTGTCGAAGGCGCTCCAGGAGGTGTTCGCCGACGAGGGCATCCGCGTCGTCAGCCGCGCAGTGCCCACCCGGGTCTCCCGCGGCACGGGAGGCGAGGCCGTCGTGACCGCCGCCTTGTCCGGCGGCTCGCAGGAGTTCCGCGCCGACCAGGTCCTGGTCGCCCTCGGACGCCGTCCCGTCACCGATGGCCTGAACCTCGATGCGGTCGGGGTGAATACCGGAGACTCCGGCGAGGTGGTCGTCTCCGACCGGCTGCAGTCCTCGAACCCGCGGGTCTGGGCCGCGGGCGACGTGACCGGGCACCCCGAGTTCGTCTACGTCGCCGCCCACCACGGCACCCTCGTCGCCGAGAACGCGTTCGCCGACGCAGACCGGTCCGTCGACTACGCCCGCCTGCCGCGGGTGACGTTCACCGGGCCCGCGATCGGCGCGGTCGGGATGACCGAGAAGGACGTCCTCGCCGCGGGGATCCGCTGCGACTGCCGCGTCCTGCCCCTGCACCACGTGCCCCGCGCCTTGGTGAACCGCGACACCCGCGGGTTCATCAAGATCGTCGTGAACGCCGAGACGAAAGAGATCCTCGGCCTGACCGCCGTCGCCAAGGACGCCGGGGAGCTCGCCGCCGCAGGCGTCCACGTGCTCGGCAGGACCGTCGCCGAGGTCGCCAACGCCTGGGCCCCCTACCTGACCATGGCCGAGGGCATCCGGATCGCCGCGAAGGCCTTCACCACCGACCCGTCGCTGCTGTCGTGCTGCGCATGAACGGCAACGCAGGCAATCGGGGAGATCTCATCCTGAAGCAGACGATGAGCGCCGATCAGGACCGCGACGAATGGCGCGCCGGTCCCGTCGTCGCTGCAGTGACCGGGCTGCTCTTGCTGGCATGCTGCGCGCTTCCGTCGCTGCTCTGCTGCGGCCTGCCGTTCATCGCGGCGGGCGGAGCACTCGCAGGCGTCGGTGGGCTCCTCGGTAATCCCTGGATCATCGGTGCCGGGACCGCCGTCGTGATGGCCGTCATGGCGGGGATGCTCGTCAGGCTACGGCGGCGGCACCGGCGCCGCAGGTCCGGCTGCTGCGAAAATCCTTCGACCGCTGATCGGAACCGGTAGTTCGAGCGGATCCAGCGATCACTGCCACCTGCAGAGGCCGCTGAAATCGAAGCCCGACGGGAGAAGGAGGAGCAAAAAGCGTTCGAATCAACCGGTGACGAGGATAATACTGAGGCTGGATCCCGGCCGTCGCGACGCGGTCTCCGCTTCCGCCGAGACGAGAAAGGGTTGTGGGCACCTAGGCTGGGCGGCATGAACGACATGACCATAGCGCCCGGCCCGGGGATCCCCGACGGTGCGGTCATCGCCGCCG
>NZ_CALLDG010000136.1 GCF_937999985.1 uncultured Corynebacterium sp.
TTGAAGCCCTAACCGCCTAGAATTAAACTAGTCCAACTTTCGGGGGCCAGTTCAGGGATCGCGGCGGGGCTTGGGTCTCAGCTGAACGGATTTGTTCTAGCTTGAGAAGGCTGTTTTTACTTGGCCAGCTTGCCCAGCTTCTGGATGTTGTTGAACAGAGAAACGATGCCGCCAACCAGGGCTGCAACGGTGGTGATCAGGCTGACGACGGTGGTCAGCTTCTTCAGGCCGGTGGTATCCTCGTCCCAGCCGAAGAACTTGTCAGCGGAGCCAGCCAGGTCCTTCTTGCCGGGCTCGTCCTTGGAACCGTCTTCCTTGCCCGGATCGGTTTCGGTCTTGTCGTCACCCTTGTCGTTGATGGCAACGGCGGAGCCTGCAGGGGTCTTGGCATCCTCAGCAACAGCAGCGGTGGAGCCAGCAACTGCAACGGTAGCGGCGGTGGTCAGAGCCAGCAGGGACTTCTTGAGCTTCATGTGTTTAATCCTCACGTGAAAGTTGTTGCGTCGGCCTGAACTGGCCGTGGTACGGGGATTAATTTAACATGATCGTGCACTTTAAGCACAGTGCAAAAGTTCTACCTGCCCGCTGAAACAGTTCATAAACGATCCTTCATAACCTCTGGGCGCGAGCTGAAAAGTGACTGTTAGCAGGAGGGGGGATCTGCCCCGAATCGCCCTTTTATTGGCGTCCGTGCCGACCTGGATGCTTAAGTTTTTGAACATAACCGCACGCTATGGGCACATTCTGACCAGTGGTTTTGAAGGGCGAAATACTAGGTTAGTTCACTGTTGGCAGACCTGCTGGAAAAGCGGGGCGGTGAGGTGTGAGGGGGCGTCAATAAGAAGGAAAAAAAGAATTGCGCGGGGGTGGGGCGACATACCCCCGCTGCGCGAAATCCGCCGCCGCCCCAAAAATCTCTGATACGGCGATTTGGTTGGCTGAACAGGGGTGTGGAAGAATATAGCGGTTGCCAGAAGGCGAACCGAGTTCACGATGAACTGAACGCGCTGGCACAGACCGCGTGCGCGAGGGTCGGAAATCCCACGCACGGCAAGCAAAAATCTAGGTCAAATTAGGAGACTCAAGTGATTCAGCAAGAATCGCGTCTGCGAGTTGCCGACAACACCGGTGCCCGGGAAATCCTGGTCATCCGTCCGCTCGGTGGTTCCGTTCGACGCTCCGCTGGTATCGGTGATGTCGTTGTAGCTACCGTTAAGGAAGCTGCACCCGGCGGCACCGTCAAGGCCGGCGACATCGTCAAGGCTGTCATTGTCCGCGCTAAGAAGGAGACCCGTCGCCCGGACGGCTCCTACATCGCATTCGACGAGAACGCGGCTGTCATCATCAAGGCAAACGACAACGATCCCCGCGGCACCCGTATCTTCGGCCCGGTCGCACGTGAGCTTCGCGACAAGAAGTTCATGAAGATCGTTTCCCTGGCTCCGGAGGTGCTCTAAATGAAGATCCGTAAGGGCGACACCGTACTGGTAATCTCCGGCCCGGACAAGGGTGCAAAGGGCAAGGTCATCGAGGCCTACCCGCAGCGCGACAAGGTCCTGGTCGAGGGCGTCAACCGAATCAAGAAGCACGTTGCAAACTCCGCTCCAGAGCGCGGCGCTGAGTCCGGCGGCATCGTTACCCAGGAAGCTCCGATCCACGTGTCCAACGTGATGGTCGTTGACTCCGACGGCAACCCGACCCGTATCGGCTACCGCTTCGACGAAGACGGTAAGAAGATCCGCGTGTCCAAGCGCAACGGGAAGGACATCTAACGATGAGCGAAAACTACACCCCACGTTTGAAGACTCGCTACCGTGAGGAAATCCGCGAGAAGCTGAACGGCGAGTTCAGCTACGAGAACGTCATGCAGATCCCGGGCGTCACCAAGGTTGTCGTCAACATGGGTGTCGGCGACGCTGCTCGCGATTCCAAGCTGATCAACGGTGCAATCGAGGACCTGACCAAGATCACCGGTCAGAAGCCGCAGATCCGTACCGCGAAGAAGGCGATCGCTAACTTCAAGCTGCGTGAAGGCATGCCCATCGGCGCCCGCGTTACCCTGCGCGGCGACCGCATGTGGGAGTTCCTGGACCGCCTGCTGACCGTCGCTCTGCCGCGTATTCGTGACTTCCGCGGCCTGAACGACAAGCAGTTCGACGGCCACGGCAACTACACCTTCGGCCTGTCCGAACAGTCCATGTTTTACGAGATCGACGTCGACAAGATCGACCGTCCTCGCGGCATGAACATCACCGTCGTTACCACTGCAACCAACGACGACGAAGGCCGCGCACTGCTGCGCGAGCTGGGCTTCCCCTTCAAGCAGAAGGGCTCCGCTGAGTAAATCAGCGTGACGAAACCCCGCTTCCCATCGAGGATCTCCTCGATGATTTGGGAAGCGGGGTTTGTTGTGTCCGGCATCCGGATCCCGGACGCCGGTACCCGGTATTCGGTATCCGCGACGGATTTACAGGAAGATCTTCACGATCTTGCCAATGAAGCCGATAACGTCCTTGACCTTGTCCAGGGTAGAGGTGGTCTCGTCCCAGCCAGCCAGGTTGTCGATGGAGCCCTTCAGCTTCTCCTTCTTCTCGTCGTCGATGGAGCCCTGGGTGCCCTCCTCGGTGGAGCTCTCGTTCTCGGTGCCCTCGGCGTTCTCGTCTGCAGTCTCGCCAGCCTCGGCCTCGTCGTCTGCCTCAGCCTGGTCATCACCAGCGGTAGCGTCCTCAGCCGGTGCGGCCTCGTCGGCAGCCGGCTGGGTGGCGGTCGCGGAGGCGGTCGGTGCCTCGGGGGCCTCGTCTGCAACTGCGGCCGGAACGCCAGCCAGGGCAACAGAGGATGCTGCGGCCAGGGTGATGAGGGACTTCTTGAACTTCAAAGGAATCTCCTTCCGAGAGGGGTGTATAAAAACTGCAAAGTTGCGGCGGGGAGTGATCGGTTCTGCGAGTTCCGACCGGGTGCCGCAAGTCTGTACTTCGTGTACGTACAACATGTGTAGTGAATTGCGACTCACTCTCGCAACAGGTGCGGCAAAAGTGTGAGGCAATTCACGTAACGGCTTAAACGTGCAGGTAGGGACACTTAATTCCTCTTGCTCTCCCGCTTATGTAGCACAAACGCTACACACAGTGTTCGCTTATCCGTCACTGCTTGACACGCCACTCTAACCCCGCACGCCACCGCTTAAGCCGCCACCTAAACCCCCGCAGGTAGCCACCGTCACGGTCGGTGGCGGTAGTCGAAGGCGGTTGACTCTTTTGTGACGCCCCTTGCCTCCGCCGGCCTTGTCCACCGACCAAAGCGCCTACGTATTCGGCGGATTGGAGATTGTCGGGATCCCCAGCTCACGCAGGCTGGCGCGCCCGCTCACGGGCCTTTCGGGTTCGGTCGTGACTGGGATTGGCCTACTCCTGATCTGCTGG
>NZ_CALLDG010000137.1 GCF_937999985.1 uncultured Corynebacterium sp.
GGCTGGCCGACCACGTGCTGCCGGAGCTGCCAGCTCTGAAGCTCACGCAGGACGAGCACCGCCAGCACAAGGACGTGTACTGGCACTCGCTGAAGGTGCTTCGCAACGCCGTGAACCTGGAGGCCGAGCGCGGGTTGGAGCCCTCGCTGGAATTGCGCATGGCCGCGCTGCTGCACGACATCGGCAAGCCCGATACCAGGGCTTTTACAGAATCTGGAGCGGTGACCTTCCACCAGCACGAGGTCGTCGGCGCGCGCATCACCCGCCGCCGCCTGCGCAAGCTCAAGTACTCCAAGCAGCACGTTCAGGACATCGGCCAGCTGGTGTTTCTGCACATGCGCTTCCACGGTTACGCGGACACGCAGGGCAAAGGGCAGAACCAGGACGCCCGCCGTGGCGCCGGGGAAAAGGACAACAACGAATCCACCTGGACCGACTCCGCCGTGCGCCGTTATGTCAACGACGCCGGCGAGCTGCTGCCACTGCTGCACCTGCTGGTGCGCGCCGATTGCACCACCCGCAACCAGCGAAAAGCCCAGAGACTGCAGCGCACCTACGATAATTTGGAAAAGCGCATCGAGCAGCTACAGGAGCAGGAGGACCTCGCTGCCGTCCGCCCCGACCTGGACGGCAACGAGATCATGCAGATCCTGGATCTCAAGCCCGGCCCTGATGTGGGCAAGGCCTGGGCGTACTTGAAGGAGCTGCGGCTGGATCGCGGGCCGATGGAGCGTGAGGACGCCATTGCCGCGCTGAAACAATGGTGGGGCGAACAGAAAGGTGGGTCGCAAAAGTGAGCGCTGACCAGCAGTCGAGCGGCACCGCAGGGCAGCCGAATGGCACGGAGAACGACACCGAGAACGGGATCGAGAACGGCATCGAGAGCCAGTTCAACGTGCAGCCCGGAGACGTTATCTTCCAGGCTCCAGCCGTGGTCGTGGACCCTGACGGCTACCTGGATACCGCCGACATTGAGCCCGCGCACCTGGAGGCGTTCGTGGATGCCTTCGGCACCTCGCCAGGCGTGCTCGCCGTGCCGGGGTTGCCCGGCGCGGACGCGCTATTGGTGCTGGAAGTGCAGGACGACCCGGAGGCCGACGGCCAGGGGCCCGGCGCCGCACAGGTCGGCGGCGCCACCATCGTGGCTGTCCGCTTGGGCCTCATGAGCAGCGAAGCCGTTGCCAATCACCTGCCCTCGCTGGCGGAGAAGCTCACCAAGCCGAAGGTCTTCTTCATCGGCGGCGACAACGAACCCGTCGTGCTTGCCGTCGGCCTGTTGGACGCTGATCGTTTGGAGCTGGACGCGACGAGCAGCAATGGTGAAGCGGCGAGCGGCAGCCCTGAAGCCCCCGGCCCCGGCAGCCCTGAAGCCCCCGGCCCCGGCAGTCCTGAAGCCAATCCGGCCCCTGCCGCCCGCTTCGGCGCGCGCGGGCAGTTCATGCTGGTCAGCACCGCCGAAGAGGCACCCAGCGTGGACGAGCAGGTAGCGCAGGTCGTCGGCCATGTGGATCCCTCCGTGCTGCGCGGCCTGCGGCTCTTCCACAGCTACGTCCTCCTGAGCGCCGCCGACGTGCGCGGCTGGCTGGATTCCGGGATCGCCGGCCTCCAGGCCGCAACCGCAGAAGATGTGTTCACAGACCGACCGGCGGAGACGTGGCGTCACATTATGAAGAACAGCCCCTTCCCCAAAAACCTGTTCGCAACCTGGGCGAGCCACCCGGAGCGCAACTAGATGGCCGCAAGCAGCACCCACCGCGACAGGAACGCTGACTGGCGCGCCGGGATTGCCGACGCCTGGCCTGTGGCCTTGGGCATGGTGCCGCTGGGTCTGGCCTTTGGCCTGCTGATCACCCAGGTCGGTTTCGCGTGGTGGTGGGCGCCGATCTTCTCCTTCGTCATCTACGCGGGCTCGATGGAGTTCCTGGCGGTCTCGTTGGTCACGGGTGGCGTGGGGCCGCTGAGCGCGGCGCTGTACGGGTTCCTGGTGAACTTCCGCCACGCCTTCTACGCCCTGAACTACCCCATCTCCCAGGTGCGCGGCTGGCTGGCCAGGGCATATGGCATCTATGCGCTGACGGACGAGACGTATGCGATCCTCGCCGCCCGGCGCGACGCGAAGTGGTCGACCGCCCGCGTGATGGCCGTGCAGATCCTGCTGCAGATCGGCTGGGTCGGCGGTGGCGTGCTCGGCGCGCTGTTCGGCAGCGCCCTGCCCTTCGAGATTCAGGGCATGGAGTTTGCACTGATTGCTTTGTTCACGGTGCTGGCGATCGAGGCTTTCGTGAGCTTCAAGGACCTCTCCCTGCCGATTGTGGCGGCAGTGTGTGGTGCGGTCGGCCTGCTGATCTCGCCGGACAACATGTTGATGATTGGCATGAGCCTGTACTTCGTGAGCCTCATCGTGCGCTTCCTGTGCCCGCCGCTGGACCGCGCGCTGCGTCTGAAGGTAGGCGCGGATAACGCTGCCTCCCGGGAGGTGGAGTAGATGCCCGCCGTACACCTGCAGGCCGCCGCGGGTCTCCCCGAGGGCGTGGAACTCGGCCCCACCTTGGCGATCCTCGGCTCGATCTTCCTGGTCACGCTCGCCCTGCGCGGCCTGCCTTTCGCCGCCCTGCGCTTCTTCCGCGAATCCGACCTGGTCGCCTGGCTGGGCCTGGCTATGCCCGTTGGCGTGATGACCCTCCTAGTCGTCTACACGGTCTCCGGCCAGGCGGATGCGCCGGGTGGCTTCGCGGCGGTCGCCGTCGCCCTGGCCTTCACCGTCGCCCTGCACCTCTGGCGCCGCTCGGCCACGTTGTCGATCTTGTTGGGCACGGTGCTGTATCTGGTGTTGGTGAACCTTATTTTTTGACGCCCCCTCCCCCGCCGCACCTAGCCCCAGCACCGTAGAATAGCGCCCATGCCGACCCCTGATTTCATCGTTGAACTGCGCAAGAAAATCGGCCACGACGAGCTGTGGCTGCCCGGCGTGACGGCCATTGTCATCCGAGACGTTCCAGAGGGCGCACCCATCTGGGCCGTGCCGGAGGTGCTGCTGGTCAAGCGTGCCGACGACGGTCAGTGGACTCCCGTGACCGGGATCGTGGACCCGCGGGAGGAGCCGCACCTGGCGGCCATCCGTGAGGTGTGGGAGGAAACCGGCCTGCACGTGCAGGTGGACGCGCTGCTGGGCGTGGGCCAGGTCGGCCCCGTGGAGTACCCAAATGGGGATGTGACCAGCTATGTGGACACCACCGTCCGCTGCACCGTGATCCCCGACCCCGAGACCGGCGACTTCAACGACGAGCCGGTGATCGGGGATGACGAGTCCACGCAGGTGGGCTGGTACTCGATCTCCCAGATGCCGCCGATGCAGCCGCGCTTCCGCCTGGTGATTGCCGACGCGGTGGCGCAGATGAAGCACCCGGGGGGCTTCCGCCCGCGCATGGGCTACGTGAAGCGACTGCAGAAGCCGGAATAGGCGCAGTAGGCGCGGACTCGCGGCAAGCCCCGCGCCGCGTAAGCCCGAGCGCCTACCAGGTGTGCGCGCCCGCGGTTTTCCCGCCCTCCGGGAAGCGCGCGGCATAGGAGCTGGCGCGCAGGGAGCAGATCACCAGCTGCACCTGGTGGAAGATCATCAGAGGCAGGATCATCATGCCCAGGCTCGCCCCGCCGAACATCACCGCCGCCATCGGCAGCCCCGAGGCCAGGGACTTCTTGGTGCCCGCGAACTGGATGGCCACCTGGTCGGCATAGTCGAATCCCAGTTTCCGCGAGGTCAGGCTCGTCACACCCAGCATCAAATGCACCAGCGCGATGGAGCCCAGCACCAGGCCCAGAATCGTCAGCCAATTGACCGAACTCCACACGCCGGAGACGATGCCCTCCGAGAAGCTGACGTACACCACCAGGCCGATGGAGATCTGGTCCACCTTCTTCGTCGCCTTGGAGGCCGCGAACTTATACACCCACCTGCGCAGCAGCTGGCCGATGGCAAACGGCAGCAGTAGCTGGACTCCGATGTCGAGGAACGTGGTGGCGTCAATATGAAAGCCTTCCGAAGAAGACATCAGCAACAGCACCAGCAACGGTGTGAAAAGCACTCCCAGCAGGCTAGAGACGCTGGCCGCGACGATCGAGGCGGCGACGTGGCCGCGCGCGATGCTGGTGAAGGCGACGGAGGATTGCACGGTCGATGGCACGAGGGTGCAGAAGAGAATGCCCAGGTAGAGTTCGTTTCCGACGACCGCCTTCAGCGGCATCATCGCCACGCCGATCAGTGGGAATACCACGAACGTGAATGCCAAGATCAGCAGGTGCAGCCGCCAGTGCATGAGGCCTTTCAGGGCCTCTTGCGGCGATAGGCGCGCGCCGTAGAGGAAGAACAGGAACGCGATGGCGACCTTCGTGATGGTGTTGGCGACATCCGCCGCCTCGCCGCGCACGGGCACAATGATCGCCGCGACGACCGCGATGACGATCAGGACGATGAGGAAGTCCGGCCGGTAACTAATGATGCGATGCCATAGCGACTGTTTTGCTGCCATGGGCCTTTATCTTATTGACGCCCCCGCCCCCGCGAACCTTGACCGTCCACAACGTGCCAGGCACCGGGTGGGTTGGGGTGTGCGTAGGCTTGCGGGGGCCGAAACGTGGATTGGCGCGCGGCACCGGCGGGTTGGGCGCCTGCCCGACGTTGATTGTGCGCCGGTGGGTTAGACGATGGCGCGGTCGAGCTCCGCGACGGTCTGCTTCGGGATCAGCGCCGCCACGGCCGCGGCGATGCCAAGGATCACCGCAGCGACGATGAACGCGGTGACGTAACCGGCGGCGGAGTCCGAGCCCTGGGGGGAGCCTGCGACTTGGAAGACCGGCAGCACGGCGAAGGACACGCCTGCACCCAGGTTGAAGGCTGCGGAGTTCATGCCGGGCAGGAAGCCCTCGTTATCCTTCGGGGAGTTCACCACGCCCAGGTTGTTGATGACGATGTTGGCGATGCCCGCGTAGGTGACACCCAGCAGGATCACGGTGATGATCAGCACCGGCAGCGAGTGCACGCCGACGAACGCCAGAGCCAGCATGAGAGCCGCACTGGCGAGGTTGGCGATGATGATCAGCCGTCCGTAGCCCACCTTCGGTGCCCAGCGGCCGGCGAAGGGGCCGACGGCCCAGCCGATGAGGGCGTAGGGGGTCAGCAGCCACAGGGAAGCCTTGTCGGCCTCCAGACCGAAACCTGCATCCGGGTTCTGTGCCAGGGAGATAGCCAGGCCGTTGACCGCGGCAAACACGCCGGTCATGGTCAGCACCGTGGTGGCCAGCAGCGCCCAGGTGTGGCGGCGGGCCAGGTACTTCGGGGCAACCAGTGGCTGGTCGTGGCGGTTCTCGTACTTCCAGAAGGCCAGGAAGACGACCGCGCCGACGATGAACATAGCGATGACGTACAGCCAGTTTGCTGCCCCGGCCTTGCCTGCCTCGTTGACGCCCAACGTGATGCACAGCACCGATACCACCAGCAGAGCAGCGCCCGCCCAGTCCATCTTCACATTGTCCGACGGCTTGGACTCCGGCGCGCCGAAAGCAATGACCAGGGTGGCGATGGTGCCGATGATGGCGATGAGCCAGAAGACGGAGCGGAAGCCCCAGTGCTCGGCCATCCAGCCGGCGAGGATCACGTCGATACCGGCGACGCCGCCGTTGATGGCTGCGAGCAGTCCCATGAGGGTGCCCAGTCGGACCTCCTCCTTGACCTGGCTGCGCAGGATGATCAGGGTCATGGGGATTGTGGGGCCGGCGATGCCCTGCATCGCGCGAGCGACCATCAGCACGCCAATGTTCGGCGCCAGCGCGGCGATGAGGCCGCCGAGGGACATCACGCCCAGCATGATGACGAGGATCTTCCGGCGGCCGACAATGTCGGACAGACGCGGCAGGAACAGGCCGCACATGGCTCCACCGGTGAAGAAGGCGGTTTGGGTGAGACCCGTGGCGGCCTCGTCGGTGTTCAGCTCGCGGGCCATGGTGGCCAGCACCGGCGAGAGCATGGAGGCGTTCAGCTGGAACGCGACCGCCGCGGTGATCAGCACCGCCATCAACAGGCCGATGCCGCCGGGGCGGGAGTCGACCGGATCCGGCGATGCGGCCGCAGCCGCGGCAGGGGCTCCAGTGGCTGTAGTTCCGTCGGCCACACCACCGGGCTTTCCGGATGGTGCGTTGTCGGCGTGCGGATTAGTGGAGTTCATGGGCGGCTCCGATTCAGTGTCAATTGAAAACCAATTGGAGTTTCAGTAGTTGCAGCTAGAACTCTAAGCGATGAACGCGCGCCTGACTAGAACCCCGTACTTGCGCCTGACTAAAACCCCGTATTCCCGATTCGCTGCAGCGCGTCGACCAGCAGGTTCCAGAAGCGTTCTGCATCGACATCCACAGCTACGCGGGTGCGCAGGGTAGCGCCCGCTGCGCCAGGCTGGCCGGCCGTGCCGGTTGCATCCGCTGCGGTGGCGGAGGCGGTGGCGTCAAAATCAGAATCATCCGCAGTGCCCAGCGCCGTCGGATCCTGCCCGCCATCCTGGCTACCCCAGGTGCGCCGCAGGTCCACGATGGTCGCCCCGCGGGTCAGCTCGCCCTTGGTCTCCACGTCGATGGGCGCCAGGATTGTGCGCACGACCTGCGGGTCTGCCACGGCCGCGACGGCCAGCGGGTCGTGCATCGGCGGGCCGGGGTAGTGCCGCTCCTTCATGTACGCGCCGCCGAAGAACTCCACCAGCTCCGCGATGAACTTCGCCACGTCGGTGTCGACCTCCGCCAGCTGCTCCATCCGCTGCGGCGTGGCCAGCACCTTGTGCGTGACGTCCAGCCCGACCATCGTCACCGGCCAGCCTGCGCCGAACACGATCTTCGCAGCCTCCGGGTCGGCCAGGATGTTGAACTCGGCGCTCGGGGTCATGTTGCCAGCGTGGTGCGCGCCGCCCATTAGGGTGACGCCACCTACGCGCTCCACCAGCTCGGGATACATGCGGGCGAACAGGGCGATGTTGGTCAGCGCCCCCGTGGGCACGAGGGTGACGGACCCCGGCTCGTTTTCGCGAATGATGTCCGCGATGAGGTTCACCGCGTGGCGGGTATCCAGCTCGATTCCGGCGGCGGGCAGCTGCGGGCCGTCCAGGCCGCTATCCCCGTGGATTTCCTCCGGAATGATCTGTGGTGCCACCAGCGGGCGGTCCGCTCCGGCGGCGAAGGGAATGCCTGTGATGTTGCCTACTCGCGCGAGGGCCAGGGCGTTCTTGGTGACCTTCTCCAATGTCTGGTTGCCCGCCACCGTCGTGACCGCCAGCAGATCCAGGTTCGGGTTACCCCAGGCCAGGAGCATGGCGATTGCGTCGTCGTGCCCCGGATCGCAGTCCAGGATGATCTTCTGTGTCATTTATGCGTCTCCTAGTCGACGGATTTCGTTTTCGGTGGCGTAGCTGCCCGCCGCGCCGCGCTTCTGCGTGGCCAGCGCCCCGGCCGCTGCGCCCAACGTGCATGCATCAACTAGGCTCTCCCCCTGCGCCAGCGCCGCCGCGAGCGTGCCGCAGAACGCATCGCCTGCACCCGTGGTGTCCACGACGCGCTCGACGTAGACGGCGGGGATGTGCACCGGTTCGGCGTCACCCTCCACAATCATGGCTCCGCGCTGCCCCAAGGTAACAACCACAGAGCGAGCGATGGGGCGCAGGCGATCCAGCAGCTCCTCGATGGGCGTGCCGGGGGCGGCGTCGAGCACCGCGGCGGCCTCACCCTCGTTCAGCACCAGCGGATCGGCCGCGGCCAGCAGGTCGGGGTCGCGCGTGGTTACGGGTGCGAGGTTCAGCACCAGCCGCGAGTCCGAGCCCGCCACCAGCTTCGGCAGCTCCGCACTGTGCTCTGGGGTCAGTTCGCCCTGCGCAAGCACGATAGGTACGGGTCCGCGGCGGCGTAGGTCGTCGACGGTTTCGCGCTGCTGGGCGGGGCTGACCAGCTCGTTCGCACCGGAGGTGACGATGATGATGTTCTCGCCGCTCGGGTCGTTCATGATGAACGCGCGACCGGTTGGCTGTCGACTAATCACGATGTAGTCGGTGTCTACGCCGTGTTCGCGCAGCTCCTTCAGCGCCAGGTCACCTTGCGGGTCGCCGCCTACCGCAGATAGAAGCACGGTATTGACGCCCATGTGTGCGCAGGCCGCCGCCTGATTGGCACCCTTTCCGCCCAGCCCCTCTATGCCGGGTTCTGCGATGGTCGTTTCCCCTGGCTGGGGGAAGTTCTGAACGGTGACGAAGGTGTCGACGTTGGTGGTGCCGGATACGACGACGGTGGCGTTGGAGTCTCTCATGCTTCCCCAGAATACTGGAGAATATTGGGTTAGCTGGCGCGGTGGAGCTGGGGTGGCGGGTGCGGATGTGGGGATCTTTGGGGTGGCGGTGGCCGGTTGGAAGGGTGAATGTCCCAAATTCCAGGTCTTAAAACATAACTATTCTATTTCCGCAGGTCAGAGAGTTGCCTTTTGTGCTTCACACCCGCTACTTTCAATAACTCGACGATTTGGGACATTCGCCTGTTAGGAACCGTAAGGCTGGCAGGAAATAAGCCCCCGACGGGCGTCGGGGGCTTAAGGAATTGGGGGCCAGACACCAAAGGCTCAATGATCAAAAGCCCAACGACCGGGGCTCGGC
>NZ_CALLDG010000138.1 GCF_937999985.1 uncultured Corynebacterium sp.
CTTGAAGCCCTAACCGCCTAGAATTAAACTAGTCCAACTTTCGGGGGCCAGTTCAAAAACTACCGGGGTTTTGCCGTACGTACACTGGGGGTTAGAAGCTAGCACAGCTACTAGAGGATAAGAAGAGCAAATAGGGAAGGGAGCCCCAGCAGTATGTCAGGCGCCAAGAGCATCGTTCACGATCAAGAGCAGAGCCGCTTCGTAATCTATGTGGACGACCAGGAGGCCGGCTTCGCCGAGTACTCCCAGGAGGGCAACGTCCGCGACTTCAACCACACCGTTGTGGATCCGGAGTTCCGCGGCCAGGGGCTGTCCAAGCCGCTGATCAGCGAGGCTTTGCTGGAGACCAAGGAGGAGGGGCTAGAGATTAAGGCCAGCTGCTCCGCTGTCGAGGCCTTCGTGGAGAAGAACCCGGACTTTAAGGAGCTGCTGGCCTAGTCGGCTGCGCGTGGTGCGCGCAATCGCACTGGGCGCGCTGCGGGGCGCGCCTAGATGTTGTTCTGCATGTCGTCGACCCACTTCACGGCGTCGACGAGTGGGGTGTTCTGGTTGGGCTTGCGGGGGCGAATCTTCGCCGGGATGCCCGTCAGGATGGAGTTCGGGGGAGCGTCCTTGGTCACCACCGCGTTGGCGCCGATCGCGGAGCCCTCGCCGATGGTGATGGGCCCCAGCACCTTCGCGCCTGCGCCGATCATCACCCCGTTGCCGATGGTGGGGTGGCGCTTGCGCTGCACTAGTTCGGAGCCGCCGAGCGTCACCCCGTGGTAGAGCATGACGTCATCGCCGATCTCCGCGGTCTCACCGATAACTACACCCATGCCATGGTCGATAAAGAATCTGCGGCCAATGGTGGCGCCCGGGTGGATTTCGATGCCGGTGAATCCGCGGGTCGCTTGGCTAATGATGCGCGCGATGCCCCGGTGCCCGCGCTTCCACAGTGCGTGGGATACGCGGTGCGCCCAGATGGCGTGAAGGCCGGAGTACACAATGGCGTTTTCTACGTCTCCGCGCGCGGCTGGGTCGTGTTCGCGGGCATTGGCCAGGTCTTCGCGGATGCGTCCAAGAATGCTCAACGGTGTGGTCTTTCGGTTGGTTGGGTATCGGCTTAAAAGCTTTCGCAGCCACTATAACGAGAAGGCGCTGCCCCCTATTCCACCGCTGGGTGGAAAGGTGGTAGCGCCTACTTGCCTGCAGCTACTAGCCACTAGCCACTTGACAGCAGCCACTAGGTTGTGGCCGACTGCCGGAGCGGAATTAGTCGCGCAGGTCGTCGAACAGAAGGGTGGAGACGTAGCGCTCGCCGAAGTCGGGAACGATGACGACGATGGTCTTGCCCTCGTTCTCGTCCTTCTGGGCTTCCTGCACGGCGGCCCACACGGCTGCACCGGAGGAGATACCGGAGAGGATGCCCTCGGAGACAGCCAGCTCGCGGGCGGTCTTGGTTGCGTTCTCCAGCGGAGCGTCTACTACGCGGTCCAGGATGTCCTTGTTCAGGTTCTCCGGGAAGAAGTTGGTGCCCAGGCCCTGGATCTTGTGCGGGCCGAAGCGGCCTTCGGTCAGCAGCGGGGAGTCCGCCGGCTCCACGCCGACGATCTCGATCTTGTCGTTCTTCTCCTTCAGATACTTTGCCGCGCCGGAGATGGTGCCGCCGGTGCCCACACCAGCAACAAGGATGTCTACTTCACCGTCGGTGTCTTCCCAGATCTCCGGGCCGGTGGTGTTGTAGTGGATCTCCGGGTTTGCCGGGTTGGCGAACTGGCGGGCCAGGATGGCGTTGTCGGTGCTCTCGACAATCTCGTTGGCCTTGTCGACTGCGCCCTGCATGCCGGCGGAGCCCGGGGTGAGGACCAGCTCTGCGCCCAGTGCGCGAAGCATGATGCGACGCTCGTTGGACATGGTCTCCGGCATGGTCAGGATGACCTTGTAGCCCTTAGCGGCGCCGACCATGGCCAGCGCGATACCGGTGTTTCCGGAGGTCGCCTCGACGACGGTGCCGCCCGGCTTCAGGGTGCCGTCCTTCTCGGCTGCCTCGATGATGGCCTTACCGATGCGGTCCTTCACGGAGTTGGCCGGGTTAAAGGCCTCCAGCTTCAGCAGGACATTGGCCTTCAGGCCTTCGCCGTATGCGCCCAGCTTGACTAGCGGGGTTCCGCCGATGAGGTCGGTGATGTTGTTGTAAATCTTCGCCATTGGGGGCGATCCTTTCATTCTAGACTGATCGGTCTATACCGGGTAGTCTACACTGCTCGTTCGCTGGGCACCACTGTGATTCCTCGTTGGTTGCTTGAACACTGTGTTTAAGGGCGCTGAATGATTAATATTGACGCCCCTACGCACCCAAGCTTCGCTAGATTCTCGGGCACGGCAGCAGGGGATTTGGTTCAATGGCAAGCATGACTTCCGAAAACCAGACTTATGAAAACATCCAGGTGGCCGTTAACGGCGCCGTCGCGACCATCACCCTGAACCGCCCGAAGGCCCTCAATGCACTGAACAGTGGCGTGCTCTCTGAAATTGTTCCGGCAGCGGAGGCCCTGGACGCGGATCCGCAGATCGGTGCCATCGTTATCACCGGCAGCGAAAAGGCATTCGCCGCCGGCGCGGATATCAAGGAAATGAAGGATGAGACCTACCCCGAGGTGGCGGAGAAGCGCCTGTTCGGCGACTGGGAGAAGCTGGCGCAGCTGAAGACCCCGCTGATCACTGCTGTATCCGGCTTCGCCCTGGGCGGCGGCTGCGAGCTGGCGATGCTCGGCGACATTCTGCTGGCCAGCGAAACCGCAAAGTTCGGCCAGCCGGAGATCACCCTGGGCATCATCCCAGGCATGGGCGGCACCCAGCGCCTGACCCGCGCTGTGGGCAAGTACAAGGCCATGGATTTGATCCTCACCGGTCGCATGATGGACGCCGAAGAAGCTGAGCGCAGCGGCCTGGTTTCCCGCGTGCTTCCGGCGGAGGGCTTCGCCGACGAGGTGCAGAAGGTAGCAGCCAAGGTGGCAAGCATGTCCCACGTCGCAACGGCTGCCGCCACCGAGATGGTGGACGAGGCCTACCGCACCACCCTGGAAGACGGCGTGGAGGCAGAGCGTCAGCAGTTCTGGCGACTCTTCGACACTGCGGATCAGAAGGAGGGCATGGCGGCTTTCGTGGAGAAGCGCAAGCCGGAGTGGCAGCACCGCTAGTCGCACCACCGGGCGCCATTCCTGGCACAATTGCGGATATGTCGCATTCGAAGCAAGTCAACCGCACTATTGGCCTGTCCATTCATGATGTCTACGAGATCGTCTCCAGCGAGGCGTTCCTGCTGACCGACGAAGGAATGGTGGAGCAAACGGAATCCCAGATCATCGAGGCCGAGCGGGAAGTTCTGCCCGATGGTCGGGTATGGGCGCGGGTTGGCGTGAGGGCGTCACAAAAAGAACTAGAAGAGCTCTCCAAGGACGGAGAGGCGCCCATCGCATATCAAGAGACCTATGTTTCGCCCCCGGATGAGACCGGTGCGTTCGAGGTGAAGGCCGAGATGGATCTGCCGATGAAGATGGGGACGATGGATACTCACTTCGTCTACGCGCCTATCGCTGGAGGTAGCAGGGAGGCTATCGCAGAGGGTGCGGCGGAGACCGCAGTGGAGGCGATCCTGACCGCAGACGTGTCGGTACCGCTGATCGCCGGAAGGCTGGAAAAGCATCTTTTGAAGGCTGCCGACAAGACGGTAGACAACAGTTTGGCGCGTATCAAAAACCTAAATAGCGCTTAGCTTTTTCTGAGAAAACTCAGTCGATTAGCCCCGATAAGGTTGTGTGTGCTCCCGTCTCTTTTTGCAAAAGAAACATGGGGGCAGTTTTGGGGGTAGCAAGGGGGTGAACTATACTCCCTCTCACACGACGTCTTAGCCCTTCGGGGTGGGCGCCACAGGTCAAGTTTGAGGAGTGAACCAGGTGGACCAGCAGCGGCAACGCGATGACGATGACGTCATCATTTCTGCGCTGAATTCTCTAAAGAACGCGACCGGCATTCCGGTGACCATGTACGCCACGAGCTCGGCGGACGGAAAGCTGCGGATCTCCAAGTGGGTGGGCCTGCGCACCCCGGCGCTGCATAACCTGGAGATCGCGCCGGGTGCAGGCGTCGGCGGGCGCGTGGTGACCACCCGCCGCCCCGTAGGTGTTTCCGATTACACCCGAGCAAAGGCCATCAGCCACGACTTCGACCGCCACATCCGCGATGAGGGTCTGCACTCCGTCGTCGCAGTGCCCGTGATTGTGAAGCGGGAAGTCAGAGGCGTTCTCTACGCTGGCGTACACTCCCGTGCCCGCATGGGCGATAAGGTGCTCGAAGAGGTCACCATGACCGCCCGCTGCCTGGAGCAGGAGATCGCGGTCAACGAGGCGCTGCGCGCAAACGACGCCGGACGCGGTGCGACGGCGGGAGCGACCGCAAACAAGCAGGTCCGATCGATGTCTGGGGCGGAATGGGAGCAGGTTCGCGCCACGCACAGCAAGCTGCGCATGCTGGCCAACCGCGTGGAGGACGAGGATCTGCGCCGTGACCTCGAGGTTCTATGCGATCAGATGGTTTCCCCGGTGCGCGTGAAGCAGACCACTAAGCTTTCGGCGCGCGAGCTCGACGTGCTGGCCTGCGTGGCCCTGGGCCACACGAACGTGGAGGCCGCGGCCGAGATGGGCATCGGCGCGGAGACCGTGAAGAGCTACCTGCGTTCCGTTATGCGCAAGCTCGGCGCGCACACCCGCTACGAGGCGGTCAACGCAGCCCGACGCATCGGCGCGCTGCCCTGAACCTGCCCTGGTATTGCTTCGAATGATCGCTCCGCTTTGCGCGGGGCGATTTTTTTATAGGCTGGGTGGCGTGAAAGACAGCTTCGTAGTGACAGGTGGAACCAGACTGCAGGGCGCCATCAAGGTGTCCGGCGCCAAGAACAGCGTGCTTAAGCTCATGTCGGCAGCGCTTTTGGCACCCGGAACCACCACGTTGACCAATTGCCCCGAAATCGCCGACGTGCCCTACATGGCCGAGGTTCTGCGCGGACTGGGCTGTGAGGTGGAGCTCGATGGCGACGTCGTGCGCATCACCACCCCCGAGCACATCGAGTACAACGCGGACTTTGAGGCCGTGCGCCAGTTCCGTGCTTCCGTCGCGGTACTGGGGCCGCTGACCTCACGGTGCCTCAAGGCGCGGGTTGCTCTCCCTGGTGGTGACGCCATCGGCTCCCGCCCGCTCGACATGCACCAATCCGGCCTAGAGCTGTTGGGCGCAACCACCAAGATCGAGCACGGTTGTCTGGTCGCCGAAGCGGAGGAGCTCCATGGCGCGCAGATCAAGCTGGACTTCCCCTCGGTGGGCGCGACAGAGAACATTCTGACTGCTGCGGTGCTGGCTGAGGGCACCACCACACTGGACAACGCGGCGCGTGAGCCGGAGATCGTGGACCTGTGCGACATGCTGGTGGCGATGGGCGCGAAGATCAGCGGCGCTGGTTCCAACACCATCACCGTCGAGGGCGTGGAGCGACTCAACCCGGTGGACCACGAGGTTGTCGGCGACCGCATCGTCGCAGGTACCTGGGCATATGCTGCAGCGATGACGCGGGGAGACATCACGGTCGGCGGTATCGATCCGCAGCATTTGCACCTGGTTCTGGAGAAGCTAAAGCTCGCCGGGGCACAGGTGGAGACGTATCCGACCGGCTTTAGGGTGGTGCAGCACGAGCGCCCAAAGGCGGTGGACTACCAAACGCTTCCTTTCCCAGGATTCCCGACTGACTTGCAGCCCATGGCTATTGCACTGTGCACGGTGAGCGAGGGGATGAGCGTGATCACGGAAAATATCTTCGAGTCCCGCTTCCGTTTTGTCGATGAGATGATGCGCTTGGGTGCGGACGCCAGCATCGACGGCCACCACGTAGTTATCCGGGGTAGGGAGCAGCTTTCCTCTGCGCCGGTGTGGAGCTCCGACATACGTGCAGGCGCGGGCCTGGTGCTGGCCGGCCTGGTGGCGGATGGGAAGACCGAAGTGCACGATGTCTACCACATTGACCGCGGCTACCCGGAGTTCCCGGAACAGCTGTGCTCGCTGGGTGCAGAAGTGGAGCGCGTGCAGCGCTAAAGGGTGCGCCTGTTCAGTACTTAGGGCTGAGTGCGTTCAACGCCTGGGCTGAACCTGTGCAGCGTTGAAAGCTCTATGTTGGCGCATGTGCACTTTAGTGTGATTTCATACCCCGCAGAAAAGCCTTGTGGCCTGCGGGTTTGTGTTTATTGTGGGGTGTGTGTACATTAATCCAAGTCAGCGCGACACGGCGCCGCGAGTTACA
>NZ_CALLDG010000139.1 GCF_937999985.1 uncultured Corynebacterium sp.
TGAAGGTCCGCAAGTCCCTTCGGTCGCTGAAGAACAAGCCGGGCGCTCAGGTCGTTCGTCGCCGCGGCAAGGTCTACGTGATCAACAAGAAGGAACCTCGCTTCAAGGCTCGCCAGGGCTAAGAACCACAAGGTTCCACTTCCCCCGTCTTCCGCTGAGAGTGCTTAAAGCACTGCGGAGGCGGGGGATTTTTTGTCTCAAATCCTGGCTTTGAAATTACAAGCATGTTTTTTATGTGGCTAGATGTAGTGGTGGGATTTTTCCCCACCTGCGAATACTCAAGATGTAACTACTAGATATTGTGTTTCTGTTTTATGTATGCCCCAAAATGTTGTGTTTTAGCGGTTGTCTTACACGCATGTGATGTGTAGTCTTAAGCAAGTCGATGAGAGGCGATGAGGGCACAGTACGCCTGACTATCGCCCGCCGAACTATCGCCCGCCGAGGTCGTTGCTACGGCCAGCGTAAAGACTGACAAAGACCAACACAGATAGCGCCCACGAACCAGGAGAATGACAGCCACCATGATCACCGTCTACACCAAGCCCGCATGTGTTCAGTGCAACGCCACCAAGAAGGCTCTCGATAAGGCTGGTCTCGAGTACGAGCTCGTTGACATCAGCCTCGATGATGAGGCTCGCGACTACGTTATGGCACTGGGGCATCTGCAGGCTCCCGTGGTTGTCGCCGGTGAGGATCACTGGTCCGGCTTCCGTCCGGATCGCATTCGTTCCCTGACCGCCAAGGCCGCTTAACCCTCGCGCGTCGCTTCGCCTTCACCGTCTACAAGGTGGGGGCTATTTTTGCGCGCGCCACTGTCTGAATGAGGCTCAATGCTTATTACGTATTTTTCCTCCACGACGGAGAACACTCACCGCTTCGTGCGCAAGCTCGGGTTGCCTTCCTCTCGCATCCCTTTGAAGCGTAATGACGCCCCACTGCTCGTCGACCAACCGCATGTCTTGGTCGTGCCGACATACGGCGGGGGAGCGGGGATGACGGGCGACTACTCCCGACCGGTTCCAAAGCAGGTAATCAATTTCCTCAACGTAGAGCAGAACCGCAAGTGGCTGCGCGGGGTGATCGGCGCGGGGAACATCAACTTCGGGTCGGACTTCGCCAAGGCCGGCGAGGTGATCTCTGCCAAGTGCCAGGTGCCGTACCTTTATCGCTTTGAGCTGATGGGGACGGAAGAGGATGTCCACCGAGTGCGCGAGGGGCTGGCGGAGTTCGAGGCCTCCCTGCGCCACGAGGGTCGGTGGGATCTGGCGAGCTGATAGCGCCGTAGCGAACTGATACGGCAATCGTGAAACGGGGAATAGAACACCTGCTTCGCACCCGCCCCGCACATGTCCGGGGCACTGATTAGAATCGAAACGAACGCACGAGCGCGAGGCATTTTCCTTAGCGCGAGTTTTTGAGGAGACGCATACACATGACTGGCACCGAGCTTGGAAAGACCGTCCAGGAGCCCGTTGACCAGCGGGAGCAGCTGGATTATCACGCTCTGAACGCGATGTTGAACCTGTACAACGATGCAGGGGAGATCCAGTTCGACAAGGATCGCGAGGCTGCAAACCAGTACTTCCTGCAGCACGTCAACCAGAACACCGTTTACTTCCACGATCTGGAAGAAAAGGTTAAGTACCTGGTGGACAACGAATACTACGACCCCGAGGTGCTGGATCAGTACGAGTTCAGCTTCGTGAAGTCCCTGTTCAAGCAGGCCTACGCGAAGAAGTTCCGCTTCCAGTCGTTCCTGGGTGCCTACAAGTACTACACCTCTTACACGCTGAAGACCTTCGATGGTCGCCGTTACCTGGAGCGTTTCGAGGATCGCGTGTGCATGGTTGCGCTGGGCCTGGCAGCGGGGGATACCGAGTTGGCGTCCAACCTCGTCGACGAGATCATGGACGGCCGCTTCCAGCCTGCAACGCCGACCTTCCTCAACATCGGCAAGAAGCAGCGCGGCGAGCCGGTATCGTGCTTCCTGCTGCGCATCGAGGACAACATGGAGTCCATTGGCCGCTCCATCAACTCCGCACTGCAGCTATCCAAGCGCGGCGGCGGTGTGGCCCTGCTGCTGTCGAACGTCCGCGAGGCTGGCGCGCCGATTAAGCACATCGAGAACCAGTCCTCCGGCGTGATCCCCGTGATGAAGCTGCTGGAAGATGCCTTCAGCTACGCCAACCAGCTGGGCGCCCGCCAAGGTGCCGGTGCGGTTTACCTACACGCTCACCACCCGGATATCTTGCGATTCCTGGATACCAAGCGCGAGAACGCGGATGAGAAGATCCGTATCAAGACCCTCTCGCTGGGCGTGGTGATCCCGGACATCACTTTCGAGCTGGCCAAGCGCAACGACGACATGTACCTGTTCAGCCCGTACGACGTAGAGCGCGTGTACGGCAAGCCGTTCGCTGACGTCTCCGTTACCGAGCACTACGAGGAGATGGTGGAGGACCCGCGCATTCGTAAGTCCAAGATCAACGCGCGTGCGTTCTTCCAGACTCTGGCGGAGATCCAGTTCGAGTCCGGTTATCCGTACATCATGTTCGAGGACACGGTAAACAAGGCCAACCCGATCGAAGGCCGCATTACCCACTCCAACCTGTGCTCCGAGATTCTGCAGGTCTCCACCCCGTCGGAGTTCAACGCTGACCTGTCGTACAAGAAGATCGGCGACGACATTTCCTGCAATCTGGGCTCCATGAACATTGCGAAGGCGATGGACTCGAAGGACTTCTCCAAGACCATCGAGACCGCCATCCGCGGCCTGACCGCCGTGGCGGATCAGACCTCCATCGACTCCGTGCCGTCGGTGCGTCAGGGTAACGACAACTCTCACGCAATCGGTCTGGGTCAGATGAACCTGCACGGCTTCCTGGGGCGCGAGCACATCCACTACGGCTCCGAGGAGGCGCTGGACTTCACCAACGCCTACTTTGCGACCGTGATGTACGAGGCTCTGAAAGCCTCCAACAAGATCGCCCAGGAGCGCGGCGAGAAGTTCCACAACTTCGAGAACTCCCAGTACGCCACCGGCGAGTTCTTCGACCGCTACGATCCGGCCGACTTCGCCCCGAAGACGGAGCGCGTGCGCCAGATCTTCGGCAACTCCAGCATCCACGTGCCCACCGCACAGGACTGGCAGC
>NZ_CALLDG010000140.1 GCF_937999985.1 uncultured Corynebacterium sp.
AAGATGCCTTCCCGTTTACCGAGACCGAGGACCAGTACAATGCCATCGAGGCCGTGAAGGCCGACATGGAAAAGCCGGTGCCGATGGACCGCGTGATCGTCGGCGACGTGGGCTACGGCAAGACCGAGGTGGCGGTGCGCGCCGCATTCAAGGCCGTGCAGTCGGGCAAGCAGGTGGCCGTGCTGGTGCCGACCACTCTGCTGGCGCAGCAGCACTACAACACGTTCAGCGAGCGCATGCAGGACTTTCCCACCACCATCAAGGAGCTGTCCCGATTCACTACCCCGGCGGAATCCAAGAAGGTCATCGCCGGCATGGCCGACGGCACGGTGGACATCGTGATCGGTACCCACCGCCTGCTGCAGACGGGCGTGCACTGGAAGAACCTGGGGCTGATCATCGTGGACGAGGAGCAGCGCTTCGGCGTGGAGCACAAGGAGCACATCAAGTCGCTGCGCACCCACGTGGACGTGCTGACGATGTCCGCAACCCCGATTCCCCGCACGCTGGAGATGTCGATGGCGGGCATTCGCGAGATGTCGACGATCCTCACCCCGCCGGAGGATCGGCACCCGGTGTTGACGTATGTGGGTGCGCAGGAGGATAAGCACGTGGCCGCGGCCATTCGCCGCGAGCTGCTGCGCGACGGGCAGGTGTTCTACGTGCACAACAAGGTCCGCAGCATCGAGCAGACCGCCGCGGACATTCGCCGGCTGGTGCCGGAGGCCCGTGTGGTGGTCGCACACGGCCAGATGAGCGAGGAACAGCTGGAGACCACAGTGAAGGGCTTCTGGGATCGCGAGTTCGATGTGCTGGTGTGTACCACCATCGTGGAGACGGGTCTGGACATCGCCAACGCCAACACCCTGATCGTGGAGAATGCTCACCACATGGGTCTATCCCAGCTGCATCAGCTGCGTGGCCGCGTGGGGCGTTCCCGCGAGCGCGGTTATGCCTACTTCCTCTACCCCAAGGGCGAGGTGCTGACCGAGACCTCCTACGACCGCCTGACCACCATCGCCCAGAACAACGATCTGGGCGCGGGTATGGCGGTGGCCATGAAGGACCTGGAGATGCGCGGTGCCGGCAACGTTCTGGGCGCCGAGCAATCCGGCCACATCGCGGGCGTGGGCTTCGACCTTTACGTCCGCCTGGTCGGCGAGGCCGTGGAGGCGTTCCGCGCGATGGCCGACGGCAAACCCGTCGATGGCCGGGAGGAGGAAAAGAAGGAGATCCGCATCGATCTGCCGGTGGACGCGCACATCCCGGCCGAATACATCGCTTCGGAGCGCCTGCGCCTGGAGGCTTACCGCAAGTTCGCCGAGGTGCAAGACGAGGAGCAGATCGAGAAGGTGCTCGAGGAGCTGCGTGACCGCTACGGTGAGCCGCCGGAGCAGATTCAGATGCTCGCGGTGCTCTCGCGCCTGCGCCTGTTGTGCCGTGACTTGCAGGTCACGGAGGTGGTGGCCACGGGCTCGAAGATCAGCTTCAGCCCCATCGAGCTGCAGGATTCCACCCAGGTGCGCCTGAAGCGCCTGTTCCCCGCCGCGAACTACCGCGCGACCACCAAGATCGTGTTGATCCCGGCACCGAAGCGCGGCCAGGGCATGCGCGCGGTTCCGCTGCGCGATACGGAGCTGGTGCAGTGGTGCGCCGATGCGTTGACGCAGCTGGCTGGCATCCCGATTCGTAACATGGCGGGTGGCTCAGGCAAGGATAAGGGCACGTCCTAAACACCGACGCGCTAGAATAACCGCCATGTCAGTCGTATTACTAGATCCCCGTTTCCCTGCGATGATTCCCGTGGAGGCCGTCGATCTGCTCCGTGGAGATGTTTGCTACACGGAGGAGGTGCCCATCCGCGTCCGCTGGGTAATCGCGGATCTGGGCGGCCACACGGTCGATGAGTCCGACATCATCGTCACGACGGATCTGGAAAACGAAGCTGTCGTTACCCGCATCGAGGCCGGTGAGGACCTCATCACCGCGCCGAGCCTAAAGGTGCACATGGAGCCCGCCCGCGAGCTGGAGGCCGGTAGCTCTTCTGTTAGTGACGCCGCCGACGGGGACGACGCAGCCGAGATTACCCACTCGGGCGATGGCGTGGTGGACGGTGAGATCGTTGGGACCGACGAGCACACCGCGGCCGTGGCCGGCCTGCGCCGCACGACGCGCACCGAGGTGCCGGCTTCCGTGATGGATGAGATCGAGGACGCGGTGGCGCTGATGGCGCGTGCCCTGCGCCAGGGGGAGTGGGAGCAGTCCATGACCCACACCAGCCTGGTGAAGTTCCTGCGTGAGGAAACAGAGGAGCTGGCCCGCACTATCGACCTGATGGAGAACTGGAAACCAGAGGGCGAAGGTGAGGGTGCTGCGCGCCCGGAGTGGATCGAGCAGGATCTATGCTCCGAGTTGTCGGACGTTTTGCTGCAGGTGCTTTTCCACGCGGAAATCGCCAACCGCCGTGGCGCCTTCGACATTGGCCACGTGGCCGGGGCGTTTTCGGCGAAGTTGCGCGCCCGCGCTCCCTACCTGTTTGAGGAGGTTGAGCGCCAGGTTCCACGCCAGGAGCAGGATCGCCTGTGGGAGGAGGGCAAGAAGGAAGAGGAAGCCCAGCGGATCCGCAGTTTCGGTGAGGAATACCTGCGCTACAGCGAGGCCAAGAAGAAGGCAGAACCTGCACAGCCTAGTCAGCCGGCTCAGTTCCGCCGAGAGCCGCACGCAGAGCGGTTCCCGGCCGTGCAAGCGCCCGCTGAACCGGCAGGCCCGGCAGGCCCTGAAGCTTCGTCCGGCACCAGCGCCCTGTCCGCCGCGGAGGCCGTCATTGCCGAGGCACGGCAGCTGGGGCTTCCGGATAAGGACATCCCGACTGACATCCGTTATCCGATGGTTGGCCTGGAGCTAGATAGCCCCGGTGAGGCAGAGCGCCGCCTCCACGACGCTGTTGCGGCGTTCCGTGAGAAGCTGCGCGCCCAACATAACCCCAAGCAGCCGGGCTACCCGCAGCAGGGCAACTAGCGGCGCGCCAGCAGCGCCCGCACCAGCCCCTCGCGCGGGGCAAAGAGGTAGGTCAGGCAGAAGATCCCCGACTGTACCAGCACAATCGTGCCGCCAGTGGAGACATCCAGGTTGAAGCTCAGCAGGATGCCCGTGATGCAGCTGACCCACGCCACCAACGGGGCGATCAGCAGCATGCGGCGGAAGCGGCGCGTCCACAGGTAGGCCGTCGCGCCGGGGGTAATCAGCATTGCTACCACCAGGATCACGCCGACGGCCTGTGCGCTGGCCACCACCACGCACGCTAGGCACGCCAGCAGCGCCCACCGTATGGCCTTCGTATTGAAGCCCATGGTTCGGGAGTGTTCGGCGTCAAAAGCCCACAGGGTAAACGTGCGTGCATTCGCCAGCAGCACCACAAACGCGATGCCGCCGATGGCCAAAATCTGCCAGAGCGCGGACTGCGTGATGCCCAGCAGGTTGCCGAACAGGATCTCCTGCAGGTGTGTGCCGCTGGGGGTGACGGAGAGCAGCACCAGGCCAAGGGCGAAAAAGGTGGTGAAGATGATGCCGATGGAGGTGTCCTCCCGCAGCGTGGTTCTTTCCTTGACCGAGCCCACCAAACCCACGGCAATGAGGGCGGCGATCATCGCACCGACTGCGAAGGGCGCGCCGAAGATGTAGGCCAGGACCACCCCTGGCAGTACGGCATGCGAGACCGCATCGCCGAGCAGCGACCAGCCCACCAGAATCAGCCAGCAGCTCAGCAGTCCCGCGACCACGGCCATCACGCTGGCGGCGAGCACCGCCCGCTGGACGAAGCTGTAGCTTAAGGGGAACAGGATCGGGTCGAAAACGCTTGCGAGCGTGCTCATTATTGTGCCGCCTTTCCCTTAGTTCCCGTGGTTCCATCGGCCCCTGCAATTGCGGCCGTGGCGTCAGTGCTAAACGTGCGGGTGAGGTTCTCCGCCGTCAGCACCTCATCCAGCGCGCCCTCGGCGATGATCCGGCGATTGAGCATCGCCACGTTGTCGCACAGCTCCGGCAGCCGATCCAGGTCGTGTGTGGAGATCAGCAGCGCCGTCCCGGCCTCCGCCAGTTCGTGCAGCAGTGCGGTGATCTGCGATTGCGACTGCGTATCCACGCCCGCGAAAGGCTCGTCCAGCAGCATGATCTTCGCTTCCTGTGCAATGCCGCGCGCCACGAACACGCGCTTGCGCTGCCCGCCGGATAGGGCTCCGACAGGGCGATCCTGCAGGTCTGTCAGCCCGGTCTGCTGTAGTGCTTTATCGACGATGCGGTCGTTGTTCTTCTTTTCTTGACGCCACCTTCTCAGCCCCCACAACCACGAGCTCTCGGGCAGGAACCCTGCCTTCGAGCGTGCCCGCCGCCGTCCGCTGGCGACGATCTCGCGCACACTGATGGGGAAGTTCCAGTCCACCTGGTCGTGCTGGGGGACGTAGGCCACCGCCCCGCGCAAAGCCGTGGCAGAGTCCGTTCCGGTGTTGACCACAATGCGCCCAGAGGTCGGGCGCTCCAGCCCCATGATGGTCTTGAATAGCGTGGACTTACCCGCACCGTTCATGCCGATGAGCGCGGTGATCTGGCCGAAGTTAAGGCTGAGGTCCACGCCGGTGAGGGCATTGACGGCGCCGTAACTCACGTGTAAATCATCGACGTTCAAAGCGGGGGAGGCGGATGAGCGTGGCGAGTTCATTGGTTAATTCGCATCCTTGCCGGTCAGTCCGTTGACGATGGTGCGGGCGTCATAAGAAAGAAGGTCGAGGTAGGTCGGCACGGGGCCGTCGGCCTCAGACAGTGAGTCGACGTACAGCGTACCGCCGTCGCGGGCACCCGTATCGCGCATCAGCTGCTCCTTCGGTCCGGGTTCGACGGTGGATTCGCAGAAGACGGCGGGGACGTCGTTGTCGTGGACAAAGTCGGCGGCTTGGGTGATCTGCTGAGAAGTGATTTCGCCCTCGGTGTTGACGGGCCAGATGTAGCCCTCCTTCATGCCCATGTCCTCAGTGAGATAGCTGAAGGCGCCTTCGCAGGTCATCAGCGCACGCTGGTGCGGGGGCAGGGCTTTCAGACCGTCCTGGAGCTCCGTCTCCACGTCGTCCAGGCGATCCTTGTACTGCTTGCCGTTGTCTTCGTAGGTCTGCGCGTTATCCGGGCGCAGGTCGCTCAAGGCTTGGACGATGCTGTCCACATACACCTTGGCGAGCGTGGGGCTCATCCAGGCGTGTGGGTTGGGCTGATCGGTGCCCTTGATGTTGATGGGATCTACGCCATCGCTGGCGGTGACGCGCTGGGCTTTGCTGTCGGCGGTCAGCTTGTCCAGCCAGTGTTCCAACCCCAGGCCGTTGTTGATGATGAGCTCCGCGTCGGAGGCGGCGGCGATGTCGCTGGGGGTGGGGTCGTAGCCGTGAACTTCCGCGCCGGGTTGGGTCAGCGAGCGCACGG
>NZ_CALLDG010000141.1 GCF_937999985.1 uncultured Corynebacterium sp.
ACCTACGGGCTGGGCCGCTCCGAGGGCGTAGTGCTGCGCTACCTGACGGACGCCTACCGCACGCTGGAGCACTCGGTGCCGGAAAGCTACCGCTCCGAGGAGTTTGACGACATCCTCGTGTGGCTGGGTGAACTGATCCGCCAGGTCGATTCCTCCCTGATCGACGAGTGGGTCCAAATGGCCGACCCGGATGCCCCGCTGACGGAGGATCAGGTCGCCGAGCACGCCTACGGGGTGGAGGATACGAATCTTTTGTCCGCCAACCCGCAGGCCCTGACCCGCATGGTGCGAAACTACTTCTTCCGCCACGTGGAGCTCTTCGCCTTCGAGAAGGAGCGCGAACTTGCGGAGATGGACGAATACCTGGACTCGCCGCCGGACTGGCCCGCCGCGATGGACGATTATTTCGACGAGTATGCGGATGTTGGTGTGGACGCCGCCGCGCGGTCGAATAAGAACATCCTCATCAAGCGGGGCACCGGCTCCGAGGCCGAAAGCTGGTTCGTCCGTCAGATCATCGACGATCCGGAAGGCGACCACGGCTGGGCGCTCGAGGGTGTGGTGGACCTCGCCGCGACGGACGAGGCCGGTGAGGTCCGCCTGTCGGAGCTCACGATCGTGCAGGGATAGCCCGCAGGTTTAACTCCGGGCTTAACCACTGGCTTAGAGGTAAGTCTCCAGCACGCGGCGGCTATCCTTCGCCACGTGGTTGAAGGATTGCGCCACGATCTCCCCCAGCGCCGCATAGTCGTCGATGCGCGTGGAGCTGGAGCGGTAGGCCATGCCGATCGTGCGGCCGGCACGCACTGCGCCACCGGCGAACGTCGCCAGGGCGATGCCCGGGCGCTGACATTCCACGGCAACCGCGGACAGCGGCACCAGGGTCGCGCCCAATCCGGCGGCTACCAGCTGGATTACCGTGGACAGGCTCGCAGCGCGGGTCACGGAGTGGCGCGGGTCGTTGGCCATATCCACGGTGCGGCACAGCTCCAGGATCTGGTCGCGCAGGCAGTGCCCGTCGTCCAGCAGCAACAGCTCGATGTTCTTCAGTTCGTCGACCGCCAGATCCTTGCGACCGGCCAGAGGGTGGCCCTCGGGCAGGACCAGCACGAACTCTTCGGTGTACAGGTCAACGGTGTTCAGCCCGCCCCCCTCGCCAGGCATACCGAGCACGGCAACGTCGATCTTGCCCTGACGTAGTGCATCGACCAGCAGCGGGGACTTTTCCTCCACGATGCGCGGCTCCAGTTTCGGGGCAACGTCGTTAACCGTGTGCAGCACGTCTGGCAAGATGTACGGCGCGACGGTGGGGATCATGCCGATCGCCAGCGAGCCGACCAGGCCGCCGTGGGCGCCGCGGGCGTGGGTGACGAAGGTCTCCAGGCTCTCCAGCGTCGCCTGCGCGAATGGCAGCAGCCCCCGCCCCACCGGGGTGACGATGACCTTGCGAGTAGACCGTTCGATCAGCTGCACGCCAAGCCCCGCCTCCAGCGCTGCCAGCGCTTGAGACAGCGACGGCTGGGAGATCCCCAGGTGCGAGGCGGCGGTGCCGAAGTGACCGTGTTCGGCGATGGTCACGAAGGTACGTAGTTGGGCAACTGTTGGTCGATACTCTCTTTGAACCACGTCCTCAACTCTACAGCAATTATTAGAAAAGTATAATTACAACCGAAAAAATAAGTACCTTTGCCCTATATCTAGCTCACCTGTAGTTCAGCGGTTCCCTCGAAGGGCGAGAGCTTGCCCAGGAAGGCCTTCCAATCGCCCTTGAGCCGCACGGTGTACCTTCCGGGCTGCACATCGCTCGTGCCCCACTCGACGGTAGTGCGTGTCTGCCCGAAAGAGTTTTCGAAGGTGATTAGAGTGTTCTCGCTGGAGTCGTCCGCGACCACCTTCCCGCTGGCGTCCTCGATCGTCACGTAGCCCTCGCCGTGGCGCATGTCGTTGTTCGGGTTCGCGCCCACGAACACCACCCGCGCCGGCGAGCCGGCCTTCACCTCCTTAGGCGCCTCCAGCACTTCGCCGAACTTTTTGCCCGGCGGCGGCGCATCCATCCAGTTGTCGCTGCCCGGCACGTTCGGGATCAGCCCCGTCAGGTCACCTGCAGGCTGCCCGACCTCCACAGGCTTGCCCTCTTTGAGAGCGCGCGCCATCTCGTCGAGTACGTCCTGGAACGCGGGCAGCTGGTACTGGCCGAAGATTGTCGCGCCTCCCTCGTAATTCTGCGCCTCATACTCTTCGGGCGTGGTGATGTAGTGGCCGTAGGCGTTCGTGTATCCCTGCACCACAATCGCGTTCTCCGGCACACCCAGCGCCTCAGCGACCGTGCGCTTCATGCGCAAGCCACTGGTGACCGTCGGCTCGAACCCAAGACTCACCAGCACAAACGAGCCCAGACGGTGAATCGTGAACGGGTGAACCTGCTGGATCATGCCGTCGATGTAGCCCATCGGCAGCAGGCCCTCCTTCGGGCCGTGGACATCCTTGATCTCCTGAGGCGAAAGGAAGTTGTTGAGGTCGCGCACCCACGGGTTACCGCCGCGCTCGCCCTCATTGAAGCCCAGGATGGGAACACCGCCGCCGTCTTCCTGCGAGGACGCAGCAAAAGCCGCACCCAGAATCGCCGGCCCCAGCTTGTGCTCCTTCTTGTCCGGGGTAAAGCGCGGGCTGGCCACCAGCTGCGGGCAGTTCACCCATCGCATGCGCCCGTCGATACCGCCTGCCGACCAGTCCTTTCCTAGGTCATTGGTCGCCGCCATCATCCGCTCGCCGAGGATCTGCGCAGATTCACGCTCATCTGCTCCCGGCCCAGAGTTGGGCGTCAATCCCATATTCGGCGTGATGTCACCCGGCGTCATGTTAGCGAAGGCAGCGACAAACGGCGCATCCTCGGGGTGGCGGTGCACCACTCCGTGAGCTTCCTCAGTCGCCCAGGCGGCGTACCCCTTGTTGTCGCCTGCGATGTGCTTGTACTCCGCGCCGAAGCTCGTCGGGTGCAGCGAGTACCAGTTGATCAAGCCGACCTGCTTACCGCCGCGGGAAACGTGGAGGGTCACACTGCGGGTGTCCACCCCGTTGGGTAGGGCCTTCTTGTCCTCTTCGGGGTTGCGGTCCCACGAGGTCTTTGACCTATTGACGCCCGCATCAGCGACCGTCGTCTCCGCAACCGTGACGTCTGAAGGCTGGATGTCCGCGTGTGCGCGCTCAATGGCGGTAACGATGCCCGCTACCGTGGCCTCGAAGGTCTTCGGACGGAAGCCACCGTGGGTGATGTCGACCATCAAATGCTGGGACGTGCCACCTGGAGCCACGTGAGTGTGGGTGGCCGTGAGTAGGACGTTGGTTTGGTCGTACAGATCCCCGAACTTTTCCTTGAGGCGGCGGAGCACCTCCAGGTGGATGGACTGGAACATCAGCCCAACGTCGCAGGTGACGTGGACGAAACGGGAGTTGTCGCGGTTGGCGTCAACAAAAATAAACGCGCGGGCGTACTGGCGGCGCTGAATACCGACAGTCTTCTGCTCGTCCACGGCGTAGCCGAACATGCCGGCGCCCCATGGCTCGCCGGTCATGTCCGCCAGACCGCGTCCTACATGGAAGCCTCCCCCACTGCCGCCACTAGCTTCCTGCGCGCTTGCTCCGGGCGCACCGGCGGAGGCCCAGAGTACGGTGCCGGATACCGCAGCCATTCCACGGAAGAAATTGCGGCGGCTGAGCTGGGACTTCAGCGGACTCTGCAGACGGTTTGGGGTGGTGTTCTGGCCGTGTTCACACATGAGGTCTCTCGTTTCTCAAAACTACTTACATCATTAGATTGTTTTGACTGACGAAAGACTAGACCGAATCCGTGGGGCTGCGGGATAGTTTGCGTATATTAAGCAAACATTTATGGTCCTCTAATCTTGTTTGGGGGTAAAAACTGTTCAGGGGTGCAGGTTCCTCCCCTGGAGGCTCATTGCTAGAATCGGCCTGTTCAGCCCCGTAAACACGGGGAAATCTTGGCTAGCGAGACGGGTGATTCACACATGACGGACGCGCACGGGTCGGCCTCCCCCACCAACCATGGCCGCACCCAGGGCAAGCCGCAAGGGCGCAGGCGCTCCCGGCGACGCTCAAACAAGCGCCGCCGCCCGCAGTTCATCCGCACCATTCCGCCGATTGCCTACCCCGACCTGCCGGTCTCCGAGCGGCGGGAGGACATCAAAAAAGCCATCGAGGACAACCAGGTCGTCATCATCGCAGGTGAGACCGGCTCGGGTAAGACCACCCAGATTCCCAAGATGTGCCTGGAACTCGGCCGCGGTCGAACAAAGGTTATCGGCCACACCCAACCGCGCCGCATCGCGGCCCGCAGCGTGGCCGAGCGCATCGCGGAGGAACTCGACCAGCAGATCGGCGACGATACTTCCCTGGTCGGCTACAAAATCCGCTTCGACGATACGATCTCCAAGCACACCGCCGTGAAGCTCATGACCGATGGTGTGCTGCTCAACGAGATCCAGCGCGACCGCCTCCTGCGGGACTACGACACGATCATCGTCGACGAGGCCCACGAGCGCAGCCTCAACATCGACTTCCTGCTCGGCTACCTGAAGCAACTGCTGCCGAAGCGGCCCGACCTGAAGGTCATCATCACCTCCGCGACGATCGACCCGGAGAGCTTCGCGGAGCACTTTGCGGACACCTCTGGCTCCCCCGCCCCCATCATCGAGGTCTCGGGGCGTACCTACCCGGTAGAGATTCGCTATCGCCCGCTCGTGACGGAACGGGAGAACCCGAAAACCGGCGAGGTCATCGAGGTGGAGACAGATCCCCTGGACGGACTCGTCGCTGCGTGTAAGGAACTGATGCGCGCCGGCGAGGGCGACATCCTGTGCTTCTTCTCCGGCGAACGCGAGATCCGCGATGCCGCCGAGGCACTGGAAGGTGAGTTCGCCGGCGCCGGCGGGGCACGCAAAGTAGATGTGCTGCCGCTGTTCGGCCGCCTTTCAAACGCCGAGCAGCACCGCGTGTTCCGCACCGGGCCACGCCGCCGCATCGTACTGGCCACCAACATCGCGGAAACCTCGCTGACGGTTCCTGGCATCCACTACGTGGTGGACACCGGCTATGCCCGCATCTCCCGCTACTCCAACCGCACCAAGGTCCAACGCCTGCCGGTGGAGCCCATCAGCCAGGCCAGCGCCAAGCAGCGCTCCGGCCGCTCGGGCCGCATCGCCGACGGCATCGCCATCCGCCTGTACTCCGAAGAGGACTTCGAGGCGCGCCCCGAGTTCACCGACCCGGAAATCCTGCGCACCCACCTGTCCAGCGTAATCCTGTCCATGGCCGCCCTCGGCTTGGGCGATATTGAACGCTTCCCGTTCCTCCAGGCACCCGACAACAAGTCCATCCGTGACGGTGTGGCTCTACTGCAGGAGCTGGGAGCGTTGGCGTCAACAAAGGACGCAGCACTTACCCCCATCGGCCGCGACATGGCGCGCATCCCTACCGATCCGCGGCTCGCGCGCATGCTGGCGGCCGGGCATGCGAACAACATCATCGAGCCCATTGCGGTCATCGTCTCCGCCCTGTCCATCCAGGACGTGCGCGAGCGGCCCCTGGAAAAACAACAGCAGGCCGACGAAATGCACGCGCGCTTCAAGGCGAACTCCGACTTTGTGAGCCTTCTGAAACTCTGGAACTACCTGCAGGAACAGCGTCAGGAATTGTCGGCGAATAAGTTCCGCAAGCTGTGCCAGCGGGAGTTCATCCACTATGTACGCGTCCGCGAGTGGATGGATCTGGTGCGCCAGATGCTTTCCGTCGTGCAGGATCTACGCTGGAAGATTCCGAATATTCGCCACGTGAGGGAGCTCGTTTTCGAGCCGGAGGCGATCGACGAGGATCTGGTTCACAAGTCCATACTCACTGGCCTTCTGACCCACGTGGGAATGCGTGAGGGGAACTCCAAGCAATTCACCGGCACTCGTGGCTCGCATTTCGTGGTGCATCCTTCCTCCCACGTATCCAAGAAGCCCCCGCAGTGGCTTATGGCCGCTGAGCTGGTGGAAACCTCGCAGGTCTTCGCCCGTACCGTCGGGCCGATCGACCCGAGCTGGATCGAAGCGATCGCCCCGCACATGGTGAAGTACAACTATTCCGAGCCGGTGTGGTCGTCCTCTCGCGGGGCGGCAATGGTGCACGAAAAGGTACTGCTTCTGGGGTTACCGATCGTCGCAGACCGAATGGTCAATGCATCGAAGGTGGACCGTGCATTGGCGCGCGAATTGTTCATCCGGCACGCGCTTGTGGAGGGCGATTGGAGAACCCGCCACCATTTCTTCGCCCACAACCAGAAGCTTCTCTCCGAGGCGACCGAACTGGAGGACAAGGCTCGTCGCCGCGACATCGTGGTCGACGATCAAGCGCTCTTTGATTTTTATGACGCCCGCTTGCCAGAAAAGATCGTTTCCTCCCGGCACTTTGATTCCTGGTGGAAAAAGGCTCGCCATAAAGACCCGCACCAGCTGGATTTCACGCTCGACGCGCTGATCGACTCGGAGGAGGCGGCGAAGGCTGCCGATGAGTTCCCCGACGTGTGGCGGCAGGGCAGCCTGGAGTTCGATCTCAGCTATGTCTTTATGCCTGGCGACCCGGACGACGGCATGACGATGCGCGTGCCGATCCCCCTGCTGGCAAACGTCTCCGAGCCGGAAACTCGCTGGTTGGTGGCCGGCATGCGGGAGGAGCTGGCGATCGCCCTGATCCGGTCCCTGCCCAAGCCTTTGCGCACGAGTGTGGTGCCCGCCAGCAATTTCGCCAACGCAGCCTTGCAGCGAATGGTTCCCTTTGACGGGGAGTTTGGATTCGCGCTGGCCGAGGCACTGCGCGAGCTAGGTGGCCAGGGGATCTCCGCGCAGGATTTCGACTGGTCCCGTGTCCCCGGGCACTTGCGCATGCAGTTTGCCGCCATCGACCGCCGTGGCAATGTGATCGAGAAGTCGCGCGACTTGCAGTACCTTCAGAACAAGCTGGCCGGGCAGGTCACGTCCGCGATTGCGCAGGCCGCCGCCCGTTCCAAGACCGCCGCTCCCAGCGAGGCGGCGCAGCACACACCGTCGCGCCGAAAGGGCTCGAAGAAGCAGGCCGGAACTTCCACCGGTGTGCTGGCCACCGCGGATGCGTGGACCGCGGACGGCATCGGCGTGCTGCCGGAGACGGTGGAAACGGTGGTGGATGGCCAGACCCTCAACACCTACCCGGCGATCGTTATCTCTAAGGGCGGCGCAGAGGGTGCAGAAGGTGCAGAGGGGTCAGCCAAGGACAGGGTGACCTTGAAGGCCTTCCCCACCAAACAGGCGGCGGATGGACAGCAGTTCACGACCGTGTTGAACATGATGGTCGCAGCATGCACAGTATCCCCGAAGCAAATGATCAAGGGGCTTCCGCTGCGCCAGCGGGTGGCTATGGAGAATACTCCTGGTGGCGTGGACGGTCTGGTGAACGACGTTGTGGCGCTGGCATGTCGCGACATGCTGATGAAGCTGGGGCCGGTGATCCGCGATCCGGAGAAGTGCGAGGAGGTAGTTGGGGCCGCACGATCCCAGGGGCCGGGCCGGGTGCGGCAGTATGTCGTTGCCCTGGCTCCTGCGGTGCTGGCGGTAGCAGATATGTCAGCGGAGCTTAACGGCTGGTCGGGCGAGGCTATCGACGATATGCGCGCACAGCTGGACTTCTTCTTGGGCAAGCACGCTATCGCTCGCAATGGCATTGAGCACATGCGCCACGTTCCACGTTATGTGGAGGCGATGCGTGCACGCCTGGAGCTGATGAAGACGGATCCAGACAAGGAGGAGGATCTGGACGATGAGGTCCAGGAGGCCTTCGAGTTGTTAGAAAAGACCAAGAAGCGCCTGCCTACAGCGCGGGCTGCCTCGCCGCAGATTAAGGAGGTGCGCTGGATGATCGAAGAGCTGCGGGTCAGCCTCTTCGCCCAGAACCTCGGCACGGCTCATTCGGTTTCCCTGCAGCGCATCCGGAAGAAGCTGGAGAAGATTCGCTAGTTATCCTCGCCGCTGGTTTTCTTCGTCGCTGGGTTCCAGTTTGGGCTCAGCTAGGGCGTGGCGGTGCGCTCGCAGGGATTCGATCTCCTGCTCGAAGTCTTCGGCGCAGTTGAAGGACTTATACACCGAGGCAAAGCGCAGGTATGCAACCTCGTCTAGGGTGCGTAACGGGTCGAGGATCGCCAAGCCGATCTGGTTAGCGGGGACTTGTGACCCATGTGCCACGCGCACTGCCTGTTCCACCTCGTGCGCAAGGCGCTTCAAAGCGTCATCAGAGACGTCGCGCCCTTGGCATGCCCGCCGAACGCCCTTGATGACCTTTTCCCTGCTGAACTCCTCGGTCACCCCGTTTCGCTTGACCACCAACAGCACAGAT
>NZ_CALLDG010000142.1 GCF_937999985.1 uncultured Corynebacterium sp.
GCCCCTCTAGCTTAGGTAGCGTCAAGAAGAAAACAGTGGTGGTATCGGGCCGATCGTCGATGTCCAGGTGCGCGGAAGAAATCGTATCCGTATCCTTCGGCTCCTCCGGCAGCGCTTGTGGATCGTGCTTGCGAATCACATTCTCGATGCGGCTGCGGATGGTTGCTCTGGCCAGCATGGCTTGGTTCGGGATGGTCGGGGAGATCGCTTTAAAAATTTTTTCCTCGAAGATTTCGGGGACGTCTGCTTTCACGGGACTGAGGCAGTCGGCCATGCAACGCAGCAGGTCAAGCGAGTAAGCGCCGGTGCGGGCCAGCTCGAGGATGCTAGGGAAGCGACGGAACATATGGCCGATCTCCACTAGTGTCAGCGCGCGGTATTCAGTTAGCCCCAGGCGCACGGCCAGGCGGGTGGATACGTCGATGACGCACTCGTTCATCTCGGGTGTGCAGGCCACGGCGAGGTTCACGTGTCCGCGGTTAACTTCGCACGCGGCTACGCTTAGTGGATCGTTCGGGTCGGTGATGCGCCAGCAGGGTGTGGTGGTGGAATGCTCGAACATGGTCTTTCCCCTTATTGCCTGTTCGGAGGTGCTTTTTGTGGTGTAGCCAAAAAAATTTTCCAGCTTGTGCGTGCAGTATATAAACCGCCCCGGACAACCCCCTTACGCAGAATTAGAATTAATCGAACGCCAAGCTCCAAAAATTTTTGAGGAACAACGATGAGTACAGCAAACCGCACATGGGCGCTCACTGGGGCAGCGCTGGCGCTGCTTGGCCTGACGGCCGGGTACGTGGCCGTGCGCTGGAAGGACATTCCGGAGCGTTTCGCGACCCACTTCGGTACTCGCTTCGAGCCGGACAGCTGGAGTGACAAGTCCGTTGCGTCGGTGTTTTTCCCGACGATATTCGGCGCGGTATTGGTGCTGTTTTTCGTGCTGATAGCAGCGGGGATACTTCGTTGGAAGCCCTCGCATGGTTACACGGCGATGTGGCTGGCCGTGATGAACCTTACGCTGGCGATCATGTTCGCCAGCCTGCAGGTCGTGACCGTACTGCACACGGACTGGGTAGCTCCAGCCACGGTCGGTTCGCTGGTGCTGGTGCTGGGGGCTAGCCTCGCCATGGTCGTGGCGCTGGCGAGGAAGCAGAACAACACCACCAGCCCGAGCACGAGCAGCGACGAGCACTACAAGTGGGGCATGTTCTACTACAACCCGGAGGATCCGGCCGTGATGGTAGACAAGCGCTTCGGGGTCGGCGTGGACTTCAACTACGCCCACTGGCAGGGCAAGGCGTTCCTCGCTTTTATTGCGCTCGTGTTGCTCGCCTCTATCTCGTTGCCCTTCTTACTTTGACGCCCATCGGAACCCAGCGTTAAGCGCCTTCATCACTCCCTTGTAGGCCCAGGGGGCGTTTACCTGCGCCCACCGGGCTACAGGGATGTCCCCGCTGGTGTTGATGAGGTACTTGCCCTTGTCCACGCCCTTCAAAATTTTTTGCGCCGCCTTGGCGGGGCTTACGGCGTGGCCCTGGAACAGCGAGGTTGCCTTCTGGATGCGCTTCTTGGAACGATCCACGCCGTGGATGTCGATGGTGCGAACCAGGGGAGTGTCCACCGCGCCCGGGGCGACGGCGTGCACATCCACGCCGTAGGGAGCCAGGTCGAAGCGCAGCACCTCGCACATGCCCAGCACGCCACCCTTGGACGCGGAGTAGGCCGCGTGCCACGGCAGGCCGATGATGCCCGCGGCGGAGGAAACGAAAACCAGCTTCCGGCGGTCGCGGCGGCGCCGACGCACCGGCTGATCCTCCATCATCTTCGGCGCGAAGGCCTCCACCATGTGCACGGATCCCATCAGATTCACGTCGATCACCCGCTGCCATTTCTCGTGCGGCATCTGGCGCACGTCACCCCAGATGGCGATGCCGGCGACGTGGTGCACCTGGTCCGGGGCGCCGTGAGTTGCGACCACGTCGTCCGCCCAGGCTTTCACCGCTTCCACGTCGGTCACGTCTACAGTGCGCTGGTCGGCAACTGTGCCCCCGCGGGAGGTGATGGCGCTGGCAGTAGTGGCCAGGCCTTCCTCGTCGCGGTCGCTGATGGCCACCGCATAGCCGCGTTCAGCTAGTTGCAGTGCCACCTCCCGGCCGATACCTGAGGCTGCTCCGGTGACTACTGCAAACATGGCGAGAAAGCTCCTTTGTTAGTTTTCGAGATCTAACCCAAGTAGGGCGTTCTCGACCAATTCTGTCAGAGCGGGGTGGGGCCAATACTGCTTTTCGGCGAAATCGCGGGCATTAATTCCGAAGGTCATGGCGGTGACGAAGCACTGGATTAACGAGCTGGCCTCCGGGCCGATGATGTGCGCCCCGAGGATCTCGCCAGTGCTCCGGTCTGCGATGACCTTGCAGAATCCAGTTGTATCTTCCATCGCCCAGCCATAGGCCACGTCGCCGTACTTTTGGATCTTGACGGTGATGGGGCGGCCGGTCTCGCGCGCCTCCTGTTCGGTCAGGCCCACCACGCCGATCTGCGGGTGCGTGAACACGCCGCTGGGGACCACATCGTGGTTGAACTTCCGCAGATCATCGGGGTGAGCCAGGTTATGCGCCACCACCCGTGCCTCGGCGTTGGCGACGTGCTTGAGCTCGAAGTCGTTGCACGCATCGCCCAGCGCCCACACGCCGTCGGCGCTGGTGCGGCCGTATTCGTCGACTTTGATTAGGCCGTCTTCTCGGGTTTTGACGCCACCCGTTTCGCAATCTAACGTGTCCGAATTGTTGACGCGCCCCATCGCAACGAGGACCTCCTCACCCGTGACGGTAGTTCCGTCATCAAGGGTGAGGGTGATTTGGCCATCGTCGGTTTCTTCGGCGGCGGTGATAGTACGCCCCAGGTGGTTTGTCCACTGCTGCTTGGCTTGGGTGGTGAAGGCATCGGAGATGTCGGCGTCCAACTTCCGCAACAGCTTCTCCGAGCGATTGATGAGCGTAACCTGCGTGCCGAGGCCAGAGAACATGGCGGCGAACTCCACGGCGACGATGCCACCGCCGACGACGATGAGGGACTTCGGCAGCTCATCCAGACGCATTATGTCCTCGTTGGTGCGGTACCGCACGTTGGCGAGGGCGGGGTGGATGCGCGGGCGACCGCCGGTGGCCAGCACGATGTTGGCGCCGGTGATGGTGGGGCCGTCGCCGATCTGCAGGGTGCGGGGGCCGACGAAACGCGCGGTGCCTTCAAACAGTGTGATGTTCGAGGTTTCGTCGCCCGCGCGGTAGGCGGCGCCGCTCTCGCTGATGGGATCGATGCGGTCGGCGAAGACGCGGCGCTGAATGTCCTGCCAGTCGACGTGCTGGAGCTCGCCGGTCAGGCTCAGGCGGGAGGCCTCGGAGAAGCTGCGGGCGACGTCGGCGGTGTGGACGAACATCTTGGTCGGGATGCAGCCCACGTTGATGCAGGTTCCGCCGAAGGTACCCTTTTCCACGATGGCGATTCTTTGGTGCTCGTTGGCGGGGCTGGGCAGGGAGTTGCCGGATCCGGTGCCGACGATGATGAGGTCAAAATCAGGCACGGTGAACCTTCCTTTCGTTGAAGACGTCGCTAAGCCATTCGTCGGTGGCGGCGAAGGCCTTAGAGCGAACCTTGGGGCGGGAGAGGAACACGTCGTGCAACGCGCCCTCGATGACGATGGTGGTGGACAGGGAAGAAGCGTTGGAGGCCTGCTGCCACATCTGGCTCGGCATGAGGATGAGGTCGGCGTTGTAGGACTCGCGGGATAGCTTCTTGGAGAAGTGATGGGTGTGGCTGGTCAGCAGCAGCGTGGGCACGCCCGTGTCGCCCTTGCCGGAGTGGAGGCGGCGGATTTCCCGAGCCACGCCCAGGAGCCACTGCAGATACTTCGGGCGGGGCTCGAGCGGCTTGAGGCTCAGGTTATAGTTCCATTCGCCTGCCTCGGTGACGTGCAGGGATCGGCCGTAAGTCGGGTTGATACCACCGGGAAGCAGCATGTTGGGCTTCAGTTTGTGGACGATCGGCAACACTCGATTGATGACGAAGCGAACGGCCGGGTTGAACTGCAGGCCAAACCACGGCGAGTTCAAAACGATGGCGGCGATGGAACTGTGGAGGGGGGAACCGGCGTCAAAAAGGCGATGAGCCCACATCGTAACGTCCAACCCACCGGTTGAGTGCCCAACAGGAACGACCGCGGTGTGGGTGGCGGCGAGGAGGGACGTGGCCGTGGAGAGATCCACGTCGTAGAGCGACTGATCGCTGACGTGGTGCCAGGTCTGCCCCTCGCGCCAGGAGCGACCGCACTTGCGCAGGTCCAGACCGTAGACGGCAAAGCCGGAGTCATGAAAATGGCGGGCTACATGGTCCTGAAAGAAATAGTCCGTCATTCCATGGACAAAAAGCATGGCGGGGCGAGAGAAAAAGGAATCGTCGGGCGTATCCGGACAGTAACGCACCAGGGTGCAACGAATGGGGGACTCGCCATCCGGGTCGTCGCCCAGCTCGAGAAAGCATTGGCCGAAGCCTTCGCCCAGCTCATCGGGCGAAAACTTGAGATCGGCGGCGGAGGTAGGGAGTGCGGGGCTATTAGGCATGTACTCATGCTAGCGCCACGAACAGGCAAAGAACATTGAAACATTGGCCTATAGGCGTAGAGTAAATATGACACAATAATGGTCTGACTTTTTCGCCTTTGAAGGAATGAATAGATAGTGGCACATAAAGATTCTGTGGACGTTGCACTAATTGGTGCGGGTGTAATCTCCACCACCCTGTCCGTCATGCTGAAGCAGCTGCAGCCGGACTGGAGCCAGGTGATCATCGAGCGTCTGGACACCCCTGGTGCGGAATCCTCCGACCCGTGGAACAACGCTGGTACCGGCCACTCCGCGCTGTGCGAGCTGAACTACACCCCCGAGGTCAACGGCAAGATCGACATCTCCAAGGCCGTCGGTGTGAACGAGAAGTTCCAGGTCTCCCGCCAGTTCTGGAGCTACCTGGTCGAGCAGAACGTGCTGGGCGACCCGTCCGAGTTCATCAACAAGGTCCCGCACGTCTCCTTCGCACAGGGTATGGACCAGGTGGATTACCTGAAGGCCCGCTACGAGGCGCTGAAGGACCACCCGCTGTTCCCGAACATGCAGTACAGCGACTCCGACGAAAAGTTCGCCGAGTTCCTGCCGCTGATGGCCCGTGGCCGTGACTTCAACAACCCGGTTGCGATCTCCTGGTTCGACGAGGGCACCGACATCAACTACGGTGCGCTGACCCGCCAGTACCTGGACGCCGTCACCGCTCAGGGCGTCGAGGTTCGCTTCGGCAACGAGGTCAAGAACATTAACCGCGACGGTTCTAAGTGGAAGATCACCACCAAGAACCTGCACACCGGCGACACCTCCCTGATCACCGCGAACTTCGTCTTCGTCGGCGCCGGCGGTATGGCTCTGCCGCTGCTGCAGAAGTCCGGCATCCCGGAGATCAAGGGTTACGGCGGCTTCCCCGTATCTGGCCAGTGGCTGCGCTGCACCAATCCGGAGCTGGTGGAGCAGCACCGGGCCAAGGTTTACGGCAAGGCTTCCGTCGGCGCTCCGCCGATGTCCGTTCCGCACCTGGACACCCGCGTGATCGACGGCAAGAAGGGCCTGCTGTTCGGTCCGTACGCTGGCTGGACCCCGAAGTTCCTGAAGAAGGGCAGCTACCTGGACCTGTTCAAGTCCCTGCGCGTGGGCAACATTCCGTCCTACCTGGGCGTGGGTGTGCAGGAGATGGGTCTGACCAAGTACCTGATCGAGGAGGTGCTGAAGGACCAGGCAGCCCGCGTGGAATCCCTGCGCGAGTACATGCCGGAGGCACGTGCCGAGGATTGGGAGCTGGTCACCGCCGGCCAGCGCGTGCAGGTCATCAAGCCGATCGGCGCGCCGAAGTTCGGCTCCCTGGAGTTCGGCACCGCGCTGATCAACTCCAACGACGGCACCATCGCCGGCCTGATGGGTGCTTCCCCGGGTGCTTCCATCGCTCCGTCCGCAATGCTGGAGGTGCTGGAGCGCTGCTTCGGCAACCGCATCGCCGATTGGGCACCGAAGCTGCGTGAGATGATTCCTTCCTACGGCACACGCCTGTCCAAGGATGCCAACCTGTTCAACGAGCAGTGGGATCGCTCCCAGAAGACCCTGAAGCTGGTCTAAGTACCGCAGTAGGTCGTGAACTCGGCTTCCTCGCGCGGCACCGCCGCATGGAGGCCGAGTTTTTCGTATTTGTCGTCCCATTCGAAGGGTCTACGTAGCGCCTCGAGTGCCAGTAGGTAGCGGCTGAGGTCACCAGCCTCGGCTTGCTCGAGCGCGACCTGCATGCCGTGGTTGCGCGGTAGGTAGATGGGGTTGCGCGGGTGGGGGTCCTGCGCTGTCCAGCGCTCGGTCCACTCGGCGGCACCCGGGGTGCCCTCGAGGCCCTGGGGGATCTCGCCCGGGTTCAGGTTGGCCAGGAGAGCACTGTAGTCGGGAGCCGCCACTTGCAGTAGGTCAAGCAACTGTTCGGCGCAGTCCGGGGCTCCCAGCGCGGCGGCCATCTGTTCGTCCCACGCCGCGGCGTACTGCGGCTGGAAGCGGTGCAAGCGCTCAGTAAATTTTTTGACGCCCTCATCCACCAGCGGCACGAGTGCCTCAGCCAGGCGCGCGAGGTTCCACATCATGACGGCGGGCTGTTGGGCGTAAGCGTAGCGGCCAAGGGTGTCGATGGAGCTGTACACCGTGTTGGTGGCGAAGTAATCCATGAAGGCGCACGGGCCGAAGTCGATGGTCTCCCCGGAAATTGCGATGTTGTCGGTGTTCAGCACCCCGTGGATAAAGCCGAAACGCATCCAGTAGGCGACGAGCGCGGCTTGGCGGGAGACGGTGGCGTCAAAAAGATCGAGCGGTGAGGTGCCTTCCGGGAAGTGGCGGGCGAGGGTGTAGTCAACGAGGCGTTCGGTGACCTGTGGGCCCATGAGCGCGGCGTATTGGAAGGTGCCGATGCGGATGTGTGAGCTGGCGACGCGCACCCCGACCGCGCCCGGGTGGAAGCGATTGCGCCGCACAGTATGGCCGGTGGAGAGGACAGCCAGCGAGCGGGCGGTGGGGACGCCCAGGGCGTGGAGGGACTCGGCGAAGGCATACTCCTTAAGAGCGGCATCGAGGGGATAGTGGCCATCGCCCCCGCGGGAAAAGGGGGTGCGGCCGGTGCCCTTGGCGTGGATGTCCCACCCGTCTTCGCGGAGCAGGAGCGCGCGGCCGTCGCCCATGCGCGGGTTGAACTGGCCGAACTGGTGGCCGGCGTAGCCGAGTGCATGGCCACCGTTCTGGCCGGTGAGGAAGGCAATGCCCTCGGGGCTGCGGAGCCACTGCGGATCCAGACCCAGCTCGGTGGCGAGGGGCTCGTTGAGCACGAGGATCTGCGGGTCGGGGAAGGCCTCCCCGGTGCAAGGGAGGGCGAGTTCCGGGAATTGCTCGGCGAACGTATTCATGGTGTTGCCCATTGTAGGGGTAGGCTGAATTCCCATGAGTGAGACAGGGAAAGTGGTGCTGATCGGCGGCGGGCCTGGGGCATGGGACTTGATTACGGTGCGCGGAATGCGCGCGCTACAGGCAGCCGACGTGATCCTGACCGATCACCTGGGCCCCACCAGCGAGCTGGACAAGCTGTGCGACGTGGAGGCCAAGGAAGTAATCGACGTGGCGAAGCTACCGTACTCCCGGCAGGTCAGCCAGGAAAAGACCAACGAGCTGCTGGTGGAGCACGCACGGGCCGGCAAGACCGTCGCCCGGCTTAAGGGCGGGGACCCGTTCGTGTTCGGGCGCGGCTTCGAGGAAGTGCAGGCGTGCGCTGCGGCGGGTGTGGCCTGCGAGGTTATCCCAGGTGTGACCAGTGCCGTGAGCGTGCCCGCGGCCATCGGCGTGCCCGTGACCCAGCGGGGAGTGGTGCATGCCTTCACCGTGGTCTCCGGCCACGTCTCGCCGGATAACCCGAGCAGCCTGGTGGACTGGCACGCACTGGCGGCCTCGGGGGCCACGCTGTGCGTGATCATGGGCGTGCGGAACGTGGCCGCGATTGCCGCGGAGCTGCAGGCCGGGGGACTGGCGGCCGACACCCCGGCGGCCGTGATCCAGGAGGGCACCACCGACCAGCAGCGGGGATTCCGCTGCACCCTGGGTACGCTGGCCGAAACTTTCGAAGCTAACGAGGTTGGCTCGCCGGCGGTGTATGTGATCGGCGAGGTTGCTGGCCTCTAGATGTACTGACCGGAGACGTTGGTCAATCGTGAGAAAGGCGGCTGGTTCCCGTAAGCCGTGTGAGGCCAGTGCTGCGTTGGCGTGGAGCAAGAGCGTCCCCTTGGAATAGACGGAGGGGGCCGATAACTCGACC
>NZ_CALLDG010000143.1 GCF_937999985.1 uncultured Corynebacterium sp.
TGTAACTCGCGGCGCCGTGTCGCGCTGACTTGGATTAATGTACACACACCCCACACCAAACACAAACCCGCAGGCCACAACGCATTTTCACAGGGTGTTCTAGGCATCAGAGCTTAGACCCAGATTCTCCTGGATTGATTCATGGGCCGTATCGAAGCGCCCGATACCCCATCGCAGCGCTGCGAATACGAGCACTGTCACCACACCCACGGCTCCAAAGATTGCGCCAACAGGCCCCAATAGGTCGATCCCAACCTCATCAATCTCTTGAACCGAGACGATGATTACCGCCATCGCAGCAGACATCAGCATGATGGCCAGCAGGCTGGCCACCCACCTCATCCATCCGCTGAAGCGGTTGCTCACCCAAAAACTCACGATTACCACCGTGCCAAAGACCATTGCCACTGTCGTCGCAACGAGCAAGGTCATTAGCAGCCCCTTCCCGCCTACGTGCAGTTCTAGATCGCCGGCCCCCGGAAACAGCGCACTAAATAGCGCGAACTCCGCCGTTCCGATCAGCACCAATATGGCCACTCCCGGCATCCATAAAGTAAGCCGCCCCATAGCCGTTGCGTACCAGCGGCGGCGGTCACCCGAAAGCACGAGCCAATTGCGCAGGCTCGAGTTCAGCGTCTCCCCGAGGTAGTAGGCAGCTACCAGCAGGATCATCGCTGCTGGATACAGCCACATCGCGCCACTAGCCGTTAGCCCGGAGGCGAACCAACCGATCACACCGATAACTATCGCGATGAGTCCAGCCAGGTGCATCCAAGCCATGAAGCTATCGATCCGCCAGGAGGCGAGGTAGTTGAGTGCCGTGGGGTTGTTGCCCTTCTTTTCTTGTTGACGCCACCTCGTCTCCGCGTTAAACAATTCAGCCCACTTGGCTTTATCCGCTTGGGCGGTCTCGTCTTCCTCGGTATCGCTCGTGGAACCCTTGACGACCTCACTATTATCCCCGACACGTGTCAGAGCCCCGATGATGCTGGCCACATGCACGAAGAAGACCAATCCTAGGACAACCCAGAATGCCGGGATGTGCCAATTGAAAATTAGCGAAAGAACGTAGCCTAAAAGCATCGCTCCGCAGACGGCTGCCGATGCGATTGGCATGACTATCAGGAGGTTTCGGCGGATATCTGTCACGCTCATTCCCAAAGCGCGAAGCTGAGCTTTATCCCACACTGCGGTGATCGGCTGCAGCCCCAGCGAAATCCCAAATAGTAGGTATATCCCCAGCTTGAACCCGTTGATTTCCTCGCCGCCCATTGCGAAGAAGAGGATCAGCAGGATGAACACGGTGCTAAGACCAAGGTTCCCAGCTTTAGGCAGCAGCTGGCGCATGGCCAGTTTCCAGTGCGTTCCCCAGGGCAGGGGTCGGTAGGTGGTCTCCAAGGCTAGAACTCCCTTCCGGTCAGCGCGAGCACCGCCTGCTCCAGGTCCGCGCTGGTTACGCGCACTCCGCTGCCCTCGATGCGGGCGGCGAGATCCCGCACGCTATCGGCCTCCGACCCGTGAGCGTCAAGGACTACCCGGCGTAGGCCGGAGGACGTGGCGTCACTAAGAAGAGAATCAGCAACCCCCAGTTCCCCGAGCGTGGCTTCGACGGCCGCGGCGGAGCCAGAGAGGATCGCGATGCGTTCAGTGATGGCGTCGAGGGTGCCGACTCCCGTAATGCGGCCCTTGTCGAGGAGGACGACGGAATCGAGGATGCGAGCAGCGTCGTCGACGTGGTGGGTAGAGAGGATGAATGTGCGCGGGTTGCGCTCCACGTCCTGCAAGAGATGTTTGTAGAACAGCTCGCGATTCTGCACGTCAAGGCCCAGGTAGGGCTCATCGAGGAGAGTGACGGGGCACTGCGCAGCCAGACCAATGACGATCGAGACCAGGGACTTCTGTCCGCGCGAGAGCTTAGACAGGGGTTTGCGCGTATCGACCTCGAAATCCTCGCAGAGCTGGTCCGCATAGCGCTGGTCCCAGGTCTCCCAGCGAGCAGCTACCACACTGAGTAAGTGCTTGACCTTAATATCCGAAGGCCACGGCACATCGGGGCCAGACAGGATCAAGCTGTTAAGTACTTCCGTGTTGTCGTACACCGGCTGGCCGCCAATAAGGACTTCGCCCTTGGCGCGGAGTTGCCCGGCAATTGTGCGCAGCAGAGTCGTCTTACCGGCGCCGTTGCGGCCGATCAGGCCGTAGACGCGGCCACCCGGCAGGTAGGCCGTCGCGCCATCAAGAGCGTGAGTGGAGCCGAGCCTGCGCCTGACATCACGCAGCTCGATATCAGGGGCGACGCCAGAGGCTGCGTCGGGATACGTAGTGGCAATCATTCGTAGAGTCCTCGACTTTCTGCGACTTTGTCCATGAGGGTTTTCAACTGTGTGCGATTCATGCCCAACTTGGCGGCCTCGTCGACGAGGGGAACCAGGTAGCTGGCCGCGAAGGCCTCCTTACGCAGGGCCAGGATTCGCCCGCGGGCGCCGTGTTCAACGAACATTCCCACGCCACGCCTCTTGGCCAACACGCCCTGATCGACAAGTAGCGCCAACCCTTTTCTGGCGGTTGCGGGGTTGATGCTGTGAAATTCTGCGAGTTCGTTAGTCGATGGCGCGCGTTCGCCCTCAGGAAGCGACCCATCCACGATCGCGTCCGCGATGAGGTCTGCGACCTGCTGAAAAAGCGGAGTCGACGATTCATTCATGAGGCACCTCCTTCCGTGGGCGACTTAACGAGCTCCCAGTGCGCTCTGCGCTTCAGCGCATCCTCAACACACTTAGTTAGTTAGTTGGTTACTTGTGTAACTAACCATACAACAGAGTTTTCAGGCATGCTAGAGGGAAAGAACACGCAAGAACTAGTTACGAACGAAACGAAAAGAGCAATGAACAATGTTGGAACGCACACAGGTCTATGTCGACACGTCTTACCTGCTAGCAAGCTTTTATAACTCCTGGGACACCGGGGCTCGCGCCCAGTTAGAGATCGACCTACCGGAGGTCGTGGCAGTCCTCGGCCAGATGATCCAGGACCAGCTGAAACAGCCCGTTCACCGGCAGTTTTGGTACGACGGCATCCCCGATTCCGGCCCCCACCGCTACCAGCGCTCCCTGCGCAGCGAGCCAGGCGTGCAACTGCGCGCGGGACAGCTGATCGAATGGGGCGACCGCCGCACCCAAAAGGCAGTGGATACGCGCCTGGTCGCCGACATCGTTATCGCCGCAATGAAGCGCCAGGTATCCGACATCGTGCTCGTATCTGGTGACGCCGACATGCTGCCCGGTGTGGAAGAAGCCGTCGCCGCAGGCATCCGTGTGCACCTATACGGCTTCGGCTGGGATTCCATGTCCTCCGCCCTGCGCTTCGCCTGCGATACGACCACGATCCTGGACCCGCGCGAGGACTTCCGCGACACCATGCGCCTGCAGGTTCTGGAAGGCCCCCTACCGGCCGGCGAGCAGCCCGAACAGCCCGAGGATAAGCCCCTGGGCGATGCGGAAGAGCCCGCGGATTCGAGTCCGTGCGTGCTCACCGCCGCCGATGCTCCCGGAGATGGCATCGCCGGGGACAGCGCCCCCGCAGACGCCCCCGCAGACACTCCGCAGATCCCAGAACCTGTGCGCAGTGGCCCTGCCGCTACCTCCCGGGGCGCCACCCATCCGAGCGTGAACCAGGAGGCCACCCCAACCCCGGCAACCCAGCCCGCCACGGAAACTGCAGCTGAGGCGGTGGATGCAGCCGAAACTGCACGAAATGCAGACAGCGTACAACCCGCAGCGACGGAGCCCAATACGTCGGCTGAGGCGGCGGCCGAGCCGGGCACGGCGGCGTCACAAAATAAGACAGCAGAAGCACAAGAAACAGAAGTACCCAAGCCGAAGCCGCGCCCGAACCCCGGCATGATGGCGCGCCACCGCAAGCTGCGCAGCCGCTACGTGCCGCTGCCGAACGAGGTGTGGGCGACCGCGGGCGAACAGAGCCCCTCCGACATTGGCCAGCAGTACGCTGTGTGGTGGTACGACAACGTGGCGAACGAGGAACAGCGCGACAACGCTCACCTGCTCTCGGGTGGCGGGCTGCCCCCGGAGATCGACCGGCCACTGCTGCAGTTTGCTTGCGAGACTCTGCACGAGTACACGCTCTCCGAAACGCAGCGCGTAGGCCTGCGCGACGGATTCCACTCCGGGATTAGGGCAATCATGCTGCGCTGACTGAGCAGGGCGTGACGGACGCGACCCGCGCACACGGCTTCGGACAGCTTGGGTTGTCCGGGGCGTGTGCAAGAATGAAGCAATGAGCTCAAGTTCCGCCACGCAGGCTGATCGGACGGTCCCCTTCACCAAGGACGCGCTGTCCATCCGCCAGACCCTCGTGCGCCTCGTTGTGACCGGTGCGCTTGCATTCGCCGGGACCACACTGGGGTGGTACCTGATGGCGCACACGAACTTCCCCGCTTTTACCAATAGCTTCGTGCTGCGCGGACTGACTACCGCGGCCATCACCATCCTGGTCGTGCTCACCGGATTAGCCTGCTACTGGTGGGTCTACCCGGCGAAGTGGATGCTCAGTGGGCAGGCTACCGGTTCGCGAGGCGAGGGCGCGCGGGGCAAAAGTACGCAGGGCAAAAGCACGCTGGGTAAGGGCTTAGGTGCACGAGGATCGCAACGGCCAGCTCTGCGCGGGTGGGTCTCCGTCCTACTGCAGCTGATCATGCACCTTGCGCCGGCCGTTCTGGTGCTGGCAGCGCTGGGCATCCCGCTGGCGGCAACCCAGCTTTACCTCGGCGGAATCAGCGTAGACCAGGCGTTTCGCACGCAATTCCTCACCCGCATGACCGACCATCTGGGCTGGGAGGACATGGCATACATCGACCAGCCTTCCTTCTACCCTGGCCTGTGGTTCTTCAGCGGCGGATTGTTCGCCCGTACCTTTGGCCTGTCCGGCTGGGTGGCAATGCAACCCTGGGCGCTCATCACGATGGCGATGGCCGCCAGCATGCTGGTGCCGGTGTGGCAACGCATCTGCGGTTCACTGCCTATCGCCAGCGCGCTGGCACTAGTGACCGTGACGGTTACCCTGACAGTCGGCGGCGATGAACCCTACGCGGCGATTGTGGCAATGGGCATGGCACCGGCGTTTGTCCTCGCCCGGCGCGCGCTGCACGGAGGGCGCACCGCGCTCGTCGGATCCATCATCTATCTGGGGCTTTCGGCCAACCTTTATACGCTGTACACAGCCGCATCCGCCCTGACGGTAGTGGTACTCGCAGTAGTCGGCGCAATTATGGTGCGCGGCATCAAACCGCTGATCCGCCTGGCGGCAATCGGCGCAGGCTCCATCGCCATCGCCCTGCTGGGCTGGGCACCATACCTATGGAGCCTGGTCACCCAGACTCATGGATCCACCAGCACCGCGCAACACTACCTGCCGGAAGTTGCCACACAGGTGCCCACCCCATTCTTCGAGTCTGCGGCCATTGGCATCCTCTCCATCATCGCGCTGATCTGGATGGTTTTCCGCCGTAAAGACGGCGACGTTCGCGCCCTGACGCTCGGCCTGCTCGTCTGCTACGCATGGGTGATCCTGTCGCTGCTGATGACAGTCTTCGGCACCACGCTGCTGGGCTTCCGCATGGCCGTACCAATTAGCATTATCCTCGCCGTTTCGGGCGTGCTGGCCATCGCAGATTGGCGACTGGTGTATGTCCCACAACTGACGGTTGCGGCGGGCCGCAAGTCTGGGAATGGCGTACTGATCAGCCGGGTGATGGCTATCATGATGGCCGTATGCGGCATTCACTATGCAACGCAGATCCCCCTCGAACACGAGAACCACATCGACACCGCCTACACCGATACCGACGGTGATGGGAAACGTGCGGACAAGCTTCCGGGCGATTCCGCCGTGTACTACTCGCAAGTAGACGAGGTGCTCTCCGAGGAGCTCGGCGGCCGATCCGGCAAGGTGCTGCTCACGGACGAGAAGAGCTTCATGGCCTACTATCCGTACCACGCCTACCAGGCCTTTACCTCACACTATGCCAACCCGTTGGGCGACTTCGCTCGCCGTAACGAGGAGATCGAGGGCTGGAGCAAGATCACGGACCCCAAGGACCTGCTGGCTGCGATGGACAACGCAGAGAAGGCAAATGGGTGGAAGGCACCCGATGCGCTACTCATGCGCGGGCAGTTGGATTCCCCCGATAGCAGCAGTGACGGCGCCGACGACACCGACGGCGCTGACAGCACCACCGCCGACGGCACATTTACCTACCTGGTGGCAGATGACCTCTACCCCAGCCAGCCGAACGTGCGTTTCCGCGCGATCCACTTCGACGCCTCCGCGTTCTCCGAGGGCTGGAATTTGCACCAGGTCGGACCGTTTGTCATCGCAGTGCGCCAGCGCTAGGCAGACAACACTAGGTAGCCCAGCGCTAGGCAACCCACAGCTCAGCAAACCAAAGGTCAGCAACGTCAGCCGCGCGCACCAAAAGAGCCCAGGCGCCGCACACACTGTAGGCGGCGTCACAAAAAGCTTCCTGAGTAACAGGAATTAACAGGAATCCCGGCGAATAGGCTAATTGAGTTCTGTGTTAGCCCGACCGTGGCCTACAATTACCTGTTGTGTCTAAAGTTCAGCAGCCAACAGGGAAACTAAAGTTAGCGTCCATCATCTCCGGCCTCATCGGCATGGTGATGTTCCTTTCTTTGCCTTTCCTGCCTGTAAACCAGGTGCAGTCCTCTTTCAACTGGCCTCAG